>JBARRS010000171.1:0-34891 GCA_049644345.1 Gaiellaceae bacterium
GCGAGCTGCCGCTCGGGATCGCGACAGGCTGCGTCAGGGTGCTGTTACCGTTGACCGCGCTCGTGGAGCCAATCCGGGCCGAATAGCTGCCCGAATGGGCAGTCGTGCTGATCACCGGGGTGAACGCGCCGCTCGCCGTCCATCCGCTCAGGTTCCCGGCCTCGAAGCCACCGTTGACTATGCCCTGAGCTGCTGCTGTGACGCTGAGGCTGACGGTTGTCGTATGGGTGGCGCTCGAGCCGGTCCCGGTCACCGTGATCGTGTAGGTGCCCAGTGCGGTGCTCGAGCCGACGTTGACGGTCATGGTCGACGAGCCGCCTGCGGTGACCGAGGCCGGGCTGAAGCTGACCGTGGTGCCTGCAGGCTGGCCGCTGGCGGTGAGGCTCACGGTCTGAGCCGAGCCGTTCGTGACAGCGGTGCCGATGGTCGAGGTGCCGCTGCCTCCCTGCGCCACGCTCAAGCTGCTGGGATTGGCGCTGATCGAGAAGTCGGAAGGCCCTGGCGGCGGCGCGGTTCCGGTCGTGTAGATCGCCTCGTCGAGGACGCCGCCGCTCGGGGGATTGGCGACAGCGAAGACCGGATGGGCGGTTCCGCCGGCGAAAGAGGCTGAGATGTAGTCGCCGACCATCGGCCCCTGCGAGGTGCCGGCGAGCCAGCTGAGGGCGATCGGGCCGGCGAGCTGACTGCTCGTGCTCCAGCTCGAGCCCCCGTCCGAAGAGGAGACCAGACCGACATCGAGCTGACAGTTGGCGGAGCTGCAGCTTGCGGACGGGTAGTAGTAGTAGTAGGCAAGCGCCAGCCGGCCGCTAGTCCCGGAGCTGGTCGGATCGACGGCGAGCCCGGGGATGAAGTGATCGACGCCGCTTGTGGTCGCGTCGATCGGGATCCGGCTGACGCTCGACCAGGTCGGGTAGCCCGCCTGGGTGGTCGTGGCCATGACAATGTCATTCGAGGTGCACGAGGGGCGGAAGCGGCAGTCCTGCCAGACAACGTAGACCTTCCCCGAAGCGTCGACCTCGGCCGATGGGAGCGGGCTGGTGCGCAGACCACCGGCGACGGCGTGCTCGCTGACCGAGGCGACCGTCACGGTGCTCCGCCAACTCGCCCCGCCGTCGACCGACCGGAAGGAGAGAATTGCGGTCTCGCTGGCGTTGGCGATCGGCACGATCACCTGGCCATTCGGCTGCACGACAGGCTGGCCACCCAGCCCGCTGGCGCTGTCTCCTGTGTTAAGGGCGCCACCCCAGGTGAGGCCGCCGTCGCTCGAGGTACTCATCTTGATGCGGTTGGAGTTGCCGTGGTCGTCCCACTCGCTGTAACAGTGTCCGTAGAAGGGACTGGCGGGGTAGTTGTCGCAGACGATCCAGCTCTTATCGAGGTCGCTTCCGCTCGCGACCGTGACCGGGTTACTCCACGTGAAGCCGCCGTCGCTCGAGCGACTGACAACGACGCCCACCCCGGAGACGGAGGGCTCCGAGAGCACGAGCGACTCGATCAGCCAAACGCCGTGACGGGCGTCGTAGGCGACGGACGGATCGCTGGCGCGGTCATAGGGACCACTCCCCTGGTACTTGGTGACCCCCGGGAGGAAGCCGCTCGTCCAGCTGCCGCCGCCGTTGGCTGAGGTTGCCCAGCCGATGTCGGAGGAGCCGCCGTCGAAGGTCCGGCCGACCTGGAAGGCCGTCACGATCGTCGAGCCGAACGCAAACGTATCGGGCTCGACCTCCGTCCGGTGTTGGCTCGACGTGTTGGTAAACGGATCGGCGCTCAGCTGGGTGAGCGAGCCGGCCGCGGGGGCGTTTCCGCTGAAGACGAACACAAGCGCGAACAGAGCCGCGATCGCGACTCCCGGACCGAGCCCGCTATGGGGTGACGACCCTCGTATGCGCCTCGTCGAACCCGTTATGTGTTGATAGCGCCTGTAGCCGCAAATGTCCAGGCCGGCGGGCTTCTTATCCGGGCTAAGCTGGACAGGCTGTGAGAACGCGCCTACCGAGGCTGACGGCGGTTGGCCTCGCAGCTTTCACCGTTGCCGGCGTCGCAACCGGCGCCCGCCACAGCAACACGTTCGGATTGAAGGCGCCACTCGACGCGAGGCAAGAAGTGCCGCCGCAGACCGTGAAGGTTCGCGCCGCGCGCGGAACATTCACCGGCACGCTCACGGTCACCGCTTCCAGAACGACGGTTGCCTGGAGCCTGACCTTCAGCCACCTGAGCGGTCGGGCCCTCGGCGCCGACATCCACAGGGGCGCGCTGGGGAAGTCGGGGCCGATCGCGGTCAGGCTCTGCCGCCCGTGTCGGTCAGGGACACGCGGCAAGGCGACGTTGGCAGCGAAAGCAATTAGAGCGATCAAGACCGGCCGCGCCTACGTGAACGTAGTCACACGGAAGAACCCGAACGGTGAGATCCGCGGCCAGATCCGGCTCATTCAGGGTTACTGAACCGACCCGTAGGACGCGCACGCCACGGCGGCGCCTGTTCTCGTTCACCTCGAACGCTCCGAATACCGAGGTCCGCAACGCGACCACCTTCGGCGTGCTGAAGCTGACCCTTCACAGCGGCGGCTATGACTGGCGGTTCGTTCCCATAGCCGGCTCGACGTTCACGGACAGCGGCACCGGCTTCTGTCACTGACCGGCTGATTCAGCCTGACTACAATCGTCTCGCCCGCGGCACTGGGAGCGTTCGAACCGCGTCAGATCCGGAAGGAAGCAGCGCTAAGGACTCCCTCCCAGGTGCCGCGGTCTCCCGTTCGAAGTCCGGCTTCGGCTCCGCCGAAGGCATGACGACTTCGAACGGGTAGGCGTTGCCGGCAACGGTCGCGAGCCGACGCCGGCAAAGCCGCATCGGCGACGATACGCAGGTGGACAGGGTTCAGAGGTTGCGGGAGCTTCATCGGGGACCGCGTCTTCTCGTGCTTCCGAACGCTTGGGATGCCGTGAGCGCCGCGCTCTTCGAAAAGGCGGGCGCACGGGCGATTGCGACATCGAGTGGCGCGGTCGCTTGGGCGCTCGGCTACGCGGACGGCGAGCAAGCGCCGCCGGAGGAGATGCTTGCGGCCGTCTCGCGCATCGTTCGAGTCGTCTCCGTTCCCGTGACGGCGGATCTCGAGGCCGGCTACGGCGATCCGGTGGCGACCGCGGAGGCGGCGGTCGCGGCAGGCGCGGCGGGCCTCAATCTCGAGGACGGTGCCGGCGATCCGGCAGAGCAGGTCGAGCGGCTCCGAGCCGTCCGGGAGGCGGTCGCCGACCGCCTCGTGCTCAACGCCCGCATCGACGTCTTCCTCCGCCACGCGGGCAGGCGGTGGGACCGCTTCGACGACGCGGTCGCCCGAGCGGGGGCGTATCTCGCGGCGGGTGCCGACTGCGTCTTCCCGATCGGCGTCTCCGACGCCGAGCTGATCCGCCGCCTCGTCGAGGAGATCGACGGTCCGGTCAACATCCTGGCCACCTCTGGAAGTCCTACTGTCGCCGAGCTCGAGCGGCTCGGCGTCCGCCGCGTCAGCGTCGGCTCGGGCATCGCGCAGGCGGCGCTCGGGACAGCGGATCGCGCCGCGCGGGAGCTGCTCGAAGACGGCACTCTCTCGTTCCTCGAAGGCCGGATTCCGGGCGACGAGCTCAACCGGCTGCTCGGCTAGGATCGTTGAGTGCCCCTTCCAGCAATAGTCAGGGCGCTTCTGGCGGTGCCCGACGCCGCCAGGCGGCGTCCTCGGTCGCGCCGATATGTCCGCATATCGACGCTCCCTGCGTCCTTGCCTGACGACCCCGGTCACTCGCCAGAAACGCGAGACCATTACCGGAAAGGGCACTAGTGACCGCGCTCTACAGGAAGTACCGGCCCCAGGACTTCGACGAGGTGGTCGGTCAGGACCCGGTGGTCCGAACGCTCAAAAACGCAATCGATGCAGGCCGCGTGCGGCAGGCCTACCTCTTCGCCGGGCCGCGCGGCACCGGCAAGACTTCGCTCGCACGGATTCTCGCGAAGGCGCTCAACTGCGCCCAGGGCCCCACGGCGAATCCGGACAACAGCTGCCACGCCTGCCGCGCGATCGCCGCCGGCACCTCGCTCGACGTGATCGAGATGGACGCCGCCTCCCAACGCGGCATCGACGACATCCGCGAGATCCGCGAGCGCGTCGTGCTCCAGCCCGTCGAAGGCCGCTACAAGGTCTACATCCTCGACGAGGCGCACCAGCTCACGGACGCCGCCTTCAACGCACTGCTGAAGCTGATCGAGGAGCCACCTCCCCACCTCGTCTTCGTCTTCTGCACGACCGACCTCGGGAAGATGCTCCCGACCGTCCGGTCGCGCTGCCAGACCTTCGTCTTCGCTCGGCCGCGGCTGACGGAGCTCGTCAGGCTCCTGCGCCGCGTCGCGGACGGCGAAGGGATCGAGGCGCCTGACGCCGCGCTCTCGCTGATCGCCCGCTCGGCCCGCGGCTCCTACCGCGACGGGATCTCTACCCTCGATCAGCTCACCGCGGCGACGAGCGGCAAGATCACCGTTCAGGACGTGCTTCAGCTCGTCGGCGCGGTCGAAGAGGAGGCGCTCTTTCGCCTCTGCGACTTCGTAGTCGACCGGGACACGGCCGGCGCCCTCACCTTCCTCGAGGAGCTCGCCGAGCAGGGACAGGACATCGGCCGACTGGTCACGGACCTGCTCGAGCATCTCCGCCACCTCCTGCTCGTGCAGCACATGGGCGTGGTGCCCGAATCCCTGCCGGTCACTGACGAGACACGAGAGCGCCTACGCGAGCAGGCGAATCAGCTGCCCGAGCCGACCGTGCTGCGCCTGTGCGACCTGCTCGCTGTCGCGCTCGACGACATGCGCCAGGGCGGCGACCCACGCCTGCCGCTCGAGCTCGCGCTCGTGAAGGTGACGAGAGCGGCGGCCGACCTCTCCCGCGAATCGGTGGCGTACCGACTCGATCTGCTCGAACAGCATCGCGGCCCTGTCCAGCGGAGCAGTGACCCCGGACCAGGTCCCGAGACGGGTCCGGGCGAGACACGGCCCGCCGAGCCGCCGGATTTCGACCTCTCCCAACTCCAGGAGGCGTGGCAGCGAGCGGTGCTGCCGGCCGTCGAGGAGCGCTCGATCCCGACGGCCTCGGTCCTGCGTGAGGCCCATCCGGCCGGGCTGGCCGGCGACACGCTCGTCGTCGAGTTCCCGCGCAGTGCCGCGTTCCACCGCCAGCTCGCCGAGGAGCCGAAGAATGCGACGCTGCTCGCCGACGCGCTCTACGAGGTGACAGGCCGGCGTCTCTCGCTCGCGTTCGAGCTCGGCGAGAACGGCGGCGAGGGTGAGGCGGCCGAGGAGGAACAGCCCACGTCGGAAGAGGAGCTCGTCTCGTTGATCAAGGACACTTTCGACGCACGGGAGGTCGACGAACCAGGCAACATCTGAGCCATAGGGGCGGTGCTGCTCGCGGCGGTGGCGGATGTGGTCCTCGTCCTCATCGCTGTCGTCGTCTGGCGCCGGTTCGGCCACCGGATCCGCCAGCGGCTGCCCTGAGCTAATCTCGCCCCACCGTGGCGATGGACTTCGAGAAGCTGCTCCAGCAGGCGCAGCAGATGCAGGAGCAGATGGCGAAGGCGCAGGCGGAACTCGCCGACGAGATCGTCGAGGCGTCCGCTGGCGGCGGCATGGTCACGGTCAAGGCGACGGGTGCGCTGGAGATCACCGAGATCAGGATCTCGCCCGAGGCGATCGACTCGGATGACCCGGAACTGCTTGCCGACATGGTGCTGGCGGCCGTGAACGAGGCCCTCCGCGCCGCGCAGAACCTCGTCGAGTCGAAGCTCGGCGGCGCAATGGGCGGCCTCCGCGGGCTTGGCCTGCCCGGTCTCTAGCCGCTGCGCGCGGGCACAATTGCGGCGTGGTCTCGCCCTCTGTGGACAACCTCGTCGCGCAGCTGTCGCGCCTGCCCGGCGTCGGGGCGCGCACGGCGCAGCGGCTCGCCTTCCACATCCTCCGCGCGACGAAGGACGAGGCGCACGCCCTCGCTGCGGCGATCGACGACGTGAAGGAGCGCGTTCGCTTCTGTCGCGAGTGCGGAAACCTGACCGAAAGCGACCTGTGCGCGATCTGCGAGGACGCGCGCCGGGATCGATCGGTCGTGTGTGTCGTCGAACAGCCGGTCGACCTGATCTCGCTCGAGCGCACGCACGAGTACCGCGGTCTCTATCACGTCCTAGGCGGCTCGCTCTCGCCGCTCGACGGGATCGAGCCCGAGCACCTGCGAATCGACGAGCTAATGCGTCGTGTCGAGCGCGACGGAATCGAGGAGGTCGTGCTCGCGACGAATCCGAACATGACCGGCGAGGCGACTGCCGCATATCTAGCCGACCGTCTCCGGGGCCGGGTGCGCGTGACGCGGCTGGCAAGCGGCCTGCCCGTCGGCGGCGACCTCGAGTACGCCGACGAGGTCACGCTCGGACGCGCGCTCGCCGGCCGCCGCGAGATGTAGCCGGCTGCATCCGGCGCCTTCGACTCTTAACTCGGCTCAACAAGCGCGTAATCCGCCGCGCCTAGACTTTGGTCGTGGCCACGACCGACTACGAGGCCGTCCCGGCGGTCGAGGGCGCAGAGCCCAGGATCGGGACGGTGGTTATGAAGTTCGGCGGCACATCCGTTGCCGACCCCGCCAAGATCAAGGAGGTCGCCGGCCGGCTCGTGGCGGCTTCCGAAGCGGGGAACCGCGTCGTCGCCGTCCTCTCGGCGATGGGCCACACGACCGACGACCTGCTGCGGCTGGCGCACGAGGTCTCGCCGCGGCCGAAGGCGCGCGAGATCGACATGCTTATCTCGGTCGGCGAGCGAGTCTCCTGCGCCCTGGCCGCGATGGCGATTCACGATCTCGGCCGCGAGGCGATCTCGTTCACCGGCTCGCAGGCCGGGATCGTCACCGACACCGTCCACGGCAAGGCGAAGATCGTCGACGTCCGCGCCCGCCGCATACACGAGGCGCTCGACGCGAACCGGATCGTCCTCGTCGCGGGCTTCCAGGGCGTCTCGACCGAGCAGGAGATCACGACCCTCGGCCGCGGCGGCTCGGACACGACGGCCGTCGCGCTCGCAGCGGCACTGGGCGCCGATTCCTGCGAGATCTATACGGACGTCGAGGGCGTCTACACGGCCGACCCGCGGGTCGTCCCGACCGCGCGCAAGCTGCGGGCGCTCAGCTACGAAGAGATGCTCGAGCTGGCGTCGTCCGGCGCGCGCGTGATGGCGACGCGCGCGATCGAGGTCGCGCGCAGCCACAATGTGAAGCTGCACATCCGCTCGACCTTCGGCGAGCGCGACGGGACCTGGATCCGCGAGGAGGACGAGATGCTCGAGAAGGCGCTCATCTCCGGGGTCGTGCACCAGCGCGAGGAGACGGTCTACGACGTCGAGGGAGTGACGGCGGCGCGCCTGTTCGGCGCGCTCGCGGAGGCAGCTGTGAACGTCGACACGATCCTCCAGACCGGAGACGACCGGATCGTCTTCTCCGCGCCGCCGGAGGACCGGGCCGACGTCGAGCGCGCGCTCGACGGGCTCGGCGTCACTTGGACCGTGCGAGAGGGCCTCGGGAAGGTGAGCCTCGTCGGAGCGGGAATGAAGAGCCACCCCGGCGTCGCCGCGAAGGCGTTCGCCGCTCTCGAGGCGGAGGGAATTCACCCGGCGGTCGTGAGCACCTCTCCGATCAAGATCGCGTGTCACGTGCGTAGCGAGGACGTGGACCGTGCAGTACAGGCCCTGCACGAGGCCTTCGAGCTCGCGACGGCGAACGTTGACTGAGACGCGGCTTGGAGTGGTCGGCGCGACCGGAGCGGTCGGTGCCGTGTTGCGCAAACTGCTCCGAGACCGGCCGAGCGTCCGCTACTTCGCCTCGGCGCGCTCGGCAGGCGAGAAGCTCGACGGCAGGCGCGTCGAGGAGGCAACGGCCGAGGCGCTCGGGGCCGGCGATCTCGACCTCTGCTTCTTCGCCGTCGGCGCTGCCGAGAGCAGCGAGCTCGTGCCGCACGCGGTCCGCGGAGGCGCGGTTGCGATCGACAAGTCGTCGGCGTTCCGGATGGAGGAGCACGTACCGCTCGTCGTGCCCGAGGTGAACGGCGCCCGCGCGGCGGAGCATCGGGGGATCGTCGCAGTGCCGAACTGCTCGACGATCGAGCTCGTCTGCGCGCTGAAACCGCTGTACGACGCCGCTGGGCTCACGCGCGTGCGCGTCGCCACCTACCAGTCGGCGTCAGGCGCCGGCAAGGAGGCAATGGAGCGGCTGCGGAACGAGTCGCCGGACGACCACGACCTGCGCATGGACTGGGACTTCGACGGCGAGGAGTTCGACGAGGAGGTCAAGTTGCGCGAGGAGACGCGCAAGATTCTCGAGTTGCCGGAACTGCCGCTTCAGGCGACGTGCGTCCGGGTACCCGTCCTCGTCGGCCATCTCGAAGCAGTCTGGGTAGAGACGGAGGAGGAGCTTCCCCCGGAGAGCGCTCGCGAGCTGCTCGCGGAGGCCGCCGGCGTGAAGGTGGTCGACTTCCCGAGCCCCGCGCAGGCGGCAGGAATCGACGACGTGCTCGTGGGCCGGATCCGCCGTGACCCGACGGTCGAAAAGGGCCTCTCGCTGCTCGTCGCCGGCGACAACCTGCGCAAGGGCGCCGCGCTCAACGCGATCCAGATCGCAGAGCTCCTGCTCGAGCGCGTCCCGGTCTGAGTCGCGCCCGCGAGCTGGCGGCGTTCCTGCCGGACTGCGCCGTCCTCTGCAAGCGGCTGCTCGGCGATCGTCGCGTACCGCGGCGCGGGAAGGTCGCTCTCTGGCTGGTGCTCCCCTACCTCGCGCTCCCTTTCGACCTGATCCCCGACTTCATCCCCGTCCTCGGCCAGCTCGACGATGCCTTCGTCATCGCCCTGGCGCTCTGCTATGTCGTCAAGCTGGCGGGACCGGGCGTGATCGAGGAGCTGTGGCCAGGCTCGGAGCGCGGGCTTCAGCTGATCCTTCGTATTCCGTAGTACCGCTTAAGCGCGTCGGAGCGCGGGTCGATAACACGGCTATGCCTCCTGCGCGCCTGGACCACTCCTTCTTCGATGGCGAGGTGCGCCCACACCTCGGCTCGATCCTGCTCGAGCGGGGTCTTGTCAAGCACGACCAGCTCGACCAGGCGCTGGAGGAGCGCGCCCGCACCGGCGAGCTGCTCGGCGAGACCCTCGTCCGGCTCGGCTACGTCTTCGAAGACGAGCTGGCGCGCGTGCTCGCGGCGCAGGAGGGGCTCGAGTTCGTCGATGTGGCGGCCGTCTCTGCAGACCCCTCCGCGGCAGCCCTCCTCGACATGGAGCTGAGCGACCGCTTGCGTGCGATCCCACTCCGGTTCACCGACGAGGCTCTCGTCGTCGCCGTTGCCGATCCGCTCATGCCGGGTCTCCGGCAGCGGCTCGAGGAAGCGACCGGATGGCCCGTAAAGCTCGTCGTCACGACGCCGAGCGCGGTCTCCACCGGCTGGCGTCTCATTCGCCGCCGGCGGATCTAGCTCGCCGGGGGCACCGGCGCGGGCGCGGGCGAGAACGCCTCGCGCACGACTCGCAGCACCTTGGCCCGGCGACCCTCCACCACCGGCTGCAGACCGCCGAGCTCGAGGCGGGCAAGCTCGACGCGCCCGAAGGCGCGCACGGTCAGGAAGCCGAAATCGCTGAGGAAGTCGCGAGGGAAAATCGTCCGGTGGACGAGGAAGCGCTCGTAGTTCGTCTCACCCTCCGGGTAGCGGTAGGCGAACGCCTCCACGGCCTTGGCTCCCTTGTCCTTCGCGTCGCCGATCGCCGCAAGGAAGAGCGACTGCATCACCCACGGGCTCGCAGCATCGACGAGATAGGCGCACGTGACGAGGACGGCGTCGTCGGAGGGCGGCCCGGCCGGGAGCTCGCCTGCACGCGGAAAGAGCGAGGCAGGCCCGTACTGCATCGAGCCGATCACGTGGCCGTCGTCGTCGTAGTAGACGGCGCCCCAGGCGCCCCAGTCCTCCTCGGCCTTCTCGATCCAGCGGCGCTTGTCGGCGCCGCGCCGGCCGCGGCTCTGCCACCAGACGCACTCGTGGCAGACGGTCGGCACCGTCTGAAGCGTGGCGCCGGTCAGACCGGCGACGCGCGTCCTCACGACGGCGGCCCGATCTCGTCGACGACGACGTCGACTGCATCGGGGCGGGCGCCGGTCATACGCTCGAGGTACTCGCCGACGCGACGCTGGACGGCCCGGCCGACCTCCGGCGCGGACGCGCCCCAGGCGAGTACGAGATGCAACTCCACGCGAGCCCGGCCGACCCCGTCCTCGCTTGTCACCCGCACGCCGTGATGGCGCGGCAGGCGGCTCTCGACGAGGCCGCGGACGCCCTCGACCTCCCGCGCAGCGTCGGCCGCGTACCGCGCGAGAACGTCCGTCGAGATCGAGGCGCGGCCTTCCATGGAGCCCAGTGTAGGCGCGCGAATCCCTTGAAACTCAAGTAGAGAGGACGAGCTCGGTGGCCTCCGGACGCGCGAGGAAGCGGAACGGGACGAACGTGGTGCCGAGGCCGGCGGAGACGTGGAGCATCCCGGCGGGGTGCCGGTAGAGGCCGTGGACGTGCCGCCAGCGCGGATGCGCGAGTGGAATGCGCCCGCCGGGCCATGGCATCACGATCTGGCCGGCGTGGAGGTGGCCGGCGAGCACGAGGTCGAAGACGCCGGGCTCGATCTTCTCGATCACGTTCGGGAAGTGGCAGAGCAGGATGCGGAGGTGGGCGTCCGGATCGGCGAGCCGCGCGGGCCGCGCATTGCCGCGCCGGTAAGAGCGCGGATCGACGCCGACGACCTGCACTCGCAGCCCGCGCAGCTCGACAGTCCGCGCCTCGTCCGCGAGCAGCGTTGCCGGCCCGAGGTCGTACACGGCGCTTAGCTCGGTGAACGGGTCGCGCGAGATGCCGTAGTCGTGGTTTCCGAGCACCGCGTAGCAATTTGGGATTCGGCCGAGCAGCTCACGGAGCAGCGGCTCGCCGCTCCGGCGCGCGAGGAGATCGCCCGTGACGAGTACGAGCTCCGGCGAGCGCGCCGCCGTCCATTCGACCGCATGCTCGACTGCGCGCGCGCCACGCGACGGGTAGCCCAAGTGGAAGTCGGAGAGATGCGCGATCCGGAGCCCGCGCAGCTCCTCGGGAAGGTCGTCGATCGGGCAATCGACCGTCTCGAGACGCACCCAGCCGGCCTCGAAGTAACCCCAGGCGAGACCTGCGGCGGCGGTTGCGCCGACCACCGGGAGGAGCTTCACCTGCCGAAGGGTAGAGTCGGCCTCGTGGCCGACCCCCTCTCGAACCCCGCCGACAGCCTGGCGGCGCTCGAGAGGGTCGCGGCCGCGGCGGACGCGTACCTGGCGTCGCTGCCGGACGGCCCGGTCCGGCTCGCGGGCTCGAACAAGGCGGCGGAGACATTCGGAGGCGCGCTTCCGGAGGACGGCTCGGGCACGCTTCCAGCTCTCGAAGAGCTGATCGAGAACGGGCTACCCGCGCACGTTCGCTCGTCGGGCCCGCGCTTCTTCCACTGGGTGATGGGCGGCGCGACACCGGCGGCCATGGGTGCGGACTGGTTCGCGTCCCTGATCGACCAGAACGCCGGCGGCTGGGACGCAAGCCCGCTTGCGACACGGCTCGAGCTCGTCGCGCTCGGCTGGCTGCGCGAGCTCTTCGGGCTGCCGCTCGACTGGAGCGGGGTGCTCGTCACCGGCGGCCAGATGGCCAACTTCACCGGCCTCGCGGCGGCGCGACAGTGGTGGGGAGAACGGCACGGGGTCGACGTCTCCGCCCGCGGACTTGCCGGCCTGCCGCCGGTACCGGTGCTGACGAGCGGCTTCATTCACGTGACCGGCCTGAAGGCGCTCGCGATGCTCGGCATCGGGCGCGAGCAGGTGACGACCTGCTCCGACGCGACCGGCGCGATGGACACGGCTGCGCTCGAGCGCAAGTTGCGATCGGTCGGACCGGCGATCATCGTCGGCAACGCCGGCGAGGTGAACACGGGGCTCTTCGACCCGATCGACGCGGTTGCCGACCTCGCCGAGGAGCACGGAGCCTGGCTCCACGTCGACGGCGCGTTCGGCCTCTTTGCCCGGGTCTCGCCGCGGGCGGCGGACTTGACCGCAGGCGTCGAGCGTGCCCACTCGGTCATCTCGGACGGACACAAGTGGTTGAACGTCCCCTTCGACTGCGGCTTCGCCTTCGTTCGCGACGGTGACCTCCTCTCGCGGGCTTTCGCGGCCGGAGCCGACTACCTGCCGGACATGACGGAGGACCGGCCGATCTTCGGTTTCCTAGGGCCCGAGCTCTCACGCCGCGCCCGCTCTCTCGCCGTCTGGGCGACGCTCGCCGCGTACGGACGAAGCGGGTATCGGGCGATCGTCGAGCGCTGCCTCGACAACGCCGCTCGGCTCGTCGGCCAGATCGAGGAGTCGGATGACTTCGAGCTGCTCGCGCCGGTGCCGCTGAACGTCGTCTGCTTCCGCTACTGCCCCGAGGGCGTGGCGGAGTCGGAGCTCGACGCCTTGAACCAGCGCGTCGGCGAAGCCGTGCTGACCGACGGCCGCGTCTACGTCGGGACGACGCGCTGGGCGGGCCACGTCGCGTTTCGCCCGGCCTTCGTCAACTGGCGCACGACCGCCGCCGACGTCGACCTCATTCTCGAGACGCTTCGCGACCTGGGCTCACGGCTCGAGAATGCTCCGGCGCGGCGACCCGGTGGGTACACCGCGCCGGAAACTGCCCCTCCGTAAGATCAAGACGGGAGCCCTGCCGGAAACTTGCGAGGTGCCCGGCTATGCCTCGAGCTTCTCGAGCACCGGCTCGACCGAGACTACGTGCCGCTTGAACTTGAGCTCGGACTCCTCGAGCCCGGCCGCGACACCGATCAGCTGGGAGAGGTGGAGGATCGGCATCCGGAACTCCTTGCCGGTCGACGCCCGCAGCTTCGACTGCCAGGCGTCGAGCGAGAGATGGCAGAGGGGGCACGGGGTCACCATCGCGTCTGCGCCGGCATCCACCGCCTGCTCGATCGGCTGGAGGAGCTCGCCCAGCGCGACGTCTTCGCGGGCCTGGATGATCGGGAACCCACAGCATTTGATCTTTGCCGGGTAGTCGATCGGCTCGCCGCCGCACGCCTGGATGATCGCTTCGAGCGACCACGGGCGATCGGGATCCTCGAAACCGAGGAGCTTCGACGGGCGCAGGATCTGGCAACCGTAGAAGGGTGCGATCTTCAGCCCCTTCAGTCCCCTGTGCGCGACCTGCTTCAGCCGCTCGTAGCCGTCCCCCTCAGCGATCAGCCAGAGCAGATGCTTGACCTCGACGCTACCCGAGTACGGCGGCACCCCGACTGCGCGCAGGTTGTCGCTCACGCGCTCGCGCAGCGCATCGTCGTTCTTCAGCTGCCAGTTCGCCTGCCGCAGGTTGAGCGTGCAGACGTTGCAGATCGTCATCAGCGTGTCGGCCCCCGTCGCCTCCGCGTAGGCGAGGATCCGCGCGTTCAGGTGGAGGTAGTAGTCCGGCTCCGCCTCGTGGATGTCACCGGCGCCGCAGCACGTGACCGACTCGAGCTCCTCGAGCTCGAGTCCGAGCTGAGGCGCGAGCGCCTCGGTCGACGTCGCGAGCTCCTTGGCCGAGAGCGACGCGAGGCAGCCTTTGTAGTAGGCGACCTTCACGTCAACCCTACGCCGGGGGTGGCTGGACGCCGGGAACGACTTCGTGCGCGTCGAGCTGCGCCCTGTCTGCGGCGGCGTGCTCGATCCGGGCGAGCGCTCGCTCGCCCTGGACGATCCCGAGCGCACCGTCCCGTCCCTGCGTCTTGACAAGGTTGTAGAGCAGCCTGGCCTCCTTGACGTCCTTGGCCACGTGCGGCGGGACGGGCGGCGGAACCTTGCCGTGGCGGGCGAGCTCGATCGCGAACTTCGTCTGCTTGATCGACGAGACGATTCCCTGCGTCTTCGGTACGAGCTCCGTCTCGCGCAGCCAGCCCGTCGTCTTCGCGGAGTGCACGAACCACTTGGCGTGCTTGGCGCCCAGGTCGCGGTCGATCCCCTCCTTGATCGACTCCGCGCCGAGCTTGGCGATCGCGTCGCGCGGGTCGACGCCCTTCGGGCAGCGTTCGTTGCAGAAGTAGCAGCGGGTGCAGTCCCAGATCCCGTGCTCGGAGTTGTAGAGCTCGAGCCGCTCGACAGCGGCCTCGTCGCGCGCGTCGCCGACGAAGCGGAACCCCTTCGCGAGCGCTGCCGGCCCGAGAAACTCGGGGTCGGACTCCATCGAGTTGCATTCGGAGACGCAGCAGCCGCACATGATGCAGAGCGACTCCTTGTGGATCACGTTCATCTGCTGCTGCGAGACGATCCGCTCCTTCTCGTCGACTTCGTCGTAGCCCGGCTTCAGCCATGGCTTCATCGCGCGGACCTTGTTCCAGAAGGGCGTCTGGTCGATGACGAGGTCCTTGACCACGGGCAGGTTCCCCATCGGGGAGATCACCGGCTCGTGTCCGCGCTCGACGATCGGCTTCATCCGCTCCTTGCAGGCGAGCACGGCGCGCCCGTCCATCCGCATCCCGCACGAGCCGCAGATCATCATCCGGCAGCTCTTGCGGTAGGCCAGCGAGCCGTCGACCTGGTCCTTGACGATGTCGAGCACGTCGAGCAGGCAGGCCCATTCGGGTGCGTCCACCTCGTATCGCCGAAGCTCCCGCTCCCCCGACTCCGGGTCGTACCGCCAGATCTTGAGGGCGACGTCCATCAGGATCCCTTCGTGAGGTCGGTGACGTCGCCCGGCGCCGGAAGCGGCACCACTACAGGCGTGCCGAAGTCGTAGAGGTCGCTCTGGAGGTTGAGCTCGACACGCTCCTGCTGCAGGGTCAGCAGGTCCTGGTAGCGAAGCCGTCGGACCCGATTCTGCGCGTCGACCCAGACTCCGATCGGGATCGCCCGCCTGCCGGTCGTCTGCTCGAGCCGGCGGATCGACGCCCGCAGCTGCGCGCGCTGCGCCGCCGGCGCCAACGAGGGCACCCGCTCGAGGTCGATCGTGCCGCGGTAGTGGGTCGTCTCGACGCCCCGGACTTTCTCGCTGCCGATCTTCATCACGTGCCCCGCCGCACGCAGGTACTCGAGCACTTGATTCGGATCGGCGCCTTGGCCGAGCTGCAGGAACGAGGAGAGGTCGATTCCACGTGTGTGGCCGGCGCGCGCGAGGTCGACCTTGAGCCAGGGCCTCAGCCCCGGCAGCGATGCGCTCAGGAACGGGATCCGCATGTAGACGACATTGCCCTCGAGCTCCATCTGGGCCGTTCCGACCGGCTGGCCCAGCACGGCCGTGAGATTCCTGAGGTCGATCTCGAGCCGGCCGCGGTTCCTTCTCGGGTCGAACACGCCCTCGCCACTCAAGCTCACCGGGCTCTTCAATTGGGGGATGTGCAACGTCGTCTGCGTCGAGATGTGGTAGCTCTGACCGCCGGCTGTCGTGCGCGCAGCGAGCGTGACCGCCCCCTGGGCCTTGGCACTGCTCTGCCCGCCGCCGCCCCCGCAGGCGACGAGCGCCAGGGAGGCCAAAGGCAGGAGCACGGCGAGGAGCACGCGGCGCATCAGTACGTCCGCTCCATCGGCTGCCACTTCGTGATCGTCACCGGCCTCCAGTCGAGCTCCGGCCGGCCGTCACGCCACGTGACGAGTGTGTGCCGAAGGTAATTCTCGTCGTCGCGGTCGGGAAAGTCGTACGGGCGCGCATGCGCGCCGCGGCTCTCCTTGCGGGCAAGGCCGCTGACGATCATGCAGTCCGCGAGCTCGAGTAGAAAGCCGAGCTCGAGCGCCTGCGTCAGGTCGTTGTTGAAGACGTCGCCCTTGTCCTCGACGACGATCCGCTCGTAGCGCTCGCGCAGTGCCGCCACGATCTCGCCCTGGTGCTCCATCTCGTCCTCGCGCCGGAAGACGCCGAAGTTTTCGTGCATCGTCTCGGCCAGCTCATTACGGATCCGCCACGGACGTTCGCCCTCGCTCCGGCCGAGCAGCTGCCGGAGCTCGCGCTCAGAGTCGATCTCGACCGACTCCGGCACCGTGACCGTCGTGTGCGAGAGCGCCCAGTCGGCAGCGTGGCGTCCTGCACGCTTCCCGTAGGTGATCGTCTCCATCAGCGCGTTGCCGCCGAGGCGGTTCGCGCCGTGCACGGAGACGCAGGCGCACTCGCCCGCCGCGTAGAGGCCCTCGAGCGAGGTCTGCCCCCAGGCGTCGGTGTCGACGCCGCCCATGTGGTAGTGGGCGCCCGGGCGCACAGGGATCGGCTCGTAGATGGGATCCACGCCCGCGAACACCATCGAGAGCTCCCGCGTCCCGTGCAGCCGCTCGATGATCTTCTCGGCACCGAGGTGGCGCATGTCTAGCAGCACGTTTCCGTCGACGCCGCGGCCCTCGTCGATCTCGGTCTGCTCGGCACGGGAGATGACGTCGCGGGAGGCAAGCTCCATCGCGTTCGGCGCATAGCGCTCGAGGAAGCGTTCGCCCTCGGAGTTGAGGAGGTAGGCGCCCTCGCCCCGGGTGCCCTCGGTGATCAGCACCCCCGTCGGCGCGAGCGTCGTCGGATGAAACTGCATCATCTCCATGTCCTTCAGCGGGACGCCCGTGCGGAGCGCCATCGTCATCCCGTCGCCTGTGCACGAGTAGGCGTTCGTGGTGCCCGTGTAGAGGCGGCCGGCGCCGCCCGTACAGAGGATCACTGTCTTCGCCCCGATCGACCTCAACCCGCCGTTGATCAGATCCCACGCGATCACTCCCTGGCAGCGGTCGTCGTCGACGACGAGCTTCCAGGCGAAGAACTCCTCGTAGGTCTGGATGTCGCGCTTCATCACCTGCTCGTAGAGCACGTGGACGAGGACGTGCCCGGTGATGTCTGCCGCGTACGCAGTGCGCGGCTCTCCTGCTGCGCCGAACGGCCGCTGCGCGATCCGGCCGTCCTCGGTGCGAGAGAAGACCGCGCCCCAGTGCTCGAGCTGGTAGACGTCGCCTGGCGCCTCGTCGCAGAGGATCTGGATCGCGTCCTGGTCGCCGAGGTAGTCGGAGCCCTTGACGGTGTCGAAGGCGTGTAGCTCCGGGCTGTCCTCGGAGGCGTTGCCGAGCGCCGCGTTGATGCCGCCCTCCGCCGCCCCGGAATGGCTGCGAACAGGGTGGATCTTCGAGATCAGCGCGACGTCCGCGCCGGCGTCGAATGCCTCGATCGCGGCGCGCATGCCTGCGCAGCCGGCACCGACGATGAGCACGTCGTGCTTCGCTTCCACCAGCCTCGGACGCTACACAAACGGCATGGGGACGGCGCTCGTAACAGGAGCAGCGATCCCGGGTCGCTTCGTCCCTGCATTTGCCCGGTAAGATCGCTCGGCCCGGCAAGCGACGAAGGAGCAAGACGCGTGGCGAAGACCGTCTTCCGCCTGCCCAAAGCCGCTCGGGTGATCGACAACCCGACGGCCGAGGAGCTCAAGGAGCTGACGGCGAAGATGCCGAACGCGCAGTGGACGCGCTTCGGCAACCTGAACGTGCAGACGGAGGTCGTCTCCCGTTCGAAGCGCTCGACCTACATCGTCACGGACGAGCCCGATGGGCAGAACCAGGCGATCCCGAGCGAGGAGTACGAGCGCTGGGCCGCGATCCAGGACGAGTTCATCGCTGAGCAGGAGATGGTCCGGGTCGACGGCTACATCGGCAACGACGTGGACTTCAGAACGCCGGCGCGCCTCTACATCGAGGCTGCCAATGGGAACATCGCCGGGATGCAGCGCCAGCTCTACTTCGACGCCGACGACGCCGCCGCCGAGCCCGAGCTGACCGTCATCTACACGCCGAACCTGAAAGCTGAGGGTTTCCCTGACGACCGCCTGATAGCCGTCGATCTCGAGCAGGGCGTCACGCGCGTCTTCAACTCGGACTATTTCGGCGAGTCGAAGAAGGGTGGCTTGCGCATGTGGAACAAGCTCGTCTACGACCGCGGGGGCTTGGCGCTGCACGCAGGCTGCAAGATCATCCCGACCCCACAGGGCAAGCGCGTAGGACTGATCGTCGGCCTCTCGGGCACGGGGAAGACGACGACCACCTTCACGCGCCAGAACGGCTCAGTGCCGGTACAGGACGACTTCGTCGCCTGGATGCCGAACGGCCACGTCTACGCGACCGAGAACGGCTGCTTCGCAAAAACCTTCGGGCTCAACCCCGACGACGAGCCGACCATCTACGGTGCGGTCACCCAGCCCGAGTCTTACCTCGAGAACGTCTCACAGCACTGCGACGAGGTCGACTTTTACGACACGACATACACGCAGAACGGCCGAGCGACGTTCCCCTTCCGCGTGATCGAGTCGGCCGCCACGGAGGAGATCGCCGAGGCGCATTTCCTGCTCATCCTCAACCGGAACGAGAACATCATCCCGGCGGTCGCCAAGCTGGAGGGCCCGCAGGCGGCGGCCTTCTTCATGCTGGGCGAGACTCAAGGGACGAGCGCGGGTGGCGCGGACGAGGCCGGCAGGTTCCTGCGCGTGCCCGGGACGAACCCGTTCTTCCCGATGCCGCACGATCTTCAGGGGAATCGCTTCCTCGAGCTGCTCGAGGAGCACCCGCTCGAGGTCTACTTGATGAACACCGGTCGGGTCGGCGGGCCCGAGGCCGACGAGCGTTCCCGCAAGGTTCGGATCAAGCACTCGTCCGCGATCGTGAAGGGAATCGCCGAGGCCACGATCGAATGGGAGCGCGATCGCGACTTCGGCTACCTCATCGCGACGCACGTGCCCGGGATCGACGCGAAGGACGAAGACGTCCTCCACCCCCGCCGGCTGTACGAGTCGCAGGGCCGGCGCGAGGAGTACGAGTTGCTCGTCGAGCGGTTCAAGTCCGACCGGGTCGAGTTCCTCGCGGACTTCCCGAGCCTCTCGGAAGAGATCGTCGCCGCTGTCGGCTAGCGACCTTCGACCACTCGTTCCTCCAGAGCCGCGGCTCAGCGACGGCATCGTCACGCTGCGCCCGTGGCAGGACGAGGACGTGCCCGCGATCACCGAGGCGTGCCGCGAAGAGGAGATCTCGCTGTGGCTCGATCAGATCCCTCAGCCCTACGAGGAGGAGCACGCCCGCTGGTACGTCGACCAGTGCAAGCAGGGCTGGGCGCGTGGTGAGTCGGCCACCTTCGCGGTCACCGACCCCGGCAGCGGGGAGGTGCTCGGCTCGATCGGCATGCGCCACATGGGCGCGCTCGAGGGCAACACGTACGAGATCGGCTACTGGGTCAAGCGTGAGGCGCGCGGCCGCGACGTCGCGACCCGTGCACTTCGGCTCATCTCGCGCTGGGCGTTCGAGTACGGCGTGCCGCGCCTTCAGCTCCGCGCCGACGAGCTGAACGTGCCGTCGCAACGCGTGGCCGAGAAGGCCGGATTCACGCGCGAGGGAGTGCTGCGCTCGAGCCGCTACAACGCGCGGCAGGGCCGGCGCGTCGACTTCGCCATGTTCTCGCTGCTACCGGGCGAGCTCCGCTAGGGCTGCGGCGTCGTCTGCGGGGGAGTGATCCGCACCGAGGGCGTGTGGCCACTCCTGGGCGTGTGGCCACTCCAGCTGCTGCTCGCGAAGACGAGGAGCAGCAGGACGAGCCAGAGCGCGAGCCCGACCACGCTGAGCGTCAGCCCCGCGGTTGCGAGGGCACCGTGGCGGGCGCCTCGGCGGCCGCGGCGGATGCCGACGAGGCCGAAGCCGACGCCGAACGGGGCAGTGAGAAAGCCGAGGAACGGGACGACGAGGCTGACGATCCCGAGCACGAGCGCGGTGATCGCCGGCCCGTTCTCGTTTCCGGCCACCGCGAAGCGACCGAGGACCCCGTCCCAGCCCAGGTCGTACTCCATCCGCGCGAGCGCGGCCCGCTCGCCGAGCCGCTCCCAGCCTCGATGCTCGAGCTCGACCCGCGTCCCGTTCGCCTCCGCAGTGAAGCGCACCTCGACCTCGGTCGCCGCAGCGGCGTTCGGGTTCGGCTGCCACTCGAGCACGAGCCGGTGCGGCGGCTCCCAGGCGAGCACATGCCCCCATGCCGCAATCTCGCCGCCCGCGAGCCGCTCGTAGATCAGTCCGCCGTCGCGTGGCTCGAGCATCACCGCCTCCGGCTTCGGCTCGCCCGCCGAGTGCGCCTGGACAGGCCACCACGTCCCGATTTCCTCGGTGAAGAGGCGGAACGCCTCCTCGGGCGTCCGCTTGACTGTCACGACTCGGCGAACCGGCTCGATCGTCGACTGCGTGATCATCCTTTCGCCCTCGCTTCCTCGTTCTCGGCCGCCACTTTGAACTCGCTCAACGCCTGGAGCCAGAACCCCTCGACGTAGGTGTGCAGATCCTCGAGCCCGCGCGGATCGACGCGGTACAGGCGCTTCGATCCGGCGGCGCGGTCTGTGACCAGCCCTGCGTCCTTCAGGACCCGCAGGTGCTGTGACACCGCCGGGCGCGTCACCGGCAGCTCGTCCGCGAGCTCGTGCACGGCTCGCGGCCGCTCGAGCAGGCGCTCGAAGATCGTTCTCCGGGTCGGGTCGCCGAGCGCATGGAGTGCGTCCGCGTAAGCCATTGCTTACCGTAAGCATACGCTTACTGCTTCCGCGCGGCAAGCTCGGGGGAGGGCCGCGCCGACGCGGCGCGAAGGGATCGCCGTGGACACGGTCGAGCGCTTCCTCTGCAGCCCTTCGCTCTCCGACGCGACGCGCCGGGCCTACCGTGTCGACGTGGAGGAGTTCGTCTCCTGGCTCGCCTCGCAGGGGTCAACCGTCGAGCGCGTCGACGCCGCGGCCCTCGCCGCCTACGTGAGCGAGCTGGGTCGGGCGCGCCGGCGGCTCGCGCCGACGACGATCTCCCGGAAGCTGGCAGCGGTTCGCTCGTTTCTGCGTTTCACGCTCGGCCCTGCGCGTGTGCCCGACGTGCCCCTTGCGCCGCGGCGGCCGCGACGCCTACCCGACGCGCCCAAGCAAGACGAGGTTGAGACCGCGCTCGAGAGGCTCGAGGGCGAGGGAGCGCTCGCGGTGCGGAACAGGGCGCTGCTCGAGCTCGTCTACTCGGCGGGGCTACGCAGCGCCGAAGCGGTCGGGCTCGATCTCGGCGACGTCGATTTCGAGCAGGAGCTCGTGCGTGTGCGGGGCAAGGGCGACAAAGAGCGCACGGTCCCGCTCGGCGAGGAGGCGGCACATCACCTCGCGCGCTACCTGCACGAGGCGAGACCCAGGCTGGTGGCGCATGCAGAGACCGCGCTCTTCCTCTCGGCACGCGGCCGCCGCCTCGACACGAGCACGCTCAGGCGCCTGCTTCCGCATCCGCACCGGCTCCGTCATGCCTTCGCCACGCACCTGCTGGAGGGCGGCGCCGACCTGCGCACGATCCAGGAGCTGCTCGGCCACAGCTCGCTCTCGACCACCCAGATCTACTCACACGTCGACGGACGGCGGCTCCGCCGCGTCTACGACCGGGCGCATCCGCGCTCCTGACGGCTCGCGTCGATTCACGACCTGGCTACACTCTTTGCTTCCCGCTCTGAGCTCGCTTGCGCCGGTTCCTCCTCTCTTTTCTGCTCTTGATTCTCGCGGCTGCGTCTGCGGCGGGCGGAGCATCGGCGGGTCCTTGGTTGCGAGTACGTTCGCCGAGGGCGGCGGCTGTGCTGCTCCAACTCCGGCCCGGTGTGACCCCGGCGGAGCGTCGGCTGCTTCACAAGGACGGAGGGCGGCTGATCTCAGCCTCCTTGCACGTCTGGCGCCTGTCAAACGCGACCGCGCAGGGCCTTCTTCGGCCGCTCCGGCAAGCACACCTGCTCGCAGACGCCGAGCCTGATCAGCCGATCGAGAGCTTCGCGGAACCGAGTGCGCGCAACACGCTTGCGCCGCAGGAGTGGTGGCTGCACAACGTGGGGGCGGACGCCGTCCAGCCGCCGGGCCCCGGCGTACCGCTGACGGTGGTCGACACCGGACTCGATGTCACTCACCCGGAGTTCTCGAACCGGCCGAACCTCATTCTCCTGAACCCGCAGAAGATCGAGGGTCCCAACGATGGCCACGGAACCGAGGTCAGCTCGGTAGCGGCCGCAGCCGGGGATGGGAACGGTGTGGTCGGCGTCTACCCGCAGGCGATCCTGCAAGAGTGGGATATGGGCGCAGCGACGCTCTCCGACGTGATCGGCGGCTTTGATACAGCGGCCCGGCACGGACGGTCGGTGATCAACATCAGCGGCGGCTTCTCCGTATACAGCCCGCTGCTCGAGCAGGCTGTCGATCGGGCCTTCGCCGCCGGCTCGGTCATCGTCGCCGCAGTTGGAAACTCCCGCGCCGAGGGTAGTCCGCTCGCCTATCCCGCCTCGTTGCCGCACGTGCTGACGGTGGCGGCGACCGACGAGCAGAACCGGGTCGCTTCCTTCTCCAGCCGCTCGCGCGCCCTTGATCTGGCTGCGCCTGGGGTCGACATCCGGGTTGCGATCCCGACCGTGTACGACCCGTCCGGGTTTACGACTGCAAGCGGAACCAGCTTCGCGGCCCCTATCGTGGCGGGCGCGATCACCTGGGTCTGGACGCGGCGGCCGACGCTCACGAACACACAAATCATGGCTGTGATGGAGGAGTCGGCGCGGCCGCTGGCCGGAAAGGGTGGAACCCGGACACCGGCTACGGCCTGCTCGACCTCCCGGCCGCACTCCTCGCCCAGGCGCCGCCCGCGCTCCCCGATGAGCCGAACGACAACATCTACGACGTGCGACCCGGCGGCCTCAGCGTCGGCGGGAGTCGACCGGTCACCTCCTCGCGTCTGCTGCGAACCTCGCTGACCGCACGGATCGAGACGATCAAGGATCCTCACGACCTCTACCGAATCTGGCTGCCGGCCCGAGGCAGGCTGACCATCAGCGTGGACGCGACCGCCCCGATCACGCTCGCACTGTGGGGGCCGAAGACGAGCAGCCTGTCCGAGCGTGGCCTCAGCAGGCGGCGCGACCTGCTCGCCAAGAGCCAGCACGCCGCCAGCAAGACACAGACCCTCAGCCTGAGCACACAGCGAGCGCGAGCCGCGTATGGCTACCTCGAGCTCGCCCTCGGGCCCCGGACAAGAGCTGCGTCCTACACTCTCAAGATCTCCAGCTCGGTTCGGCGCTAGAAGCGCTCACTCAGGCCGCGAGTAGCCGTCGCGCCGTTCGAGCAGGATCGCCGGAGAGCGGCGCTACACTGGCTGCGATGTATACAGGCCTGTTTTCGCCTTGGCACATCGCGATTCTGGTCTTGGTCATTCTCCTCGTGTTCGGACCGAAGCGGTTGCCGGAGATGGGTCGCTCGCTCGGACGTGGGATGCGCGAGTTCAAGGATTCGATTTCCGGCGCTCCCGCGGGGTCTGAGGAACGAGCGCTCTCGGCCTCCACCGGCAGTCCGGAGCCGTCATTTGGCGCGGGCGAGCGAGCGGCGCGGTTCTGCCAAGCTTGTGGCGGCCCGCTCGCGCAGAGCGCACAGTTCTGTTCGGCGTGCGGCACCGCGGTCGAGGGGAGCCTCGTTTCGGGCGCGAGCAAGGCCGAGACCTAGCCGCGACGGCGGAACATCCCTACAGTCGGCCGACTCGCACCGAGTGCCGACCAGTCGTTCGTGCACCTCATGATCGATCAATCGGGCAGGATCGGAAAGGCGGTGCGATCATGGTTTCAACTGATCCCGGCGTGTTGCCGTTCGCGTTCACGGAGAGGAGGTGTGAATCCGGCTGCAATGGATGAGCTGGACTTCGACTTTTTCGACGAGGAGAAGACGCGCGAGGCGACGCCGGTCGTCGTGCAGCGCCAGGGGCGCCGCCTGCCTCCTTCGCGCAACGAGAGGCGGCTGCCACGGCTAGCGGGTGTCGTCTGCCTGTTCATCCTGGCAGTCGCGCTGCCGATCGGGCTGACGCAGGGCACAAGCGCTCAAGCAGTCGAGCGAGGCTACCTCGCGAAGCTCTCGTCGATCGCGACCGGCTCGGGGCAGCTCGGGCGCTCGTTTGCGCACTTACTGAGCACGTCTGGCGGGAGCCGACAGGCTGACTTAGCGGTTGGGCTTGGCAGCCTCGTCCAGAAACAGCAGCAAGAGTTGCTGCGTGCTCAGGGGCTGATTCCACCACCAAGACTGCGCGCCGAGCATGAACACGCGCTGATGGCGCTCGAGCTTCGGCTCAGCGGCTTGCAGGGGTTGCGCCAGGCGCTGCCGCCGGCGGTCGCCGGCGCCTCATCGGCGAAATCGGCGAATCTCCTCGCGGCGCAGGCGGCACGGCTGCTGACAAGCGACCTCGTTTGGGACGACCTTTTTCGGGGCCCGACGCTCGCGGAGCTCGCCAGGGAAGGGGTAAGAGGGACGCCTGTTCCGGAGTCGCATTTCCTTGGCGACTCAGCGCTCGCGACGCCGGTCTCGATGGCCGCGCTCGTGCAGCAACTCCGCGGTGCTGCCGGCAGCGGCAGCTCGCAGGGGCCGGTGCTCAAGCTCGGCGCCCGCGGGGCCGCGGTCAAAGATTGGCAGGCTCAGCTGAACTCCTGGCTTCGGATCGCACGCCCGAGCCAGAAGCAGCTTCCCCTCGACGGTGTCTTCGGGCCGGCGACGCAAGCAGCCACGAGCGCGCTGCAGCGCTCGCGCGGGATCACGGCCGACGGGGTTGTCGGCCCACAGACGCGACGCGCCCTGCAAACGGCACTGACAACGGGCGGATAAAACCGGAGTCGGTGGGCTGACCTCCCCCACATCAGTTCGTCTCCACGTCAACCTGACCGCGGCCCGATCTGTCCGGCCTTGCGGCCAAATTCGTCACCCGTCTGCGCCGGAAGAGTGCCGTGTCCGCGCCGGGGGAGCAGGCGATTCCCCTGCGAGGGCGAACCGAAGCCGCGCATTGGCCGATCGGCCTTCGGACCCACAGCTCGAGTCCTTCCTCGCACTGCTCGCCGCGCGCCGAGCGCCACGGACGGTCGACGCCTACCGCCGCGACCTCGTAGCGCTTGCGGCCTGGCTCGGCAGGCCGCCGGGCACTGTTACGACCGAGGAGCTCGAGCACTACGTCGCGGAGCTGCGTGCGGAAGGACTCGCCGCTGCGACGATCGCACGCCGCGCCGCCGCCGCCCGGACGTTCTTCCGCCACCTCGTCCTCGTCGGTGAGCGATCGGACAACCCCGCAGCGGAGCTCGACCTGCCCCGCCGGACGCGACGCCTGCCGCGGACGCTCTCACCGGGAGAGGCCGAGCGTCTGATCGAGGCGGCAGCGGGGACGACGCCACGCGCCCTCCGCGACCACGCCCTCGTCGAGCTTCTCTACGGCGCCGGGCTACGCGTCAGCGAGGCCGTCGGGCTTGCGAAGACCGGCGTCGACCTCGACGAGCGGCTCGTCCGCTGTCTCGGCAAGGGCGGCAAGGAGCGGATCGTCCCGCTCGGCCGTCCGGCCGCCGACGCCGTTCGCCGCTACATCTCCCGTGGCCGGCCGCACCTCGACCGCCGTCATCGCCCCGAGTTGTTCCTCAACGCTCAGGGCGGCGCGCTGACCCGCGCGGGGGCGTTTCTGATTCTCCGGCGGCTCGCCGGCAAGGCGGGCCTCGATCCCGAGCGTGTCCACCCTCACCTGCTTCGCCACTCGTTTGCGACCCATCTGCTCGAGGGGGGCGCCGACCTGCGGAGCGTGCAGGAGATGCTCGGCCACGCCGACCTCTCGACGACAGAGCTCTACACGCATGTGACCGATCTCCGCCGTCGCGAGCTGTACTTCCAGGCGCATCCGCACGCGCGTCGCCGTGAGGTTTCGAACCTGGAGCGGAGGAGACGGAAAGGACTGCAGTGATGATCGCTCCGCACCTTGCCGTCATCCTCGCCGCGACGACAGTCGCCGGGTTTCTGATGGTTGTCTCCGGTCTCCACAAGCGCGCGCTCGAGCGGAGGCGCCGCCGCCCGCGCTTCTGCCCCTCATGTGGGCGCCGGCTCGAGACCTGCGGCTGCGGCTAGCGCGCCCGCGCCTTCTTCGTCAGCAGCTCCGCGACCCGCTTCGCCGTCGCGCGCAACTCGCGCTGCTCCGAGTCGTCCTCGGCGATCCCCTCGAGAATCACGATCGTGTCCCGCTGGGACGACCCGTTCTTGAGACAGGCGATCGCAAGGCGGCGCACGGCGTCGTTGTCGTCGCTCGAGACCATCGTGTGCAGGAGCGGGCGAACAGCGTTGACGATCCCCGGATGGTCGCGCGAGAGGAGCTCGAGCGAGAGCAGCGCCGAGCCCCGGCAGGCCGGGCTGTCGTCCTCGAGCCCGCGGCGGAGCAACTCCGTCTTCTGTCTGAACCTGAACTGACCGATCGCCCGGTACGCGGTCGCGCGCTCCGTATAGTCAGGGCTCCGCGCCGCGGCCTCGAGCTCTTCCGCCCACTCGGCGCGCAGACGTGCAAGCGACCGCTCGTCTCCCGCAAGATTTTCCGCCTCGGCGGCGGCTTCGCGGAGCGTCAACTCGGGACCGGGGCGCCGTCTATGGCCGAGAGCGGGCGACTCGCGGGCCCGACGTACTTGGCGGACGGCCGGATGAGCCGGCCGGTGCGCTTCTGCTCGAGGATGTGCGCGGACCAGCCCGCCACGCGGGCGCACGCGAACATCGCGGGCGTCAGCGGGGGCGGAACCTCGGCGACGTCGATCACGACCGCCGACCAGAACTCGACGTTCGTGGCAAGCACGCGCTCGGGGTGCCGCTTCTCGAGCTCGGCGAGCGCCGCGCTCTCGAGGGCTTCGGCCACCTCGACGCGCGGCGACCCGAGCTCACGCGCGGTCCTCCGGAGCAGTCGGGCCCGTGGATCCTCGGCGCGATAGACACGGTGACCAAAACCCATGATCCGGTCGCCTCGATCGAGCAGCTCGGTGACGTATTTCTTCGCGTCGCCCATTTCCGCGACCTCGTCGAGCATCGGCAGCACCCGCGCCGGCGCGCCGCCGTGCAAAGGCCCGGAGAGAGCGCCCACCGCCGCGGAGAGCGCCGCGGCGCAATCGGCGCCGGTCGAGGCGACAACGCGGGCCGTGAATGTGGACGCATTCATCCCGTGCTCGGCCGTGCAGATCCAGTAGGTGTCGATCGCCTTCACGTCGCGAGAATCGGCTTCGCCGCGCCAGCGGAGCAGAAACTTCTCCGCCGAAGTCTCGCCTCGGGCCACGACGTCGTCCGGAACAGCGTCCTTGTGGCCGTCGTTGACGCGCGCGGAGCGGGCCACGATCGCCATCATCTCCGCGGAGAGCCGCGCGAGGTCGTTCCGCGCCTGATCCGGGTCGATGTCGACGAGCTTCCTGAGCCCCCACTCGCTCGAGAGGCGGGCGGTCTCCGATTGGAGGTCGGCCGGCGCATCGCCGCTGAGGAACTTCGGCTCGTAGGGCTCCGGATCGGGCATCCCCGGCTCGAGGCTCTCGTCGACGAGCAGACCCCACACCTTCTCGTAGGGAACGTGGCCGACGAGCTCCTCGATGTCGACGCCGCGGTAGCGGAGCGAGCCGCCTTCCCGGTCGGGCTCGGCGATCTCCGTCTCGAAGGCGACGACCCCTTCGAGCCCCGGTCTGAACTCATTCATCGGCGCGAAATCTACCCGTCGGATCCCCCTGCTAACCTCGGGTAAGGTTCGGCGCCGTGGCGCACGAGGTCACGCTCATCCCGGGCGACGGAACTGGGCCCGAGCTCACGGAGGCGACGCGCCGGGTCCTCGAGGCGACGGGCGTCGAGTTCGACTGGGACGTCCAGCGGGCGGGCGCGGACGTGATGGAGGAGTACGGCGGGAACCCGCTCCCCGAGCACGTGCTCGATTCGATCAAGCGCACCGGAGTAGCCCTGAAAGGGCCGATCACGACGCCCGTAGGCACCGGGTTCCGCTCCGTCAACGTAACGCTGCGGAAGACACTCGACCTCTACGGCCAGGTCCGGCCCTGCAAGTACTACCCGGGAGTCAGGTCCCGGTACGAGGACGTCGACCTGATCATCGTCCGCGAGGCGACGGAGGACCTCTACGCGGGCGTCGAGTTCGAGGAGGGCTCCGAGCACGCGCGGCAGCTGATCGACTGGCTGGGCGACCGTGGCTTCACTGTCCGCGCGGACGCCGGCATCTCGATCAAGCCGATCTCGGTGGAGGGCAGCCGCCGGATCGTCCAGTTCGCCTTCGACTATGCGCGCCACAACGGCCGGCGCAAGGTCACGGCCGTGCACAAGGCGAACATCATGAAGTTCTCGGACGGCCTTTTCCTGCGCGTCGCCCGGGAGGTCGCCGGCGACAACCCGGATCTCGAGTTCGAGGACCGGATCGTGGACAACCTGTGCATGCAGCTCGTGCAGCGGCCGGAGGAGTACGACGTGCTCGTGTTGCCCAACCTCTACGGCGACATCGTCTCCGACCTCGCCGCCGGCCTCGTCGGGGGCCTCGGACTGGCTCCTGGTGCCAACTTCGGCACGCACGCGGCCGTCTTCGAGCCGACGCACGGCTCGGCGCCGAAGTACGCCGGCCAGAACAAGGTCAACCCCATGGCGATGATGCTCTCGGGCATCCTGATGCTGCGCCATCTCGACGAGCAGGACGCGGCCGACCGGCTCGAGGCCGCGATCGCGGACGTCATCCGCGAGGGGAAGAGCGTCACCTACGACATGAAGCCGACGCGTGACGACCCGACGGCGGTCGGAACGAGCGACGTCGCCGACGCGATCATCGACACGATGGGGGCGCGGGTCTGAGCGAGCGGCGCAAGGTGACTATCGTGGGCGCGGGAAACGTGGGCGCTACCTGCGCGCAGGTGCTGGCGACGCGGGATTACGCCGACGTCGTCCTCGTCGACATCAAGGAGAACCTGCCTCAGGGCAAGGCGTTGGACATCGACCAGATGGGCGCCGTGCTCGGCTACGAGCCGAACGTCGTGGGCTCGAACGGGTACGAGGAAACAGCCGGCTCCGTTGTCGTCGTCATCACCGCGGGTGTCCCCCGCACCGGCGACATGAGCCGTGACGACCTCGTGGCGACGAACGAGAAGATCGTCGGCTCGGTCACCGAAGAGATCGTCTCGCAGAATCCGGACGCGCTCCTCGTCGTCGTCTCGAATCCGCTCGACGCGATGTGCCACGTCGCGAAGAGCGTCTCGGGCTGGGAGAAGCACCGCGTCTTCGGGATGGCCGGAATCCTCGATACGGCGCGCTTCTCGACCTTCATCGCCCGGGAGACCCGCTCGTCCGTGAAGGATGTAACCGCGATGGTGCTCGGCGGCCACGGCGACCAGATGGTGCCCGTCGTCTCCGCCACGACGGTGGGCGGCATCCCGTTGCGCAAGCTCGTCGCCGAGGATCGGATCCAGGCAATGGTCGAGCGGACGGCAAAGGGTGGCGGCGAGCTTGTGAGGCTGCTCGGCACCTCTGCCTGGTACGCGCCCGGCGCCGCGGCCGCGCAGATGGTCGACGCGATCATGCTCGACGAGAAGCGCGTCCTTCCGTGCACCGCCTACCTCGAGGGCGAGTACGGAATCGACGGGCTCTACATCGGCGTTCCTGTGAAGCTCGGCGCCCGTGGAATCGAGGAGATCGTCGAGCTCGACCTCTCCGAAGAGGAGCACAAGGCGCTCAAGGCTTCCGCCGACGCCGTCCGTGAGGTCGTTGGGGTGCTCACTGCGTCCTGATCGAGACGGTCGAGAACCGCTTCTCCGGCAGGCCGTACACGGTCGAGCTCGGCCATCCCGAGTTCACGTCGATCTGTCCGCTCACCGGAGCTCCCGACTTCGGAACGCTCACGATCCGCTACGTCCCCGATGAGAAGCTTCTCGAGTTGAAGTCGTTGCGCGACTACCTGACCGAGTTCCGTTCGCGACCCATCCTTCAAGAGGAGGTCGTCAACACGGTGCTCGACGAGATCGTCGCGAGCGCGCAGCCGCGCTTCGCAGAGGTGGAGGGCGTCTTCAACGTGCGGGGCGGAATGTCGACGCGGGTCGTCGCAAGGCACGGGGAGCCGAGCGCGTGAACCTCGGGCTCGCAGGCCGGACCGCGATCGTCTGCGGTGCCTCTTCCGGCATGGGCCTCGCGATCTCCGAGGCGCTGGCCGAGGAGCGGGCGAACGTGGCGATGTTCGCCCGGCGGCGCGAGCTGCTGGAGCTGGAGGCAGAGCGGATCGGCGCACTCGCGGTCCGCGGCGACGTCCGCAACCCGGTCGACCTGAAGCGGCTCGTCGACAAGACCGTCGAGGCCTTCGGCGGCATCGACATTCTCGTCAACAACAGCGGCGGCCCGCCCCGTGGCCCCGCGACCGAGCTCGACGACAACAGCGTCGAGGCCGCGGTCGAGCTGCTGCTTCTCTCTGCCGTCCGGCTGACGAACCTCTGCCTGCCTCAGCTCGAGCGGAGCGGGCGCGGACGCGTGATCAACGTCGCCTCGAGCTCGGTCCGCGAGCCCATCGAAAACCTCGCTCTCTCGAACAGCGTGCGACCCGGCGTGATCGGCTGGGCCAAGACGATGGCCCGCGAGCTCGGCCCAAAGAAGATCACGGTCAACTCGATCGCACCTGGACGGATCGACACACCGCGGCTCGCCGAGGTCTATCACGGACAGCCGCGCGCCGAGGATCTGGCCGAGATTCCGCTCCGGCGGTTCGGCGACCCGCGCGAGGTGGCCGCGGTCGCCTGCTTCCTCGCCTCTGAGCAGGCGGGCTACGTCACGGGCACCGTCATCCCCGTCGACGGCGGCCTGACGCGTAGCCTGCTCTAGGCGTGCTCCGGCTGCGCCAGCTCCTCTCCCCCGTTCGGCTCGCCGTCATCGGCCTCGTCCTGCTCGTGACTGCCGCCGCCGTCCTCTGGCTCGTGCCTGCGAACGGCTACTACCTGTTCCTCCCGGACACGGCCCACCCGCTCGCCCCGCTCGTGCACGTCACCGGCGTGCAGGCGCAGAACGACTCGGACGGGGGCGGCATCTACTTCGTCGACGTCCGCGTCCGCACGCCCCGTCTCGTCGAGCGCCTCTTCCCCAGCCTGAACTCCGGCGCCGACCTCTTCCCGGCCTCGTCGGTCCGGGCACCGGGCGTGACCGACAAGCAGCAGCAACGCGAGGACCTCTACGACATGCTGCTCTCCCAGCGAATCGCCGCCGCGGTTGCGCTCAAGCGGCTCGGTTACCCCGTGAAGATGGTGGCCACCGGTGTGCGCGCGACCGATGTCGAGCGGAAGGCACCTGCCGCCCGGGTGCTCCGTCCCGGCGACGAGATCGTCGCTGTCGACGGCGTCCCTACGCCGACGATTCCGCGGCTGCGGGCGGTGCTCGGGCAGCATCACCCCGGGGACAGCGTGCGCGTTCGCTTCCGTCGCGGGACGAGGCTGTTCACCGTCGCGATCAAGACGGTCGCCGCGCCGGAGAATCCCCGGCGCGCAATCATCGGCTTCTCGCCCGAGCAGGACCTTCGTGTCGACCTCCCCGTCAAGGTCAGCATCGACACGCGCGGGGTGGGCGGGCCGTCCGCCGGCCTCGCCTTCGCGCTGGAGCTGATGGAGGAGCTCGGGCGCGACGTCGACCACGGCTACAAGGTCGCCGCCACCGGCGCACTCGATCCCGACGGCACGGTCGAGCCCATCGGCGGCGTCAAGCAGAAGGTGATCGGCGCGCGCAACGCCGGTGTGGACGTCTTCCTCGTCCCGGCGGGGGACAACGCCCGGATCGCACGACGCTATGCCGATGGGATGCGTGTGATCTCTGTGGACAGTTTCCCACAAGCGTTGCACGCATTGGCAACGCTGCCGGCTAGAGGCGCTGCAAGCGACTGATTTTGCCAAGTCTGAAAACCCCCGCAAAGTCCGACAAGTTCGGTCGTCACCCCTCTTGCATCACGCGCCGATCGGGCGCATCATTCCGGCTGCTTTCCGCCCAGTGGGATCTACAGCAAGGGAGAGGATGAGCAAAGCGAGCCAACCAACTTGTGGAGAGTGCTATTTCCGCCGCGCCGGCCTCTGCGCCCTGTTGCTCGAGGCTCCCTGCCCGACCTTTCGCGCGCAAGCTCGGGGCGCGCTAACCCCGCCGCCTCAGGCTCGCCTCGTTCCCCGCCTGACCACAGCCGAGGCCCGGCGAGCCGCTTAGACTCCCGGCGCCTATGCGCCTGATTCCCCGCCTGCGCCGTCGCAGTAACGGCCGGCCGCTCGAGGAGTGGCAGCCGCGGCTCTGGGCGATCGTGATCGGACTGGCGCTGCTCGGCGCCTACGCGATCGCATTCGTGATCGAGAACCACAAGCGGGTCGGCGTGCACTTTGTCCTCGCGACCGCGCACGTGTCGCTGATCTGGCTGATCCTGCTCAGCTTCGGGATCGGGCTTCTCGGTGGCCTGATGCTCTCGCAGCTATACCGACGCCGCAGCAGGAAGCAGCGAGGCAAGACGGGCGATGCCCGTGTCGATCTCCCCGGGTGAGACGAAGCTGTAGGCGAGCCGCGCGGAGCTCTCGCCTCCGGCCCCCGGGAAGAAGTCAGACCCCTTGACGAACGTGACTCCGGCCTCGGTCGCTCGGGCCAGCAGGTCGCCGGCGTCGGTCCCACGCGGCAGGTCGAGCCAGAGGAAGTAGCCGCCTTCGGGCCTGCTCCAGCGAGCATCGCCCCCGAGCCCGCGCTCGAGCGCGGCGAGCATCGCATCGCGCCGCTCGCGGAGGAGGCCGTTCACACGTTCGAGATTCGGCTCGAAGCTGCCCCGGCGGATGAACTCCCACACGGCGGCCTGCGAGAGCGAGACCGGCGAGATGTAGGTCGAGACCGCGATCGCCTCGACAGCGCGGGCCAGCTTCGCGGGCAGCACGAGGTAGCCGACCCGCACGCCCGGAGCGATCGTCTTCGAGAACGAGGACGAATAGACGACGCGCTCGCCGCCCTCGAGCTCGAGGATCGTCGGCAGCGGGTCTCCCTCGAAGCGGACGAGCCCATACGGGTCGTCCTCGAACACGAGCAGGTCTCGTTCGCGCGCCAGCTCGGAAAGGCGCCGGCGACGCTCGCGCGAGAGCGTCCGCCCGGTCGGGTTCTGAAACGTCGGGATCGTGTACAGGAGCGCCGGTAAGGGTCCCGCGTCGAGCTCACGCTCGAGCGCGTCGAGATCGAGCCCATCCTCGTCCTGGGGGACGCCCACGACCTCGGCGCCCAGGCGGGCAAGGATCTTCAGCGGCCGGTCGTACGTCGGCGCCTCGACGAGCACCCGGCCGGGCTTCGAGCGCAGGAGGTGCTCGGTCACGAAGACGAAGGCCTGGAGGGAGCCGTTCGTGAGCATCACCCGCTCGGACTCCACGCCGTGACGCTCGGCGACCCAGCGCCGGAGCGGCTCGTAGCCGGCCGCGCCGACGTAGGTCAGCGCCGCTTGCCCGTCCCGCTCGAGCGCGGCCTTGGCGCACTCGGCGAGCTCCTCGACGGGCAGGCACTCGGGCGCCGGTACGCCGCGCGCAAACGAGATCGTCACCCGTTCGAGTGTAGACGAGCTTCCAGAGCGGGCCGACGTTGACGGAAGAATGCAATCGGGTCACGATGATGGGGTCAGGGGCGGCACGAGAAGCTTGAGACCGAGGAACTCTTCCGTTTTCATCACGGCAGCTGCGGCCGTTGCGCTCGCCTGCGCGTCGTCCGCACTCGCAGCTCCTCCGACGATCCTCGTCAAGTTCTCACGGCCGGTTACGGCCGCGGCCAAGGTGACGGCCCAGGGGGACCAGCTCGTGGGGCAGACGGCGACGCATGTCGCCGTCGTCCGCCTCGAGCCCGGTGAGAGCGTCGCGCATGAGCTCGCTCACTACCGCGCGCGGGGCGACGTCCTCTATGCGCAGCAGAACCACGTTCTGACCGCCGCCCTCGCCAACCCAAACGACCCTCTCTACCCGCAACAGTGGGGCCTCAGCACGATCGGAGCACCCGCGGCGTGGGGGCTCTACCCCGGCAGCTACTCCCCCGTGGCTCCGGGCGTGACCGTCGCCGTGGTCGACAGCGGGGTCGACGCCGCTCACGAAGACCTCTCAACGCAGCTGGACATGACTGACGCTGCCAACTGCATGGACGAGACGACAGGTTGCGTCGCCGGCGGAAGCGCAGACGACAACGGTCACGGTACGCATGTCGCCGGGATCGTGGCCGCAGCGGCGAACAATCGCGGAGGCCTGGGGCTCGCGTTCTCCTCGGCGATCGTCCCGGTCAAATCACTCGACCTGAACGGCCACGGCGACGACGTCACCATCTCCAACGGGATCATGTGGGCGGCGCGGCACGGCGCCAAGGTGATCAACCTCAGCCTGGGCGCGCTCGATACCGCACCGGACAACATGCTTTGTGACGCCGTCACGAGCGCGGAAGAGCTTTACGGTAGCCTCGTCGTCGCCGCCGCGGGCAACAACTCGAGCTCAACCACCTTCTATCCGGCCGCATGCCCCGGGGCTGTCGGCGTGGCGGCGACGGACAGTACGGACCACGTCGCGGCTTTCTCGAACTACGGCAATCCCAACGTGTTCGTTTCGGCGCCGGGAGTCGGGATCCTGTCGACGTGGCCCAGCGGCGCCGCCTGCAAACACTGGTACACCGACCACAATTACTGCTTCGAGAGCGGGACGTCGATGGCGACGCCGTTCGTGTCCGCACTCGCGGCGCTTCTCCTGGGGAAGTTTCCCGGAGCGCCCATTGGCTACGTCAAGAAAGTCCTTGCCACGACTTCCGACCAAATCGGCGCGGTCACTTACGGCCCCGACCCCTATGGAACCTGCAGCGGCTGCACGTGGGACCCGTCGTACGGCTACGGCCGCATCAACGCATTCCGCGCACTCAGCGCACCACCTCCGCCCCCGCCGCCACCGCCCCCGCCGCCACCGCCCCCGCCGCCCCCGCCTCCATTGCCCCCACCGCCCCCACCGCCCCCTCCGCCTCCCCCACCCCCGCCCGACAAAGTCGCTC
>JBARRS010000172.1:0-9016 GCA_049644345.1 Gaiellaceae bacterium
GGCGTTCAACGAGCTGTACGGGATTCCCGCTGACATCGGGAAGTTCACCGAGGCGGGAATGACCGATCCGGTCGTGGGCAGGCTCACGTTCACGAGCGTGATCGGCCACGAGCCCTCCTCGGAGGAGTTGGCGAGGGTGATTTCGCACTATCTGATGAGGCTGCCGGATGAGGTGGCGGCTTCGTCCGGCTACAAGGTTCTCGCCGGCGTTAATGAGCTGCTCCCGCGGCTCTGCAAGGCAGGCTTTCTGCTTGGGATCACGACCGGAGCGGTCGAGGCCGCTGCGCACATCAAGCTCGCGCGCGCAAACCTGAACCGCTTCTTCTCGTTCGGCGGCTACGGCTCAGACTCGGCCGACCGCGGCGAGCTGACGCGCAAGGCAATCGAGCGTGCCGGCGAGATTCTCGGCACGGCGCCCGACCCGCAGCGCGTGCTCGTGCTCGGCGACACCCCGAAGGACATCTCTGCGGCCCACGCCGCAGGTGCGATCGGCGTCGGTGTCGCCAGCGGCCACTACAGCAAAGCCGAGCTGCGTGGCGCCGGCGCCGACTACGTGCTCGGCTCTCTCGTCGAAGAGCTGCCCGGCGTCGCCGAGGCGGTGCCGGAGATCCAAGGCTAAGGACCGCCGCTTCACACGAACTTGGGGTAGAGCGACATGCCGCCGTCGACGACCATGGTCGTTCCGGTCACATAGCTGGCCTGCTCGCTTGCGAGCCAAGCGACCGCGGCGGCGATCTCGTCCGGATTCCCCATCCGCCCGAGCGGGATCTCCTCCTCGACCGCGTGCTCTGCCTCGGGATCGTCGAGGACGAACTTGTTGATCGGTGTCACGATCGCACCCGGAGCGATGTTGAGCACCCGGATCCCCTTACCGGCGAACTCGCGCGCCGCCGTCTCCATCAGCAGCTTCAGCCCTCCCTTGCTCGCGCAGTAATGAGCAAAACCGGGCCAAGGGATGAACTCGTGCACGCTCGAGATGTTGACGATCGTCCCGCCGTCAGCCGCAGCCATCAACTTGCCTGCTTCGCGCAGGCAGAGAAAGCTGCCGGTCAGATTCGTACGCAGCACCGCACCCCAGGCCTCCAGCGACATCTCCAGCAGCCCCACCTGCTTCTCGATGCCTGCGTTGTTGACGAGAAGGTCAACGCCGCCAAGTTGCTTCGCGGCCTGCCCGACCATGCGCTCGACAGCGGATTCCTCGCCGACATCTGCCTGGACGGCAAACGCCTTTGCGCCCGCTCGCTCGATCGCAGAGACAACCGCCTCGGCGTCGCCCCGCTCCCGTTCCGAGAAGTAATTGACGCAGACACTCGCGCCCTCGGCACCGAGCCGAATGGCGGTCGCCTTGCCGATCCCGCTCGAAGCGCCGGTCACAATCGCTTTGCGCCCTTCAAGAAGCACTGCCTCTCGAATCGTCGTCCGCCAAAGCGCCTGCCCTACGCCTCGCCCTGCCACCGCAACCCCCACCTCATGTGAAGGCGGAGGGCCGGAGGCGCATGCTAGGGCAGGATGTTGACCCCACGCGCGACGCCAAGGTCTCCGTCCATAGCCGAGGCCTCGATCAGCGCTGCCTCGATCACGTCCCGCGGCTCCAGCACGATGGATGAGGTCGCGGTCCGCGGGCCTAGAGCGCCGCACTACTATCGACGACATGAGCCCGGTACGCCCAACGGTGCAGGTCGTGGGTCGGCGGATGGACGCCGAGCACTACCGCCTTCGCGATTTCCTCACGCGCACTGCGCAGCCGTACGAGTGGCACGAGGCGAAGTCGGCCGAGGCCGACCTCCTACTCAAGAGCCTCGGCCTGGTCGATGCGACCCTGCCGGTCCTCGTCGACGGCGACCGAACGTTCACGGGGGCGACCGTCGAGACGATCGCAGCGGCCTGGGGTGGCCTGCAGGCGCCAAAGCGGGTGCATTACGACTTCGTCGTCATCGGAGCCGGGCCCGCGGGCCTCGCTGCCGCCGTCTACGCGGCCTCCGACGGCCTGTCGACGATCGTGTGCGACCGGGACGTGCCCGGGGGCCAGGCTTCGTACACGGCCATGATCGAGAACTTCTTCGGCTTCCCGGACGGGATCGGCGGCGCCGAGCTGGCGCGGCTGGCCGGTCGGCAGGCGGAACGCTTCGGCGCCGAGCTAATGCTCCTGCGTGGCGTCCAGGGCAGCCGGCTCAAGGGCCACGACGAACCAGTCGAGCTGATCCTCGACGACGGCTCCGAGGTGACTGCGTCAGTCGTGCTGGCGGCGACGGGCATGGATTGGAGGCGGCTCGACCTGGACGGCGTCGACGAGCTCCTCGGCCACGGCGTCTACTACGGAGCGGGCCGCAGCGAGGCGGCGCAATGCGCTCGGCAGAGCGTAGTGGTCGTGGGCGCCGGCAACTCGGCCGGCCAGGCCGTGCTCAACTTCGCGAACGCGACGGCCCGCGTAACCATGCTCGTCCGCGGCGACCGGCTCGGGACGACGATGTCCGCCTACCTCATCGAGCGGATCAAACAGCACCCGCTGATCGACGTCCGCCTGGAGACGCAGCTGACCGAGCTGCACCCGAACGGCGACAAGATCGCGGCCGTGACCTTCGCCGATGCGGCCGGCAAGGCCGACACGCGCGCGGTGGACGCCGTCTTCCTCTGCATCGGCGGTAGCCCACACACCGACTGGTGTTCGCGCGAGCACGTCCTGACCGATTCCGCCGGCTACATCCTGACCGGACAGGATCTCCTCGCAACTGGCAACCCGCCGAGCTGCTGGCCGCTCGATCGCGATCCGCTCCCGCTCGAGACGAGCCGCGTAGGGCTCTTCGCCGCAGGCGATGTCCGCCACGGCTCGACGAAACGTGTGGCCGCCGCGGTTGGAGAAGGCTCGATGGTCGCCGCGCTCGTTTCCACGCGCCTCGCCGAGCTCGGTGTCACCGTCTGAGCTCGTCGTAGCTCTCGAACGCCCGTCCGGGCTCATGCGGCGAAAAACCCAATTGACCCAACGGCAGATGCATCGGATTGCGACGGACTTCCGTTAACCCCCTTTCGAGGGAGGCCGCGGAGCGCGGCGCGGCGGCACAGGCGGGAGGTTTCTTCTCAGCCTCGGGTTGTCGTCCGTTCGAGCCGACACCATTGAGTGAGCCGGGGCGACCGGCACATCCCCCCGTTCCGGTGGGCGTCAGCTAGCCGCAACGCAGTGGCGCCCTGCCCCGGCTCAGGTTCACACGCCATACAGAAAGAACCGCCGCCGGCCGACATCTGACAGTGAGGGGCCCCGTGCCGGGAGGGGGTAACCGAACGGCCGGGGCCCCTCTTTCCCTCCCGCTCCCGCAGACGCGCGGATTCTAAGCCTGAACGTTGCTCGCCTTGTAGGTTTGCGAGGAGCTTGATGAACGTCTTGGCGATCGATCAGGGCACGTCGTCGACGAAGGGGCTCGTAGTCGCCGGCGGCGGTGAGGTGTTGGGCGAGGGCAGCGCGCCCGTCCATCCACAGGCTGGCGCCCAGGGCGCGGTCGAGCAGGACCCGGAGGAGCTGTTCCAATCGATCGTCGAGGCGGGCCGTGCTGCAATCGCGGCTGCCGGGGTGGCGGTCGAGGCCGTCGGGATCGCGAACCAGGGCGAGACGGTGCTGCGCTGGGACCGCGAGAGCGGGCAGACGTTCGGCCCCGCGCTGAGCTGGCAGGACCGGCGCGCCGTCACGGTCACGCGCGATCTAGCCGAGCACGCGGACCGGCTCACCGCGATCACCGGGCTGCCGCTCGATCCGTACTTCGCCGCGCCGAAGATGACGTGGCTGCGCCGCGAGCAGGGCGGGGAGGGTGTGGTCACGACGGTCGACGCCTGGCTCAACCAACGGCTTGCAGGCGCCTTCGTCACGGACGCCGCAACCGCCTCGCGCACGATGCTGCTCGACCTCGAGAGCACGACCTGGTCCGAGGAAGCGTGCTCGCTGTTCGAGCTCGATCCCGCCTCGCTGCCCGAGATCGTCGACTGCGACGCCGCCGTCGGGGAGACCGATGTCTTCGGCGAAAGGCTGCCGGTCACCGGACTGGCCGTGGATCAGCAGGCGGCGCTGTTTGCAGAGTCTTGCTTCGAAGCAGGGGAAGCGAAGTGCACCTATGGGACCGGAGCGTTCATCCTCTCTACGGCCGGCGAGCAGGTCCCCAGCTCGCAATCACGCCTCGCTGCGTGCGTCGCGTGGCGTCTACGCGGGAAGACGACTTACTGCCTAGACGGGCAGGTGTACAGCGCCGGCTCGGCGGTTTCCTGGCTCCAGGAGCTCGAGCTGATCTCCGAGGCCGCGGACCTCGACCGGATCGGCAGCGGCGCCGACGACGTCGTGTTCGTGCCCTCGCTTGCCGGCCTCGGCGCTCCCTTCTGGTCTCCCGAGGCCCGCGGAGGCTGGCTCGGACTCTCGCTCGCCACGCGTCGAGACGACCTCGTCCGCGCCGTGTATTGGGGCATCGCCGCGCAGGTCGCCTCGCTCGCACGCGCGATGGAGGCGGACATGGGCCGGCCGCTCGAGCGGTTGCGGGTCGACGGCGGCCTGACGAAGTCCTCGGCGCTGATGCAAGCGCAGGCAGATCTCCTCCAGGCGCCGGTCGAGCTCTACCCCTCCGCCGACGCCACCGCCCTCGGAGCGGGCGCCCTGGCCCGACTCGGCAGCGGCGCGGCCGCGACGCCCGCCGAGGCAGTGGGTAGCTGGTCTTCGGTCGCAACGTTCGAGCCCCGAATTTCCGCTTCCGAGGCGGACGAGCGCCTCGCCCAGTGGAATCGGGCGGCGCTGGCGCTGGCCGAGCTCGTGTGACCGAGGCCGACGTCGTCGTCATCGGTGCGGGCGTCGTCGGGGCCGCGATTGCCAGGGAGCTCAGCCGCTTCGAGCTTCGTTGCGTACTTCTCGAAGCGGGCCCCGACGTAGGGGCGGGCACGAGCAAAGCCAACACCGCGCTCCTCCACACGGGCTTCGACGCGAAGCCCGGCACGATCGAGTCTCGGCTCGTCCGTCGCGGGCACGAGCTTCTCAGCGAGTACGCACCGAGGGCGGGGATCCCCCTGGAGCGAACCGGAGCGCTGCTCGTGGCCTGGAGCGACGAGGAGCGCGGCGCTTTTCCCGAGATCGTCGAGCGCGCGCATGCGAACGGGTACAAAGCGATTCGGGAGGTCGAAGTCGAGGAGCTCTACCGGCGCGAGCCGTACCTCGGGCCCGGTGCCCACGGTGCGCTCGAGGTTCCGGACGAGGGCATGGTCTGTCCCTTCACCACGCCGCTTTCCTTCGCGACCGGAGCGGTCCTCGCCGGGTGCGACCTGCGGCTGAGCACGCCCGTGACGAGGGTGGAGCGGCTGGAGCACGGAGGCTTCTGCCTCAACGGCAACCTGACGACGCGCTTCCTCGTCAACGCGGCCGGGCTGCACGGCGACGAGATCGACCGGCTGGTGGGCCACGACGGCTTCACTGTCACACCGCGCCGGGGCGAGCTGATCGTCTTCGACAAGCTTGCCCGCCCGCTTCTCCACAACATCGTGCTCGCCGTGCCGACCGCCACGACGAAAGGCGTGCTCCTGGCGCCTACGGTCTTCGGCAATGTACTCCTCGGCCCGACCGCGGAGGACGTCGAGGACAAGGACGACACGTCGTCGACGCGCGAGGGCCTCGCGTATCTCATGTCGGAGGGCTGGCGGATCATGCCCGGGCTTCTCGACTACGACGTGACGGCCGCTTATGTGGGTCTACGCGCGGCGACCGAGCACGGCGACTACCAGCTCACGGTCCACGCGCCGGAGGGGTACGTGTGCGTCGGCGGCATCCGCTCGACCGGGTTGTCGGCCTCGATGGCGATCGCCGAGCACGTCAGGTCGGAGCTCGGCGAAGCCGGACTGGAGCTGCGGCCCAAGGACGAGGTGCCGTCGGCGCAGATGCCGAACATCGGCGAGGGCTTCCCTCGCCCGTACCTGCAGCCGGACCGGATCGCCGAGAACCCCGACTACGGGCGGATCGTCTGCTTCTGCGAGCGGGTGACGCGGGGAGAGATCCAGGACGCGCTGACGGCGCCGATTCCGGCCCTTGACCTCGACGGCCTGCGGCGGCGCACGCGCGTGCTCATGGGCCGCTGCCAGGGATTCTTCTGCGGCGCGCAGGTGGCTGCGCTGCTGTACGAGGCGGGAGGGTGACGGTCGTAGTCGTCGGCGCCGGGCCGGCCGGCCTTGCCTGTGCGATCGAGCTGCGTCACCGCGGTGTGGACGACGTGCTCGTGCTCGACCGCGAGGCGCAGGCGGGCGGGATCCCGCGGCATTCCGGCCACCAGGGTTTCGGGCTGCGGGACCTGCACCGCGTGATGTCCGGCCCTCGTTACGCCCGCCGCTACGTCGAGCTCGCACGCCGGGCCGGCGCGCGAGTCGTCGAAGAGACGATGGTCACCGGCTGGTCGGCCGACGGCTCGCTCGAGGTGACGAGCCCCGAGGGCCGTGACGTGCTCCGGGCAGACGCGGTCGTGCTCGCTACGGGCTGTCGCGAGCGCCCGCGCTCGGCGCGACTCGTGCCCGGCTCGCGTCCCGAGGGAGTCATGACGACGGGGACGCTCCAGCAGCTGGTCGTGCTGCGGGGAGAGCGCATCGGCAAGCGTGCGGTAATCGTCGGCGCGGAGCACGTCAGCTTCTCGGCAGTGATCACGCTCGACCACGGGGGAGCGAAGGTCGTCGGCATGGTGACCGAGCTGCCGAAGCACCAGTCGCTCGCCGTCGTCCGCGCCGGGGCGGCGCTCCGCTACCGCGTGCCGTTGTGGACGCGCACGGCCGTCGCGGGGATCTACGGCCGTGGACGGGTCGAGGAAGTCGAGCTCCTCGACCTCGACGAGGGTCAGACGCGCCGGGTTGCCTGCGACACCGTCGTCTTCACCGCCGACTGGATCCCCGACCACGAGCTCGCGGTCACTGCAGGGCTGGAGCTCGACCCGGGCACCCGTGGCCCGCGCGTCGACACCGCGCTGCGAACTTCCCGGCCGGGCATCTTCGCGGCCGGCAACCTCCTCCAGGGCGCCGAGCCGGCCGACATTGCGGCTCTCGGCGGACGGCACGCGGCCTTCTCCGCGGCGCGCTGGCTCGCCGACCAGAGCGCCTGGCCGGCGTCGCGGGTTCCGATCGTCTGCGAGGCCCCGCTGCACTGGATCTCGCCCAACGCCGTCGGCCTCGCACCGGACGAGCCGCCGAGAGGCCGCTTCGCGCTGCGCTCGACCGTCTTCCGGCGTTCGGCCGCGATTGAGATCCGGCAGGACGGCCGACTCCTCTGGGCTGAACGAATCGCCAGGCTGGTGCCCGGGCGGTCGACGTCGGTGTCGTCAGCCTGGATCGCCGCCGTCGACGCAGCGGGAGGGCGCATCGACGTCCAGTTTGCGACTGGTTGACTGTGCTATGCGTTGCAAAGTACGCTCCGCCCGCTAAAAAGACTAGGAGGAAAAGGCAATGGCAGAGACGGAGCGGCACGTCGACCACGACGTAAGGCGGTTGGCGGAGCTGGGTTACAGGCAGGAACTCACTCGCGCCTGGAGCGGCTTCACCAACTTCGCGATCTCGTTCACGATCATCTCGGTCCTCGCCGGCGTCTTCACGAACTTCTCGTTCGCCTGGACGGCCGGAGGGCCGGCCGGGATCGCGATCGGGTGGCCGATCCTCTGCGCATTCGTTCTCCTCGTGGGACTCTCGATGTCGGAGCTCACCTCCGCGTTCCCGACGGCCGGCGGCCCCTACTGGTGGGCGGCGAAGCTCGGAGGCAACGGCTGGAGCTGGTTCACGGGCTGGTTCAACATGGTCGGTCTTGTCGGCATCGTCGCCGGGGTCGGCTACGGTGCGGCGATCTTCCTCAACGCCGTGCTCAGCATCTACGGAGTAACGATCGGCGGCATCAATTTCGCCACGACCAACACCTCGGCGATTCTCCACCACCAATTCGTGCTGTTCCTGATCATCCTCTTCCTCTACACCGTCATCAACATCTTCGCCGATCCGCTCCTGGCGGTCTTCAACAACATCTCCGTGGGTTGGCACGTGCTGGGCGTGCTCGTGATCCTCGGAGTGCTCATCTTCGTCCCGGATCACCATCAGAGCGCCGGCTTCGTCTTCGGCAACAAGATCAACAACACGGGGTTCCACGGCGGCGCGACGCACGGCCTCTTCTTCTGGCTCTACGTGCTCCCCATCGGGTTCATCCTCACGATGTACACGCAGACCGGCTACGACGCGTCCGCGCATACGGCCGAGGAGACCCGGGGCGCCGCGCTCGGCGCCGCCAAGGGCGTCTGGAAGTCGATTTTCTACTCGGCGTTGCTCGGGTGGTTCCTGCTGCTCGCATTCCTCTTCGCCGCCGGCGACACGAAGGCGGTGAGCGGCAGCGGCGGCTTCGTCGGCACCATCTTCTCGACCGCGATGCACAACCACCTCTGGGGCGCGAAGCTCGTCCTGATCATCGCGACCGTGGGACAGCTGTTCTGCGGTGCGGCAGGTCTCACCAGCGCGTCGAGGACGTGGTACGCGTTCTCACGCGATCGCGGGATGCCCGGTTGGTGGCTGTTCCGGCGCCTCAACCAGGCGCGCGTGCCGCTCTACGCGGTCCTCGCCGTGTCGGTCGCCTCGCTCTTGATCGCGATTCCGGCCTACTGGGGCACCAACGGCGTCCCCTGGGCGTACTACGCGATCACCTCGATCTGCACGGTCGGCCTGTACCTCGCATACATCATCCCGGTGTACCTGCGCCTGCGGGCCGGCGACAGCTTCCAGCCCGGGCCCTGGACCCTGGGGCGCCATTACAAGTGGATCAACACCGGCGCGATCGCCTTCGTCGTGCTCGTGGTGTACGCGCTTGACATCCCATTCCTGTCCACGGGCATCCCCTGGAAGCACGGGTGGAAGTGGAGCTCCCTCAACTACTCGCCGCTCGTCCTCCTGGTCGGGCTTGTGGTCGGGATCTGGTGGGTAATCTCGGCGAAGAACAGGTACACCGGACCGGTGCGCACGATCGACGAGGCGCCCATGGTCGATGCGATGCCGG
>JBARRS010000173.1:0-3739 GCA_049644345.1 Gaiellaceae bacterium
CGACTGGGTGCGCGAGGAGGAGCGGCTCCAGGTCCGGATCGCCGTCAACACCGGCGAGGCGCTGGTCACGCTCGGCGCCCGCCCCGCCGAAGGCGAGGGTATGGCGGCAGGGGACGTCGTGAATACCGCCGCGCGACTGCAGGCGGCAGCTCCGGTCAACGGGATCCTCGTCGGCGAGACCACCTACCGAGCCACACGCCACACGATCGTCTATCGCGAGGCCGCGGCCGTCGAAGCGAAGGGCAAGGAACAGCTTCTGCCGTCTGGGAGGCGCTGCAGGCACGGGCCCGCTTCGGCGTCGACGTTCCGCACGAAGCGAGAACAGGGCTCGTCGGGCGCACACGCGAGCTGGACGTCCTGCGTGACGCGCTCCTCCGCGCACGCGAGGAGCCGTCGCCGCAGCTCGTCACGCTCGTCGGCGTTCCCGGGATCGGCAAGTCGAGGCTGCTCTACGAGCTCTTGGAGATCGTCGACGCCGAGCCGGAGCTGATCTCATGGCGGCAGGGACGCTCGCTCCCCTACGGCGAGGGGATGAGCTTCTGGGCGCTGGCCGAGATCGTGAAGGCGGAGGCCGGAATCCTCGAGACGGACACCGCCGAAGCGGCCGAAGCCAAGCTGGCGGCGACGGTGGCTGAGGCCGTGCCGGATGCGGCCGACGCGGACTGGGTGAGCCGGCACCTCGGCACGCTCGTCGGCCTGGGCGGCGGTGAGGGCTCGCTCGGCGCCGACCGGCGCGCGGAGGCCTTCGCTGCCTGGAGGCGCTTCCTCGAGGCCCTGGCGGAGCAGCGGCCGCTCGTGTTGGTGTTCGAGGACCTGCACTGGGCGGACGACGGCCTGCTCGACTTCGTCGATCACCTCGTCGACTGGGCCAGCGGCGTGCCGATCCTGGTCGTCGGCTCGGCCCGACCTGAGCTGCTCGAGCGCCGCCCCGGCTGGGGCGGCGGCAAGTCCAACGCAACAACCCTCTCGCTCTCGCGGCTCTCGGACGACGACACAGCACGGCTGATCGGCGCGCTGCTCGGTCGCCCGGTGGTGGAGGCCGAGGAGCAGGCGGAGCTGCTCGACCGCGTCGGCGGAAACCCGCTGTACGCCGAGCAGTACATCCAGATGCTCGGCGAGCGCAGGGCAGACGGAGAGCTGGCGCTGCCGGAGTCGATCCAGGGAATCGTCGGCGCGCGACTCGACGCCCTCGCGCCGCAGGAGAAGCAGCTGCTCCAGGACGCGGCCGTGATCGGCAAAGTCTTCTGGCCGGGCGCCGTCGCAGCGCTCGGCGATTCGCAGGACCGTTTCGAGCTGGAGGAGCGCCTGCACTCGCTCGAGCGCAAGCAGTTCGTGCGTCGGGAGCGCCGATCGTCGGTCGCCGAGCAGACGCAGTACGCCTTTCTCCATGTGCTCCTGCGCGATGTCGCGTACGGCCAGATCCCACGCACGGCGCGGATCGTCAAGCACGTGGACGCGGCCGCGTGGATCGAGGCGCTCGGACGGCCGGAGGACCACGCCGAGATGCTCGCGCACCACTACCTTGGTGCTCTCGAGCTCGCTCGGGCGGCACATGAGGACACCGCCGCTCTGGCGCCGCGGGCTCGGGGGGCGCTGAGGGACGCCGGCGATCGCGCTCGAGCATTGAGCTCGTACTCCGCCGCCGTCCGCTTCTATCGCGAGGCGCTCGCACTCTGGCCCGAGGACGCCCGGGCAGAGCGCGCGGATGTGCTCTTCCGCCTGGCGTTGGCGGCATTCGAGGCGGACGAGGAGGGACGTGACCAGGCCCTCGAAGAAGCACGTGCGGGGCTTCTCGCGATCGGCGACCGAGCGCGGGCCGCCGAGGCGGACGCGCTGCTGGGCCAGTTCTGGTGGATGACGGGCGACCGCGACCGCTGCTTCGATCACCTCGAGCGCGCGAACGAGCTCGTTCGTGATTCTCCGCCCTCGGCCGGCAAGGCACGTGTCCTCAGCCAGCTCGCCCGGTTCCGGCTGCTCGCAGGCAAGTTCGACGTAAACGAGGCGCGCGAAGCGCTGGAGCTCGCCGAGGCATTCGAGCTCGACGAGATTCGCGCGCAGGCCCTGATGACGATCGGCATGGGTCGCTTCCTCTCAGGGGACACCAAGGGTCGTGCCGATGTCGAGCGTGGACTCGAGATCGCTCTCGCCGGAAACGTGCTCCCCGCAGCGACTCGCGGCCACACGATCCTGGCCAGCTTTGCCGAGACGGACGGCGACCTGCGCGAGTCGCTCCGACTCGGGCTTGAGGTCGAGAAGATAGGGGAGCGGCTCGGAAGCGCGACGATCCGGTGGGCGCGCGGCAACACCATCTTGACCCGCCTCGAGCTTGGCGATTGGGACGAGTGCGCTCGCGCCGCCGACGAGTTCCTGGCGGAGTCGGAACTGCGCGGGCCGCACTATCACGATTCCGGCGTTCGCCGCGCCCGCGCGTTTCTCCGAATGGCGCGCGGAGACATTGAGGGAGCGCTCGAAGACCAAGCGGAAGGGCTCTCGTGCTCGCGCGTCGTGAAGGATCCGCAGGCCCTCTACCCGGCGCTGGGAGCCTCGGCCTACGTGCTCGCGGACGCAGGCAAGATCGCCGACGCCCTCCCAGTCTTCGACGAGCTTCTCTCTGCGGGAGCAGACGCCTTCAGATACGAGCTCGCCGACATCATCTGGGCGGCGGATCTGCTCGACCGGCGCGACGAGGTGCGGGCTGCGTTACCGGCCTCGATCGATACGCCGTGGTTTCGGGCGGCACGCGCAGCGCTCGACCGGAATTTCGTCGAGGCGGCGTCGATCTTCGACTCAATGGGCGCGGCGCGCTCGGCGGCGCTCGCGCATCTTCGCGCCGCCAAGATGCTCGCCGAGACTGGCCGGCGCGCCGAGGTCGACGCTGAGCTCCAGCAGGCGCTTGCGTTCTTCCGCTCAGTCGGCGCGACGCGTTACATCCGCAAGGGCGAGGCCTTGCTTGCCGCCTCCGCATAGCGACCCAGGTGACCTCGTGGTGCTGACGACGTCCGTCCGAGGATAGGCGCAAGCATTCCGAGCCCGAACGCAAGTGCATGCTCGCTGGTGCTCAGGCCGGGGGAGAGGCCGGTCAGAGCGGCGATGACGCCGATGCCGAGGAGCGGGACGCCGAGCTCGAGCCGACTGCGATGGCCGGCGCGGCGCCGCTGCCAGGTCGTCGCCGTGATCGCGCCGAGCAGGCCGGCCAAGACGCACGAGACGCCGTAGTCGGGAGCGCTCGAGACGTGATGGACGAGCTGCGGGTCGACGAGCAGGAGAAACGCAACTCCGGCGTAGGCGACGAGCGCCGAGCCGACGTGCCCAGCCAGAGCCGCGTCCAGGAGGACGCGGGCTCCACGCGCTCGAAGCAGCAGCCACGCGAAGACGCCGATCGCTGCCAGCTGGACAACGGGAGGGCCGGCAACGACGAAACCGCTGGTCAGCAGAAGCCAGAGCTTTCCGTGCGCCAGCGCGTCGGGGCTCGAGGCGAGCAGCCCCAGCGAGGCGTCGTGATCGGCGCGCTCGAATACGGTGACTCCCGCAACGAAGACGAGATAGCCGGAAACGAGCAGCGTGCTCGGGCGCGGCTTGAGCCAGAAGCGAAGGTGCATCGCCCTCTGAGGAAAGCTGCGCCGCTTGTGAATCAGGTCAGGGCTTGGTAAGAGCGACGTAAGAATCTAGGGTTGCGGCGTGGAGACAGAACAACTCCAGGACGTCGCCGGAGTGCGCGCAGGCCGCGAGCGCTACGTGC
>JBARRS010000174.1:0-9584 GCA_049644345.1 Gaiellaceae bacterium
CGAAGCAGCCACGTCTTTAGGGCGGACCGGCCTTCGAACCGGTCGAGGCCGCGGAGCGCGCCGAGCCAGGCCTCCTGCACGACTTCGTCGGCGACCGCGCTCGAGCGGACGAACGTCAGCGCGACCCTGTGCATCGCGGCGCCGTAGGCGTCGACGAGAGCGCTGAACGCGTCCTCGTCACCACAACGGAGGGCCGCGAGGAGCGCGGTTTCGCCGCTCAAGGTCTCGGGACCGAGCATCCGCTCAGAAACTACACACTCGCGCGGGCGTAACGCGACGGCCGGATCGCGTGACGGTACGAGGGACGGCAAACGAACCCGCAAGGAGAATCGACGAGCCTCGCCGCCGGCCGGTCCTGCTCTCCGTCTAGAGCCTGTCCAGTCGAGGTCTCAACCTACAGAAAGGACTCTTGCATGCCTCTCGTAAAGGTGAATCTGCTCAAGGGCCGCTCGGCCGAAGAGAAGGGCTCGATCGCCGCCTCGATTCAGACTGCTCTCGTCAGCACACTCGAGGTGCCCGATGCCGACCGGTATCAGCTGTTCAACGAGTACGACGGGGAGAGCTTCCGTCATACCAGCGGATATCTCGGCATGACCTACACCGACCAGTTGCTGATCATTGAGATCACTTTTCTGGAGGGTCGTGACGATGAGGTCAAGAAGTCGTTGCTCGCCGAGATCAACCGCAATCTGGTCGCGGCCGGCGTGGTGGGTGGCGACGACGTGTTCGTCCTGATCACCGAGATCGGCCGCGCCAATGTCTCCTTCGGCAAGGGGCTTGCCCAGCGGGCTCCGACCTCTCAGTTGGCCGGCTGAACCCGCCGCAGCACTGCATCACCGTCCGCATCACCACTTTCAAGGAGGCTCCCCCATGAAGACTTTGATCAGCTCGGAATACGCGCCGACTACAGTCGGCCCGTATTCGCCAGGCCTCTCAGTCGGAGAGTAGATCTTCCTCTCCGGCCAAGGCGGCTTTGATCCAACGACCGGCAAGATGATCAGCGACGACATCGCCGAGCAAACCGCGCAGACGTTTCGCAACATCGAAGTCCTCCTCGAGGCAGCGGGCGCGTCGCTCGACAACGTGGTGTCGTGTCTCGTGCACCTCACCGACCTGTCGCAGTTCGAGGCCTTCAACGCGATCTACGAGAAGAAGTTCCCGGGTACAAAGCCTGTGAGAACCACTGTGCGAGCTGACCTCGTCGCCGGCATGCTCGTCGAGATCACTGCCGTCGCTCAAGCCTCCGAGCGAGTGACGCGGGAGCCCATTGGACGTCCATGATCAACGATTTGCGCACCGAGAGCCGGCAGCGATTGGCTTCGCGGCCGCGACCGGAGATCGCCCTCATCGAGGTGCCTTCCGCTCTCGGACTCCACCCCAGCGGAGTGCAAGACGCCCCCGACGCGCTCCGCGAAGCCGGTTGCATCAGCTTCTCAAGCCCACCGAAGTCATCCGCGTCGATGTCCCCCCGTATAGCCCGGCGCGTGACACCCACACGCACATGCTCTTCAGCTATGGAACCTACCCTTCCGGACCGCTGCGACTCGATCCGCAGGAGCCCGAGGCGCTCTCGAGCGCGCGCTTCGGCCAACACGTGATCACAAGTGACGACATCGTGTTCGCCGACGATGACGGTGTCGCCTTCGTTCCTGCCGACCGCGTTGATGAGGTGCTCGACGCCGCCCGCGCGATCTGGCAGGTCGAACGCGAGCAGGCGTCGCGGATCGCGGCCGGCGAGACATTGCGTGCGCAGACATCGTTTGATGAGTACCTGTCCCGCCGTGCCAACGATTTGTCGTACACGCTCCGCCAACACCTGCGGCAAATCGGCGGCGCAATCGAGGAATGACCACGCGGCTCGACCTTGAACGGCGAGCCGTTCAGGCGACGCCGACTCGGCCAGGACGTCCCCACCGGTTGCGCGAGACGTTCCGGCGTATTCGCTCACAATCTCAGCGGCGAAAAGGAGATCCGATGGAGAACTACGACATCCGCTACGACGACAAGTACGGTCAGCTAACACACATCGACCTGGTCGCCGAAGGCGCCGCGCACGACCCGTGGTTCAACCAGACGCTCACGACCGTGAATGACTGTGTAGTCCGTCTCGCGGTCATTGACGGTCGGCTCGTCGATTGGCACAAGCATCAGCACGAGGATGAGTTCTTTCTCGTGCTCGAGGGCAGGCTTGAGCTCGAGGTAGAAGGGCGCGAGCCGTTCGTGCTCGGCCCCCGTCAGGGGGTGACGATCCCGCGCGGCATCGTGCACCGTCCGCATGCCCTGGGGCGCACCGTTGTGCTGATGGTCGAGCCAGCGACAGTGGTGCCGACCGGGAACCACTGACGGAAAATGAGAGCCCGGTGGTGCGCTCCCGTTCCATCCGAGTAGCTTGAAGCCAGCGTCGGGTTTCAGGCGGCAGCCGCCCGTTGGCACGCGCGATTTGTCCTTGAGGCAGGCCTGCCGTTGCGCGAGGCCGAGGCGGTGATGACGCTCCTCTGCCGTATGCGGGGCACCCGGTGCGACCGGTTTTCTGTCGCAGGCAGCAAACGATCGATTCCAATCGCCGCTTTTCCGCCTCTCAAGACAACACAAGGAGGCCGCTTGCAGGCACTTCTCGAACGGGAGCGACGGGACTCGAACCCGCGACCTCCGGCGTGACAGGCCGGCGTTCTAACCAACTGAACTACGCCCCCGAGGCGCGGGACAGTGTAGCCCAGGCCCTTCGTGCGCCGAGTTAGCCTGCCGGGGTGACCGGCGCCGACTGGGCGGCCACGGCGATCATCGCGCTGCTCGCGCTCGTCGGAGCTCGCCAGGGGCTGCTCGCCGGCGCGCTTTCGCTCGCGGGCCTCGTCGGAGGGGCGATCCTCGGTGCACACATCGCACCCCAGCTCCTCGCGCGTGGGAGCAGCTCACCATGGACGCCGTTGCTTGCGCTCGCCGGAGCGGTGGCATTCGCCGCGGTTTTCCAGGCGGTCGGTCTGAGCCTCGGCCTGTTGCTCGGGAATCGGGTGCTCCGGTTGCGCCCGCTGCGCGTGGTCGACGCGCTCGGCGGCCTCGCCGTCGGCGCCCTCTCGGGCGTCGTTGTCGTGTGGGTGCTCGGCGCGGTCGCGCTCCAGTTGCCGGGTCAGACCCAGTTGCGCCGCGCGGCGCAGCGGTCGCTGCTGCTCAGGAAGCTGAACTCCATCGTGCCGCCGCGGGACGCGTTGAGCGCACTCGGTCGGATCGATCCGCTGCTACCGGTGACGGTTCCGCTCGCCCCTGTCCCGCCGCCGAACCCGGCAGTGCTGCGACTACCCGGCGTCCGGGGCGCGGCGCCGAGCGTCGTCAAGATCGTCGGCACGGCCTGCGGACTCGGGATCGAGGGCTCGGGCTGGGTTGAGGCGCCGGGCCTAGTGGTGACGGCGGCGCACGTCCTCGCAGGAGTTCGCGACGCCAGTGTCGAGGCGCCTGGGTCCGCCGCCGCGCTGTCCGGCAAGCCGGTCGTCTTCGATCCGAGGAACGACGTCGCCGTCCTGCGCGTGCCCGGTCTGCGCGCGAGACCGCTTCCACTCGTCGACCCAGTTCCCGGTCGGGCGGTCGCGATCCTGGGCTATCCCGAGGACGGCTCCTTCGCCGCTGCGCCCGGCCGGATCGGCAGGACAGGCGTCGTCCTCACCGTCGACGCCTACGGCCACGGCCCGTTCCCGCGCCTCATCACGACCATCCGCGGCCGGATTCGCCACGGCGACTCGGGTGGGCCGGTTGTCGACGCAGCAGGCGCGGTCGAGGCCACGGTCTTCGCCGCTCGCACCGACGCGCCGGCCGGCCTCGGCGTGCCCTCGGCGATCGTTCGCACCGACGTCTCTCGCGCGAAGGCGTCCGTCTCGACCGGCTCCTGCGTCGGCTAAGCGGGCGCACGGGCAAAGCCCGCACGCCCTCTTCTGGTCGGCGCCGCCGAGTCGGCGCCTCAGAGCAGCTCGAGCACCCGCAGCGGCTTGCGGAACGGCGCGACGAGGTAGACGCCTGCTACCCGGTCGCGCGCCTCCGCGAGCAGACGACGCGCATGCTCCATCCCGATCTCGGCCGCGTCAGATCCGGCGTCGCGGAGCGCCTCCTGGAGAGCCTCGGGAACGACGATCCCGGGCAGCTCGTTGTGGAACCGCAGCGCGAGCCTGTAGCTCCAGAGCGGGCAGACACCGAGCAGCAACGGGATCGGGGACGAGCCGCCGAGCCGGTCGAGGAACGTATCCAGGTAGGCGAGGTCGAAGAGCAGCTGCGTCATCGCGAACTTCGCGCCGAACTCGATCTTCTGGTGGAAGCGGTCGAGCTCGAGCCCGAGGTCGTCGGCCGAGGGGTTGACGGCGACGCCGGCGAAGAACGACGTCGGCGCGTCGATCGCCCGGCCGTTGAAGTCCTCACCGCGGTTGAGACGCCCGATCAGCTGTGTCAGGCCGATCGAGTCGACCTCGTAGACGCCGCGCGAGCCGGGATAGTCCCCGACCTCGGGCGGGTCGCCCGTGATCGAGAGGATGTTGCGCACTCCCTCCGCGTGCGCGCCGAAGAGCGTGGACTCGAGGCCCATCACGGTCGAGTCGCGCGCCGTCAGGTGCGGGATCGTCTCGACCCCCGTCGCGCGCTCGATCGCCGCCGAGACCATCACCGCGCTCATGCCGGCTCGCGCGCCCGCGTTGTCGTTGATGTCGACGAACTCGACCGGACCCGCTTCCTTCAGCGCCTGGACGACCTCGATCAGACCGCGGCTGTTGCCCCCGAGCGGAGGGTCGAGCTGGACGGAGACGACCCACGCGCCTGTGCGCAGGGCGCGCGCGAGGCCTGTCTCGCGCTGCTCCTCGCCGAGCGAGATCACGAGCTCGCGCTCGTCGAAGACGAGGGGCGCCCGTGGTGTGCGCTTCTCGTCGAGCGCGGAGCGGATCGCCGCAATCTCGGCGGGAGTCGTCCCGCAGCACCCCCCGATCAGGCGGGCGCCGAGGTCGCGCGCGTGCGCGGCGAACTCGCCGAAGTACTCCGGCGTCGCGTGCGGATAGATGATCCGGCCTCCCGCAAGGCTCGCCAGGCCGATGTTCGGCAGCGCCGCGAGCGGCTTCCCGTCGTGGCCCATCGCCTCGAGCGCTGCGAGCGCGGCGAGCAGCCCGGCGCCGTGATTCGCGCCGACGGCGGCCACGTCGAGCCGGGCGAGACGCTCCGCGGCCTCCTTGGCGGTGACGCCGGCGATCGTCTCGGCGCTCTCGTCGAAGGTGAGCAGCGCGATGATCGGCAAGCTCGACACCCCCTGAAGCGCCTCGACCGCGTCGACGAGCTCCTCCAGGTCGTAGAACGTCTCGAGCATGAAGAGATCGGCGCCGCGTCCCTCGAGCACGCTCGCCTGCTCAGCGAAGAGCTCTCGGCGGATGCGCGAGCTGGCCGCCTCGCCCAGCGGCCCGATCGCGCCGGCGATGAAGACGTCGTTCCCGCTGACCTCGCGTGCCTCGCGGGCCAGCTTTACGGCGGTCGAGTTGATCCGCTCCAGATCGTCCTCGAGAAAATGGTGAGCGAGCTTGCGGCGGTTCGCCCCGAACGTGTTCGTCTCGATCAGATCCGCGCCCGCGTTGATGAAGCTGACGTGCAAGGAGACGACGGCTTCGGGCGCGCGCAGGTTCGCCTCCTCGGGGCAGCGCAGGCGCGGAACCGCGCTCGAGATCAGCGCGCCCATGCCGCCGTCGCCGACGAGCGGCGGGCCCTCGCTGAGGCACTTGATCAAGCGGTTCTCCATCCCGGTGAAGTGAAGCACGGCGGTCAACCGAGAACGGGGGATAGATCAAGTAACCGGTACTGGGCGATACTCCTCCTGCAACCGAGCGGGGCCCCGATGCGGCGGGGGCCACCTCGGAAGAGCACGGAAGGGGCCCGATGCGGCGGGGCCCATCCGAGAATCTACTGCGGCTCTCTCACGGGAGACTCAGGCGGGCCGGGCGGCGGCCCGCCTGACGTATTTCCAACACGGCTAGGGATGGAGAAGACGGCCTTCCATTCCCCCGGCTACGGTCACTATCTGGCCTGTGATGTGGCCTGAGAGCTCGTCAGAGGCCAGGAAGACGACCGCGCTGGCGACATCTTCCGGCTGGGCGATCTTCCGCAGCGGCATCGTCGCGGTCACGTGGGCAAGCCGCTCCGCGTCGATCGCGCCACGTGTCATCGGCGAGTATGTCCAGCCTGGGCAAACGGCGTTCACCCGCGCCGAGGGGGCGACCCGGACGACCTCGTTCTTGAGGCTCAAGAGGAGCCCCTGGACGATCGCCGACTTCGCCGCGGCGTAGTCCGCGTGGCCGGCCTCGCCGAAGAGGCCGGCGGTCGAGCCGACGAGCACGAGCGACCCGCGGCCCCTCTCGACGACGCCGCGGAGGAACCCGCGCGCGGTCAGGAAGGTCGCGGTCAGGTTCGCGTCCAGCGTGGCGCGCCAGCGCTCGAGCGAAAGCTCCCAGATCGGTATGTCCTCGCGCGGCCACACGCCTGCGACGGCGGCGCAGGCGTCGAGCCGCCCCGCCTCGGCGAAGAGCTGCTCGGTCTCGGCCTCGTGGGTCAGGTCGGCGCCGAGGATCTGGGCGCCGCCGAGCTCTTCCGCCAGCGCCTCGGCCCGCTCGCGGCCACGGTGGAAGTGGAGGACGACGTCCGCTCCCTCCGCCGCGAACGCACGCGCGCAAGCCGAGCCGATGCCGCCGGAGGCTCCGGTGACGAGCACGCGCTTACCCTCGAGCCCCGTCTCGATGCGTGAAGGCTACAGCGCCCTTCCCGAGGGCCCGCCGTGAGAATCTATGCCGGTGCGCGTCCACGTGATCAGCGACATGGAGGGTGTCTCCGGCATCTGCAAAAGGGAGCAGACGAACGCGGGCAAGCCGATGTTCGAAGAGGGGCGGCGCCTCTACACCGAAGACATCAACGCCGCCGTTCGGGGCGCCAAGGCCGGCGGCGCCACCGAGGTCGTCGTGATGGATTGTCACGGCGCCGGCGAGGGCTACACGTTCAACTCGCTGATCCCCGAGGAGCTCGATCCGAGCTGCGAGTACGTCGTCCAGGAGCACTGGACCGAGTACACGGAGCTGCTCGAGGAGGGCTGCGACGCGGCGCTCTTCGTCGGCATGCATGCGCGGGCGGGCACGCGCGACGGCGTCCTCAACCACACGGTCTCGGGCGTCGATTGGCAGAACCTCTGGTTCAACGGGACGCTCGTCGGCGAGACCGTGATCAACGCGGCCCTCTGCGGCAACTGGGCTACCCCGGTGCTGCTCGTGACCGGGGACGAGGCCGTCTGTCGCGAGGCGACCGAGCTGCTAGGCGAGGGCCTGACAACCGTCTCGGTCAAACGCGGCCTTGGCGTATTCAGTGCGCGGATGCTGCCCCCGCAGGTCGCGCGCGAGCTGATCGAGGAAGGCGCGCGCAAGGCGCTCGTCGATCTCTCCGCCGTCAAGCCCTTCGACCCGGGCAAGCCGTGCGAGATCCGGGTCGAGTACAAGACGACCATCGCGCCGGACAAGCTCCGCTTCCAACCCGGGATCGAGCGGCTCGACGACCGCACGATCGCGTCCCGCGCAGACGACTGGTGGACGGCCTGGAAGCAATTCTTCTTCGCGGGCTGATGGAGCTCGAGGTCTTCGAGGGCGACATCACGCAGCTCGAAGTCGACGCGATCGCAAATGCCGCCAACGACCACCTCTGGATGGGCGCGGGCGTCGCGGGCGCGATCAACCGGGCCGGCGGCGAGGAGATCGAGCACGAGGCGATGGCGAAGGGACCGATCGAGGTCGGAGACGCCGTTGCGACGAGCGCCGGCCGGCTCAAGGCGCGGTACGTCGTCCACGGCGCCGTCATGGGTCAGGACCTCCGGACGAACGGCGAGCTGATCGCCCGCACGACGGTTCGCTGCCTCGAGCTCGCCGACGAGCTCGGCTGCACGGCGCTGGCGCTGCCCGCGTTCGGCACCGGCGTCGGCGGCTTCCCCGTCGACGAGTGCGCCAAGCTGATGGTGCGAGCCGCCGAGGACTACGCGCCCCGCATACTCGACCGCGTCGTCTTCGCCGTTTTCGGCAACGACGCCCGCCGAGCCTTCGAGCAAGCTTTGGCGTCGTGATCCTCGCGCATCTCGACCTCGACGCCTTCTTCGCGGCCGTGGAGGAGCTAGAGCAGCCGGAGCTCCGCGAGCGCCCGCTCGTCGTCGGCGGCGACCCGCGCGGCCGCGGCGTGGTCGCGACGGCGAACTATGCTGCCCGCCGCTTCGGGATTCATTCGGCGATGCCCTGCGCCGAGGCGCTTCGGCGCTGCCCGCACGCGGTCTTCCTGCGTCCTCGCCACCGGACGTACAAGGAGTACTCGCGGGCGGTTTGGTCGGCGGTGCAGGAGGTCGTCCCGACCGTCGAGCGCACAGGCATCGACGAGGGCTACCTCGATGTCGGCGAGGTGGCCGCGAACTTTGTCCAGGCGCGGGCGGTCGCGGAGGCTGTCCAGGCGGCTGTGCGTGGCGCGACGAGCCTCTCGTGCTCGCTCGGCGTCGCCGGCTCGAAGGTGGTCGCGAAGATCGCGAGCGACCGGCGTAAGCCCGGCGGCGTCACCGTCGTGCCGACGGGACGAGAGGCGGATTTCCTCGCCCCATTCCCGGTGCGGCGCCTCCCGGGTGTCGGCCCCCGCGCCGAGGAACGGCTCCGCGTGGCCTCCATAGAAACGATCGGCGCACTCGCGGCGCTGCCCGACGGCGAGCTTCGCCGCCTCCTGCCGGGAAAGCTCGGACCGCTGCTTCGCGATCGCGCGCGCGGGATCGACCCGCGCGGGCTCGAGCTCGATACCGAGGCGGTCTCGATCAGCGCCGAGGAGACGTTCGAGCGCGATGTCTTCGACCGAGAGCACCTGCACGTCGAGCTGCGGCGGATGGCCGAGCGCGTCGCGGAGCGGCTTGCGGCCGTCGGTCAGACGGCGCGGACGGTGACGACGAAGGTGCGCTACCCGGACTTCTCGATCCGCAGCCGCTCATCGAGCCTCCCCGTCGGCACGGACGACCCTGGGCGAATTGCGGAGCTCGCGTGCGCGCTGCTCGACCGCGCGCTCACCGACCGGCCGGGAGCGCTGCGGCTCGTCGGCGTCGCGGTCTCAGGCCTAGAGGTGCACCGCCAGCTCGTGCTGGTCTAAGACTCCTCCAGGCCCCAGGCGGCGACGTCGCGGATGCTGACGATCCCGATCGTCTGCTCGCCGTCGATCACGGGCAGGTGGCGAAAGCCGCGCTCGAGCATCATCTGCGCCGCCTCGCGCGCCGGCGTCGACTCGACGACCGTGATCGGGTCGTGCGTCATCCACTCGCGCACGCGTGCTTCGCTCGAGTGCACGCGGTCCGCGACGGCCCGGAGCATGTCGCGCTCGGTGAGGATCCCGATCAGCCGGCCGTAGTCGGAGACGACCACCGAGCCGACGTTCGCCTCGGCCATCTTCTCGGCTGCCTCGCCGATCGTGTCCTCCGGCGCGACGGTCAGGACCTCGCGCGTCATCAGATCGACGACGGTGCTCATGCGCGCGAGCATAGAGAAGGGCGGGAGGGCGAAGCAATCTCGCCGCGGGAAAGAGTCGGG
>JBARRS010000175.1:0-42349 GCA_049644345.1 Gaiellaceae bacterium
GGATAGAGCGAGAAGAGCCGCTCCCGCTGCGCCTCGGCGTAGCACCCGCCGACGGCGATCACCTTCTCCGGATCGTGCTCCTTCAGCGCCCGCGCCTGCGCGAGATGGGCCGCGAACCGCTGGTCGGGCTTCTCGCGGATGGTGCCGGTGTTGAAGACGATCACGTCCGCCTCGTCCTGCGAGACCGCCTCGCCGAGCCCCAGGTCTTCGAGCATGCCCTTGATTCGCTCCGAGTCGTGAGCGTTCATCTGGCACCCGAACGTGGTGACGTGGTAGCGCTTCACGGCGGCTGAATCGTAGCCGCGCTACTTCGCGAATTCGATCGCGCGGCTCTCGCGGATCACGGTCACCTTGATCTGGCCTGGGTATTCGAGCTGGTCCTCGATCTCGCGCGCGATCTCGTGCGAGAGCAGCACAGCGGTGTCGTCGTCGACCTCCTTCGGCTTGACGATGACTCGGATCTCGCGGCCGGCCTGGAGGGCGTACACCTTCTCGACACCCTTGTGGTGCCCCGCGAGCTCCTCGAGTGCCTGGAGGCGCTTGATGTAGTGCTCGAGACTCTCGCCGCGAGCCCCCGGACGCGACGCCGAGATCGCGTCCGCTGAGATCAGGAGCACCGCCTCGATCGTCTGCGGCTGTACCTCGTAGTGGTGCGCCTCGATCGCGTGCACGACCGCCTCGCTCTCGCCGTAGCGACGCGCGTACTGCGCCGAGATGAGCGCGTGCGAGCCCTCGACCTCGTGCGTCAGCGCCTTGCCGAGGTCGTGAAGCAGCGCGGCGCGCCTTGCCGTCTTCACGCTCGCCTCGAGCTCAGAGGCCATGATCCCGGCCAGGTGGACGACCTCGAGCGTGTGCTTGAGGACGTTCTGGCCGTAGCTCGTGCGGAACCGCAACCGGCCGAGGATCTTGACGAGCTCCTCGTGGAACTCGCCGCAGTTCGCCTCGAAGACCGCCTGCTCGCCTGCATGAATGACGTGCTCCTCGATCTCCGCCTTTGACGCGTAGTAGGTCTCCTCGATCCGCGCCGGGTGGATCCGGCCGTCCTCGATCAGCTTCTGGAGCGTCAGCTTGGCGACCTCTCGCCGAATCCCGTCGAACGACGAGAGCACCACTGCCTGCGGCGTGTCGTCGATGATGAAGTCGACTCCGGTCAGGTGCTCCAGCGCACGGATGTTGCGGCCCTCGCGGCCGATGATCCGCCCCTTCATGTCGTCGGATGGAAGCTCGACGAGCGAGACCGTCGTCTCGGCGGCGTGATTCGCCGCGACCCGCTGAAGGGCGTCGGCCACGAGATTGCGAGCCCTTCGCTTCGCTTCGGTCTGGGCCTCCTCCTCGAGCTGGCGCACGCGCCGGGCGAGCTCGTGCCTGACGAGCTCCTCCGAGCGGTCGAGAAGCTGCGCCTTCGCCTCGTTGACGGTCATCCCCGAGATGCGCTCGAGCTCGCGCAGCTCAGTCTCCTTCACCTGCTTCAGCTCCTCCTGGAGCTCCCTGGCGTGGGTTTCGCGATCGAGAACGCCCTGGTCGCGGCGGGTCAGCTCCGTGAGCTTGCGCTCGACATCCTCCTCTTTCGCGAGCACACGCTCCTCGATTTTGATCATCTCCGCGCGACGTCCGGAGATCTCCTCCTCTGCCTCGGCGCGGAGCTTGATCGATTGCTCGCGCGCCTCGATCTGGACCTCGCGCCGGAGCGACTCGACTTCTCGCTTGGCCTCGTCGAGCAGGATCTTGCGCGTCCGTCGCGCCGCAGCCAGGCGGGAGCCGGTGAGCGCGTAGAGGGCGACAAACGCCGCCGCCGCCCCCACGGCGAGGCCGATAACGATGCCGATGACGACGAGCATGAGCGCTCCTTCGTCCGCGCCCACACCCAGGCGTGCCCAAATCGGATGCCGAAGCCGCCCTCGCGGCTTCGATCATTGCGGCTACCTCACCGCCGCGGTGACGCCCTCCGTTTTTTCTCTACTCCGCGTCGTATCAACGTCTGTACCGATTCGAAACAGCCCAAGTGCAGGCAAAAAACTCTGGGTTTATGAAGTGAGCTCCTATCGTAACGCTGCTCACCACTCCTGCGCAACGGCGGGGACAGCTGCTTCGACAGCGTCCGGCCCGAAGCCGCGCCGCAAGAGCGTCCGCGCAGCTCTCATGCCTCCGCCGTGCGCAGCAGCGACGCGCCTTGCCCGAGCGTCCTCCGGCTCGAGCGCGGCGATCGCCTCTCCCGTGACAGCGGCGGCGATCCCCTGGCGCTCGAGGTCGTCGCGGATCGCCGCGTCGCCCAGCCCGCGCTCGGCGAGCGCCCGCGCACGTGAGTGCGCGAACCGTCGGTCGTCGAGCAGACCGGCGCGCTCGAGCGCACCGAGGGCCTCTTCACGCGCGGCCGGAGCGACCCCGCGCCGGTCGAGGCGCTCGGCGAGCCCCCGGCGCGAGCGGTCGCGATGGGCAAGGGCCCCGGTCGCGAGCCCGAGCGCTCGGCTTCGCCGCAGCTCGCGCGCGAGCGTGCGCAGGCGCTCCCGGTCGAGATCGAGGCCGATCCAGACGCCGGCCCGAGCCGCCACTTCGACGGGAATTACGCGCCAGTCTGCGCCGTCGAGCTCAACGAGCACGCGCCCCGGCCGCTCGGGCCGGAGCCCCGTCACTTTCGGCATCCGCCGTCTCCTCGGTGTCCGCGGGCGTCGCCGGCGCGGTTTCGCCTTCTAGGGTCGGCAGCAAGCGCGCGGAGACGACCTGATCCGAACCGACGAGCTGCTGAATGCGGCCGAGGATCTGCTGCGTCACGTCCGGGTGCTCACGGAGGAACGCGGTCGCGTTCGGGCGACCCTGCCCGAGCCGCTCGTCCTCGAAGCTGAAGTATGAGCCCGATTTCTGGACGACCTTCCGCTCGAGCGCCGCGTCGAGCACCGAGCCCTCCCACGAGATGCCCGAGCCGTAGATGATGTCGAACTCGGCCTGCTTGAACGGAGGCGCGACCTTGTTCTTCACGACCTTGACGCGGACGCGGTTTCCGACCGCCTCGACGCCTTCCTTGAGCGTCTCGATCCGCCGTACGTCGAGGCGGACGGACGAGTAGAACTTGAGCGCGCGGCCGCCCGGCGTCGTCTCCGGGTTGCCGAACATGACGCCGATCTTCTCGCGCAGCTGGTTCGTGAAGAGGCAGATCGTGTCGGTGCGGTTCAGCGTCCCGGCGAGCTTGCGCAGAGCCTGGCTCATCAGGCGCGCCTGGAGGCCGACGTGGGTGTCACCCATCTCGCCCTCGATCTCCGCTTTCGGCGTCAGCGCCGCGACCGAGTCGATCGAGACGATGTCGAGGGCGCCCGAGCGGACGAGCAGCTCCGTGATCTCGAGCGCCTGCTCGCCGGTGTCCGGCTGAGAGACGAGCAGCTCGTCGATGTCGACGCCGATCCTCTTCGCGTAGGTCGGGTCCATCGCGTGCTCGGCGTCGACGAACGCGCAGATGCCGCCGCGCCTCTGCGCCTCGGCGATCGCGTGGTAGACGAGCGTCGTCTTGCCCGAGGACTCTGGGCCGAAGACCTCGACGATCCGGCCGCGCGGAAGGCCTCCGATCCCGAGCGCAAGGTCGAGCGAGAGCGCCCCGGTCGAGATTGCGCCGATCGCCACGTGAGCCTGGTCGTTCATCCGCATGATCGAGCCCTTGCCGAACTGGCGCTCGATCTGACCGAGAGCCGTGTCGAGTGCTTGCTCGCGATCCAATCTCATCTACCTCCTAGCGCGACCGATTCGAGGACGCCGTACTGCGCCCCACCGGGCCGCAGGACGGACATGTAAACAGCAGCGTCGGACGGAGTGAACGTACCGAGATCGGGGAGCTCGGGCCGGAGACGGGGCGGCCGACGGAAGCGAAGGACGGTGACATGCGGCAGCCAGCGCCGCTGCTCGCGCTCGTAGACGCGAAGCCGCTCGAGCCGCTCGTGCAGCTCGACTGCCAATCGTTCCGAGCGCGGTTCCTCCTCGCGGAGGGCGAGCATGCCGACGCTCCGCGTCTCGCGGTAGCGGTCGACCGAGAGGACGGGCGGCTCCACGCCCGCAGCCGCCTCGCGCAGCGCTCCGGCGACCGCGTCGAGGTCCTCGACGGGCCGGCGGCCGAGGAAGGCGAGCGTGAGATGGAGGTTCTCGCGCCCGACGACTCGCACGTCCTCGACACCGCCAAAGGCCCGTCGCTGCCAGAGAACGAGCCGCTCGAGCGTCTCGTCGGGCAGCCGCAGGGCGCAAAAGAGGCGCAGGTGGTCACGACCTTCGACGCTAGCAAGCACTTTCACGCGCCTCCGTCGCGATTCTGTGCCAAGACGCGCCGAACGAGATGGAGCGCGACCGCAGCGGCACGGCCTCGGACGGCCTCGCGATCGCCCGGGAGCTGGAGACGCTGCGCGAGCTCGCCGTCCGGCCCTGCCGCGCAGACGTGCACGAGCCCGACGGGTTTCTCGGGCGTGCCCCCACCGGGACCGGCCACACCTGTCACCGCCACCGCGACATCGGCGTGGAACCGCGCCCGCGCGCCAGCGGCCATCGCCGCCGCGGTCTCCGCCGAGACCGCCCCATGGCGTTCGAGCAGCTCCTCGGGGACGCCGAGGCCGCTCGTCTTCACTTCGTCCGCGTAGGCGACGAGGCCGCCGACGAAGACGGCGCTGGCGCCGGGCACGGCCGTCAGCCGGGCGGCGACTAGCCCGCCCGTGCTGGACTCCGCTGTCGCCAGCGAGAGGTTGCGCGAGCGGCAGAGCTCGAGCACGATCTCGGCGATCGACCGCTCGTCTTCCGCGAAGAGGTACTCGCCGAGGCTCTCCCGCAGCCTCGCGGCGAGGTCGTCGGACGCCGCCTCGGCCCTCTGGTCCACGAGCATGTCGACGTGGATCTCGAGCTCTCGGGCACAAACGGTCGTCTCGACCCCGTCCCGCTCGCCGCCCGCGTCCTCCAATGTCTGGGCGACGGTGGACTCGCTCGCGCCGAAGAAGCGAAGGACCCGGCGAACGGGCGGCCGAGCCCGCTCCAGGACTGCGCGCACGGGCTCGCTCTCGAGTGCGGCGCGCCACAGGCCGCGTAGCTCGTTGGGCGGACCGGGAAGCAGGACGAAGGCAGTCGCCGCGGCTTGAATCACAAGGCCCGGCGCGGTGCCGGCGAGGCCGAGCGAGAGGGCTCCCTCCGGGAGGGTCGCCTGCTTGCGAACACCGGCGGCGAAGTCCGCGTATGGGCGGCCGAGTCGGGCCGCGATCGTCCGGGAGACCCGCTCGATCTCGCGCTCGAGCTCCGGATCGACCTGAAGTGCGAGGCCGGTGACACGCGCGACCGTCGCGACGGAGCGGTCGTCGTGCGTCGGGCCGAGCCCGCCGGAGACGACGCAGAGGTCGACGCCGAGCCCTTCGCGGAGAGCGGCCTCGAGCTCCGTCTCCCGATCGCCGACGATGACGATCCGTTTCGGCTCGAGGCCGAGCGAGACGAGCTGACGGGCCAGGAAGGGCCCGTTTCGGTCACGGCGATCGCCGCGGACGAGCTCGCTGCCTGTGACGACGACGAGCGCGCTGGGACGCTTCAAGCGGTCTTCGTTGCCCGCCTGATCCCGGCGGCCGTGACGATCACGTTGACCGCGGTCTGTGAGGGCCACGTCCCCAGCTTGCCGTTGACCGTGGCCGTCACCGCTGCGGGGTTTCCGACCTGCAAGTACAGCCTGCGTGCGCTGAGTGGCAGCGTCTTACCGGGCTCGAGCGTCCCCTCGTAGAGCTGCTGCCCGGATGCCGAACCGCGGAATGCCCGGATCCAGCAGGCGCCGTTGACCGCGTGGAGGACGAGGTGCGCCACCGCCGGGACCCGCCGCTGCGGCGGGCGCACGGCCGCCCGCTGGTGGGCCGGGGCAGTCTTCTGGGAGACCGAGTTGACGCCGTGGTAGCTCTGGCCGCGGGTGCTGCCGAACTTCCACGCGACGATCACCAGACCGGCGACCGCGGCGATCGCGAGCACCGCCAGGACAACGCTGCGCCGCTGGATCGGCCCAAACCCCGGCGCCGTATGGCGGCGCGGAGGCCGCACCGCCGGCAGCTCATCCTCGCCTGTGACATAGCGGGAGTTGTACTCGTCGAGGTAGAGCTGTCCGTCGAGGCCGAGGTGGTCGGCGTAGGTGCGCAGGAAGCCCTTGACGTAGGTCTGGGCCGGCAGGTCGTCGAACGACTCCTCCTCGAGCGCCCGCAGGTACTTCGCCCGGATCTTCGTCGCCCGCTCGATCTCGGGAAAGTCGAGCTGCTGGCGCAGCCGTGCCTCCCGCAGGCTGTTGCCGATCTCGAACACGCGGGCTCGATTGTAGTGGCGTCCGGCTCTACTGGAAGTGGAGCAGGACCGCGTAGAACCCGACCGCGAGCGCCGCGGTGATCCCGACGCAGAGGCCGAGCACCCCGAGCGCGTGGCCGATGCGAGCCGCCCGGCGACCTTCAAGCCTGCCGAGGCTGAGCTCGACCGCGAAACGGGCGCGCCGGGCGAAGGTGATCGAGGCAAGCGCCAGCACGATTCCCGCCGCGGCAGCACTTGCGACGGCCGTCGGCAGCGTCAGCTGTTTGAGGACATTCGCAGCCTCCAGCGCGACCGGCAGAGCGGCGAGCGCCAGGACTCCGAGCGCGATCGACGCCCAGGCCCGAGCGTTCCGCTGCGAGAGCACGCTACCGCCGCTCGTTTGGACGGACAGCGAAGTCTGGCGGGATGGAGCGACCGATGACACGCGTGACTACGAAAGATGGTGAAGGCCGTCTCGGACGGGCCGCCAGTCTATCGACGCAGGGCTTACTGCTTCACGTACGGACGGCCATCGGCGGCCGGCGGGATCGAGCGGCCGATGACCCCAGCGACCGCGATCAGCGTGAGCACGTAGGGCAGAGCGTTAAAAAGCGTCGACAGCGTCGCCACGGAGCTCGAGCTCTGCGCGAACTCTGGAAGTCGGTCGCCGAGCGCGCTCGAGAACCCGAACAGCAGGGCGGCGGCGAACGCACCGAAGGGTCGCCACTTGCCGAAGATCATCGCCGCGAGGGCGATGAAGCCCCGGCCGCCGGTCAGGTTCTGGTCGAAGAGGTGGACGAAGCCGAGGGACAGGTACGCCCCGCCGAGCGCCGACAGCATGCCCGAGATCACGACCGAGACGTACCGTGTCTTGTAGACGGAGATCCCGACGGTGTCGGCCGCACGGGGATGCTCACCGACGGCGCGGACGCGTAGCCCGATCGGGGTCCTGAAGATGACGAGGTACGAGAGGACGAGCACGAGGAAGCTCAGCCAGATCATCAGATTCAGGTTGCCGAGCGCCGGCCCGAAGAAGTAGACGCCGTCAAGGAAGCTCAGGTGCACGCTGGGGATCACCTGGATCGACGTTGGAGTCCCTCTATCGCCGTACTTCTGGACGAACGCGTAGCCCGTGATTCCGAGGGCCAGAAAGTTGATCGCCGTGCCGGTGACGATCTGGTCCGCTCGGAGGTGGATGGCGAAGAACGCGTGCACCAGCGCGAGCGCGCCCCCGGACGCCATCCCGATCAGGATTCCGAGCTCCCAGGACTTTGTGACGTCGGAGCCCCAGACCGCGAAGAAGGCGCCCATCAGCATCATCCCCTCGAGCCCGATGTTCACGACGCCGCTTCGTTCCGAGACCATGCCGCCGATCGCGGCGTAGGTGAGCGGAGTCGCGTAAGCGAGCGTCGAGGCGACGAGGGCCGACCAAACGACGACGATACTGAGCTTGCCGGCGCTCGCATTCGTTGCGAGGACTCCGAGGGCGATCCCGACGAGCCCGCTCATTACGGCGCCCCAGCCCACGCGGCGCTGCTCTCGGACAACAGCCCAGATCCCGGCAGCGACGGCAAGAATGCCGACTGCGATCGGTAGGGCCTCGGTGCGGCTCTTGAGTGGCGGTAGCGCCAGCCAGAAAGCCAGTAGCCCGAGGCCGATGCCGAGGATGCCGATCGACTTCGGTTCGAACAGCCGCCACCAGCCGCCGGTCGTTCTCGCCGCGGCCCGAGCGATCATGTCGGCTCCCTCCCGCGTAGCGTCAGCCTGAGCTTCCGGCGCACCTGCCAGAGGTACAGGATCAGGACGTCGGCTCCCACGAAGAGCACAACGAGCCCCTGAATGAGCAGCGTCAGGTTCGACGCGAGCTCGGGCCTGAAGACGCTTGGGTCGAGGTTCCGGGATGACGTGCCGTTCACGAGGGCGCCGAACAGGAGCGCGGAGAAGACGATCCCGATCGAGGTGTTCCGACCAAGCAGCGCGACGGCGATGCCGATGAACCCGATCTGCGACGTCTGGATGTCGTTCACGTTGAGGCGAAACTCCCAGCCGAGGACGTCCATCGCGCCGGCGAGGCCTGCGAACACTCCCGCCACGGCCATAGCGAGGAAGTAGTTCCGCGCGACGCTGATCCCGCTGTACCTCGCGGCTTCGGGGTTTAGCCCGACGGCGCGCACCTCGTAGCCCAGCGTCGTGCGGTTGAGGGTGACCCAGTAGACGACCAACGCCGCCAGCGCGATGAAGAAGCCGATGTGCAGGCCCTGCAGCACGGGATCGCCCCAGAAGACATGGAGCTTCGCCGACGGGAGAATGTCATTCGAGACGGGCACCGCGGACTGCTTTGGGTTGTGCAGCGGCCCGCCGAGCCCGAACAGATAGGCGCCGCCCCAGTAGGCGATCCAGTTGAGCATGATCGTCGTGATCACCTCGTGCGCCCCGACCGTCGCCTTCAGGACGCCCGCAATGCCTGCGTAGACAGCGCCGGCGAGCGCTGCGAGCACGACCGCGAGGACCGCGTGCTCTGGACCGGTCATGCCCGCAAAAGACGAACCGACCCAGACAGCGATGATGCTGCCCACCGCGTACTGGCCTTGGCCGCCGATGTTGAAGAGGCCGCAGCGGAACGCGAACGCGACGGCGAGGCCCGTCAGGATCAGCGTGGTCGTGAGCAGAAGCGTGGCCTGCAGGTTGAAAGCCGCCGTCGTTCGCTCGGACGACGAGATCCATGGGAACAGCCAGTTCAGCCCGGTGCCGTTGAAGATCGCCCGATACGTGGAGAGCGGGTTGTGTCCGGTGGCGAGCACGACGAGCCCGCCCATGAAAAAGGCGAAGATCGTGGTGAGCAGCGGCGTGATGACGCCTCCGGCACGCTGCCAGAGCGCGAGCCGCTCCGCGACGCTTGGGATCCCGGGCTCCGGCGCGGGAGTCTCGGGACCGGCGATCTCGGTCACGCCGGCACCTCTTCGCGGCCGGCGCCGCCCGCCATCGCCAACCCGAGCTCCTCCTCGGAGACCTCCGGGGGGAACTCGTTGGCGATGCGTCCCTCGTACATCACGAGGATCCGGTCGGAGAGCGACAGAATCTCCTCCAGCTCGAGCGAGACGAGCAGGATTGCGCAGCCCCCGTCGCGCGCGGCAACAAGCCGGCGGTGGACGTACTCGATCGCGCCCACGTCGAGCCCGCGGGTGGGCTGGGCAGCCAGGAGCACGCGGGGGTCGCGGGCGATCTCGCGGGCGAGCACCAACTTCTGCTGGTTGCCGCCGGAGAGGGCAGCGGCACGGGTCTGGGGCGTCCCGCCCCGCACGTCGAACTCTTTCAACAGCTTGGCGGCCCGTCGGATGAGACGCCGCGGGAAGAGCCAGCCCCAGCGCGAGTTCGGCGGGTGTCGGTAGTCCTCGAGCGCCAGGTTCTCGGCGAGCGTGAATTCGAGCACTAGACCGCGGCGCTGCCGGTCCTCGGGAATGTGACCGACGCCTGCATCGAGCACGCCGCGGGCCGGGACACCCTGGATCTCTTCCCCCGCCACTCTGATTCGGCCCTCGACGAGGGTGCGAAGCCCGCTGAGTGCGTCGATGACCTCGGTCTGGCCGTTGCCGTCTACCCCGGCGACTCCGACGATCTCGCCCGCGCTAACGGAGAACGACACGCCGTGGACCTTTTCGATCCCACGGTCGTCCTCAACGGTGAGATCCTCGACCTCGAGCAAGACGCCGGCGGCCTGCGCCGGCGCCTTGTCGACTCGCAAGAGCACCTCGCGCCCGACCATCATGCGCGCGAGATCGGCCTCGGTCGCCCCCTCTTTCGCCACGGTGTCGACCCGCTTGCCGCGTCGCAGGACGCTAATGCGGTCCGCGATCTCGAGGACCTCGTTCAGTTTGTGGGTGATGAAGATGACGGACATGCCCTTGCGCGTCAGCGTCCGCAGGATCTCGAACAGCTCGCCGGCCTCCTGCGGCGTCAGGACGGCTGTCGGCTCGTCGAGGATCAGGATGTCGGCGTTGCGGTAGAGCGCCTTCAGGATCTCGACCCGCTGTTGCTGCCCCACGCCGATGTTCTGAACTCTCGCGCGTGGGTCGATCGCGAACTTGAAGCTCTTCGAGAGCTCTCGCACGCGCTGCTCCGCGGCGTCGAGGTCGAGGAGCACCCCGGCGTGGGTCGGCTCGGTCGCGAGAACGATGTTCTCTGCCACCGTCATCACCGGGATCAACATGAAGTGCTGGTGCACCATCCCGATCCCGGCGTCGATCGCGTCGCGCGGCGAGCGGAAGGAGGCCCGCTTTCCCTTGACGAGGATCTCGCCCTCGTCGGGGTGATAGAGGCCGTAGAGGACGTTCATCAGCGTCGACTTGCCGGCGCCGTTCTCCCCGAGAAGCGCGTGCACCTCGCCCGCACGCAGGTCGAAGTCGACATGGTCGTTCGCCACCACGCCCGGAAACCGCTTCGTAATCCCCTTCAGCTCGAGGATCGGCGCGTCCTGCATCGGGCGGATTCTATGGACGAGCCTGTCTGGAGTTTTCCCGAAGGCGAGAGGCGGGCCTGGCGGCCCGCCTCTCGTTTTAGGCACCTGTTAAGCCCGATGGTTAGAGCTTGGCCGGCGGCTTGATCTTGCCGGAGATGATCAGCTTCTTGATCGCGTTCATCTTGGTGATGAACGCCTTCGGCACCTTCGAACTGATCTTGCCGACGTCCTGACCATGGTTCTTCAGATCGAACACCAGGTCGCGGCCGCCCTTGAACGTCCCGTTCTTCACCGCCTTGATCACGTCGAACGTCGCCAGGTCGACGCGCTTCACGCCGCTCGTCAGGATGTGCGCGCCGAGGTAGGCCTGATCGGCGTCCACGCCGATTCCCCAGACCGGTCGCTTGCCCTTGTGGTGCTCCTTCGCCGCGTCGAGCGCGCCGAGACCGCAGCCGCCGGCGACCTGGAAGATCACCTGCGAGCCGCGCGCGATCTGGTTCTCGGCGAGGCTCTTGCACTTCGGCGACGCGGAGACCGGGAACTGGTTGGAGTAGTCGATCAGCACCGTGACCTTGGGGTTCGACTTCTTGGCGCCCGCCTTGTAGCCCGCGATCCAGTTGTTCACCGATGGGAGCGACTGGCCACCGACGGCGCTCACGACTTGCTTCCCGCCCTGTTTCTTGACCATCAAGCCGGCCAGATAGCCAACGAGGTAGCCGGACTGCTCGGACTTGAAGAAGAGCCCGTCCGTGTTCTTGGGGCTATGCGTGAGAACACCGCCGCATGTTGAGAAGGAGTTCTTGTCGCAGTAGTCGATGATCGCGAAGTCGAGGTTCGGGAATTTCTGCGCGACTGTGTCGATCGCGTCTGCCATCAAGAACCCGACGCCGATGATGATTTTGTAGTTCAGGTGCGCGAGCGTCGTCAGGTTCGGGATGTAGTCGCCGCCCGACTTAGACTCGATCACGCGGGTCGAAACCTTGAGCTCCTTCTGCGCCTTCAGTCGCCCGAGGTTGGCGAGATGATTGAAGGAGCGGTCGTTGAGGCCGCCGATGTCGGTGACGAGACCGGCCTTGACCGTCGCTTGGGCTGTGCCCTGCGACTGGGTTCTTGCATTACCAGTCGCCGCGACGACGAGCAGGATGATGAGCGCCGCAGTCAAGAGCGGCAGCGCAAAGAACCGTGCTCTCATGCAATTCCTCCCTAGCGCGGTGGAAAGTGATCGGATGCTAAACCCCTGAGCGCTCGTTTACGAGCGCCACCTCTCTTTGACGAGCGGCGCCCGGTTCGGTTAGTGACTACCCGCTCGAGCTCGCCCTTGCCGCTGAGGCGCCGTCTTGCGGCACCGACCAAGAAAGGACGTGGCGGCTACGCCGCCGCCTCCGTCTAATCCCGGTTTGCGACAGCGCTTACGACGCGATTGACGTCGCCGTCCGCGATCAGCACGCGGCGCGGCTTCGAGCCCTCGTAGCCCGAGATGATCCCGCGGCGCTCCAGCATGTCGATCAGGCGGCCGGCCCGCGTGTAGCCGACGCGGAGGCGCCGCTGGAGCAGGGAGACGGACGCGGTCTGCGTCTGGACGACGACCTCGATCGCGCGCTCGAGCAGCGGGTCCTCGTCCGGGTCGAACTCCTCGTCGGAGTCGGCGTCGAAGGCCGGCTCGGGGGTCTCGAGGAGGGATTCGTCGAGCTCCTGCTCGCGCTGGGCTCGACACTGCTCCACGATCAGGGCGATCTCCTCTTCCCCGACGAACGCCCCCTGGAGCCGCTGCAGGCGCGAGGTGCCGAGTGGCTTGAAGAGCATGTCTCCCTGGCCGAGGAGGCTCTCCGCCCCACCCTGGTCGAGGACGACGCGCGAGTCTGTCTGGCTCGAGACGGCGAAGGCGATCCGGCTGGGGACGTTTGCCTTGATCATCCCGGTGATCACGTCCACGGAAGGACGTTGGGTCGCGAGCACGAGGTGGACGCCGACGGCGCGCGACTTCTGCGCGAGCCGAATGACCGCGTCCTCGACCTCCTGCGGCGAGATCATCATCAGGTCGGCGAGCTCGTCGATCACGACGAGCAGGTACGGCAGCGTCGGCTCGCCGCGTGAGCGGAAGGCCCGGTTCGCCTCGGGCAGGTTGCGGGCCCGCACGGCGCTGAGGCGCTCGTAGCGACGCTCCATCTCCCCCACGACGTTCCGCAGCACCGCGGATGCCTCCTTCGGGCTCGAGACCACCGGTGTGAGCAGGTGCGGGATCGATTCGTAGTACCCGAGCTCGATCCGCTTCGGGTCGATCAGGATCAGCCGCACCTCGTCCGGGGTCGCCCGCAGCAGGATCGAGGTGAGGATCGTGTTGATGCAGCCGGACTTGCCCGAGCCGGTCGTGCCGGCGATCAGGATGTGGGGCATCCGGGCGAGGTCGGTCCAGATCGCCGAGCCGGAGATGTCCTTGCCCAGCCAGACCGAAAGCGGGCTCGCAGTCCCGGGCAGGTCGTCGAAGATGTCCCCGAGCGTGACGAGGTTCGGGCTCTGGTTGGGAACCTCGACGCCGACGGCCTGCTTGCCGGGGATCGGCGCGAGGATCCGGATCTCCGTTGTCGCGAGCGCGTACGAGAGGTCGTCCTTGAGGGCGGCGACCTTCGAGACCTTGGTTCCGGGAGCGAGCTGAAGCTCGTAGCGCGTCACGCGCGGGCCGGAGATCTGGCCGACGACACTCGCGTCGACGCCGAAGTTCGCGAGTGTCTGGACGAGCGCCTCGGCGACCCGCTCGCCCGCCGCCGTCGACGAGCTGTTCGAAGGCGGAGAGCGTCGCAGGACGTCACGGTCGGGGAGCCGGTAGTCGGCGTGCTCGCTCGTGACATCGAACAGGTTCTGCTCGGGCTCCTCCGCGTGCAATGGCGCCAGCTGTCCTTCCTGGACGAGCTCCGGGAACTCCTCCACGACGTCAACCGGCGGCCGAGCCGGCACCGCGGGGATCGGCGAGTCGATCACCTCGAGCTGGGGCGGCGGCGCGAGCGCGAACTCGCGGCTCTTCCGAACGGTTGCGCGCAGTGACCGCCCCGAGCCGCGGATGACCGCGCCGGCGGAGGCGCCGGTGAGCAGCAGCGAGCCGGCGACGATCAGCGTCGAGCCGACGATCACGGTGCCGGTCCCGCCCAGCAGCAGGCCGAGCCCGCCTCCAAAGGCGTGGCCGAGGATCCCTCCCTGGCCGCTGCCGAGCGTGACCATGAGCCCGAGGAAGAGGACGCCGACGCCTGTACGGAACGGACGCACGTCGACGAGGTCGCTCCGCGCGAGCATCAGCCCACCGACGGTGAGGAGCGCGAGCGGCAGGACGTAGGCGGCAGCGCCGAGGAGCGCCCCGGTCGCATCGGCCGCCAAGGCGCCGGCGAAGCCACCGCCCCAGCCGATCCAGAGCACGGTCGCAAGGAACAGTCCCACGGCGACGAGCGCGAGCCCGAGCAGCTCGGGATGCTGATGGCCACGCGTCTTCTGCGCGCGTCTCTTCCGCCTCACGCGCGCAGGCGTGCGCGGTTTGAGCAGGCTTCGCTTCTTGCGCCGGCGCGCCACGGCCGCTCGTTCGACGCGGCTCGAGCGATCCCTCCGAACCCCGACAGGGAATCCGGCCACGAGCATGCCGCGTAACGACCGTTGTCCTCAACCCGAAGGAGCCTGCCATGAAGATCGCCGCACCCAAGGCGCTCCTGGACGGCGCGGCTCGAGTAGAGGACGACCACCATCCCGCCGGGCGTCACGTCCCCTCGTTCGGATCGATCCGCTCCTTCCGCTCGGTCACCGGCGGCGCGAGCTGGCGTGTCTCGGTGCAGGTCTCGGGGGTCATCGACCACCCGGGCAAGGTCTTCGTCGCCTGGCAGGACTGCCGCTTCCGCTTCAACTGCAGCTCGAACGACCTCGTCATGAGCACGGCGACCCCAGCCTCCTATCCGACGTGGTCAGCGGTCACGCGCATCCCGATCGACGGCACGGCGAGCACCGTGGACCACTTCATCCCGGGACTGGCGGTCGACCGCGGCACGTCCGGGGCCACCTTGCACCTCGGGCTCGCCTACTACTTCGATCCGAACGCAGGCTGCAGCTTCTCGACCTGCCAGCTCGACGTCGGCTACGTCTTTTCGCACAACGGCGGCTCGACGTGGAGCGCCCCGACGCAGCTCACCGGGCAAATGTCGCTGTCCTGGCTGGCATCGACGTCGCTGGGCCGGATGGTCGGTGACTACATCTCGAGCTCGTTCGCGAACGGAGGGGTCCGGCCGGTGATCGCCGTCGCGTCGGCACCCTCCGGCGGCCTCTTCGACGAGGCGATGTTCACGACTGGAGCTCTGCTGCCGTAGGTTGCGGCTAGGCAGCCAGTGCGCGTAGATCCTCGAGCGTTCGGCCGAGGAGGTTCTCGCGCAGGTCGAAGAGCCCGGCCCACAGTGACGACGGGTCGAGGTCGGCGCGCATGCGGGCCGTGTCGGCGAGACCTTGAAGCGCGCGGACGAAGACCGCGAGCTCGAGGTACGTCTGGGCGACGCGCACATCCGAGACGCGCACGCCGGCGCGCTCGAGCACGGGACCCCATTCGAGCAGCTCCGCCGCTCCCGGAGCGCCGTACCAGGAGCGCCCCTCGGCGCTGTCGGCCTCGAGCTCCAGCAGATAGCGGCCGAGCGGGCTCTCGAGTCCCGCCAGGGCGGTCTCGGCGCGGTCGGCAGCGTGGCGCAACGCGGCCTGGCGTCTTCCCGGAGTCGCGGGCTCGGGCTCGCCCCGCGCCCACCGCTCGAGCAACCGGCAGAAGGCGAGCGCCGCCGCCTCGCAGGCGCCGAGCTGGCCGACGAGCCGCCGCACCGTCGCGACCTCGGCGGCGTGCTCCTCGAGCACCTCCGCCCAGCCGGGCTCATAGGCTCGAACGCTCATACCTCTACAACTACAGGAAGAATCATGGGCCGGCGACCCGTGCGGTCGTAGATCAGCTGCCCGAGGCCGTCGTGCAGATGCTCCTGGAGCAGCTTGATCTCGGCGACGTCCTCCGCGAGCAGGTCGCCCAGGACCCGCTCGGCCTCGACGCGCATCTCCTCGAACAAGCCCTCCGACTCGGCGAAGCCGCGGGCGATCAGCTCGGGCGGCCCGGCAACCCGGCCGTTCGTGCCTGCCAGCGTGGCGACGACGATCAGGACTCCGTCCTCGGCGAGGTGGCGGCGATCGCGCAGTGCCACGTCGCGGACGTCGCCGACGCCGAGCCCGTCGACGAACGTAACGCCGGCGTCGATCCGATCGACGATCTGGGCGCCCTCGGGCGAGAGCTCGATCACGGCCCCGTTCTCCGCGATCACGATCCGATCCTCCGGTACGCCGCCCTCGACCGCGAGCCGCGCATGCGCGGCCAGCATCCGGAACTCGCCGTGCACCGGCATGACCGCCTTGGGCCGGACGAGCGAGATCATCGTCCGGAGCTCTTCCGCGTGCCCGTGGCCGGAGACGTGCACGGGCGCGTTCTCCTGGTGCAGCACCTCGGCGCCTGCCCGCGCGAGCTGGTTGATGGCGTCGTGGACGCGCAGCTCGTTGCCGGGCACAGGCCGCGCGGAGATGATCACCGTGTCGCCGCGCTCGACTTGCACCGCCGGATGGTCGTGGTAGGCGATCCGGACGAGCGCCGACAACGGCTCGCCCTGGCTGCCCGTGCACAGGATGAGCACCTCGCCCGGCGCGTACTCCTCGAGCTGGTTCGGCTGGATCAGCGACTCGTCGGGCACGTCCACGTAGCCGAGGTTGCGGGCGATGTTCATGTTCTTGCGCATCGAGCGGCCGACGACGCAGACCTTGCGGCCGACGTCGATCGCGACGTCGATCGCCTGCTGCATTCGGTGCACGTTCGAGGCGAACGACGCGACGAGCACGCGGCCGGAACGCTGCGGGATGATCTGCCGGAACGCCTCGCCGACGAGGCGCTCCGAGCCGGTCACGCCCGGCCGCTCCGCATTCGTCGAGTCGCCCAGCAGCAGGTCGACGCCGCGGTTGCCGATCTCCGCGAGCCGTCCGACGTCCGTCCGCAGTCCGTCGACCGGCGTGTGGTCGAGCTTGTAGTCGCCCGTGTGCAGGATGCGGCCCGCTTCGGTCTCGAGCACGATCGCGACCGAGTCGGGCACGGAGTGCGCCACGCGCACGAACTCGGCGCGGAACGGCCCCAGCTCGATCGGCCGGCCCTCGGGCTCGATCTCCCGCAGCTCGGACGCCCGTAGGAGCCCGTGCTCGTCGAGCTTCGACTTCACGAACCCGAGGGTCAGCCGCGTCGCCCAGACCTCCTGGACGGAAACCTCGCGCAGAAGGTACGGAAGCGCGCCGACGTGGTCCTCGTGAGCGTGTGTGAGCAGGACCGCGCGCACGGGGCGGTCGCGGTCGCGCAGGTAGCTGAAGTCGGGCAGGAGAAGATCGACGCCGAGGTGCTCGTCCCGGGGGAAGGCAAGCCCCGCGTCGATGACCACCGTCTCGCCGCCGGTCTCGAAGACGGTCATGTTCTTCCCGATCTCGCCGAGACCCCCGAGGGCGACGATGCGCAACCGTTCCGTCATGGCCGGCGAAGTGTAAGGAGCTAAGCCGTCGCCGTGTGGATTCCGATAAGCGGGCCATGCGGCCGCCGCTGTTCGTCTACGCAACCGTCGCCGCCGGCGCAGGCGCTGTCGTCGCGGCGAGCGTCGAGCTTCGCCACGCCTCGCTCGCACCGGTGGCGCTGTTCGCCGCCGCCGCGCTGGGCGCCGAGCTCGTCCGCCGCTCGGGCGACGAGCTCTCGGCCGATCCGGTCGAGGAACAGACCTTCAGCGTCTCCCGCCCCGTGCTGCTCGCCGCCGTGCTCGTCGTGGGACCCTGGGCCGGAGCCCTCGTCGGCGCGCTCGGCACCTCGGCCGTCAGAAGGCTGCGCGGCGCCGAGTGGGTCCACGTCGGCTTCCAGGCTGCGCTCGTCGCCCTCGCCGCTGTTGCAGGCGGAACCGCGTTCGAGGCATCCGGCGGGCACGTGGGGCACCTCTCGCTGCCGCGTGACTTCATCCCGCTGCTCGCGCTCGGGACCGCCTACTTCGGTGTGAAGACGATCCTGCCGGCGCTCGTGGTCCCCTGGGTTCCCGCCCGCACCGACCTCGTCACCGTCGGGGGCGAGGCCGGGCTCGCCGTCGTCCTCGCCCTCTTCGCAGAGCGAAACGCGTGGAACCTGCTCGCGATCGCGCCCGTGCTTCTGCTGCTCGACCACGCGTACGCGCGTCTCGTGGCACTTCGGCGCGAGCTCGCGGGCGCGCTCGAGACCTTCGCGAACATCGTCGACGAGCGCGATCCCTCCACCTACCGGCACTCGGTGCGGGTGGCCGAATACGTGGGGGAGCTCGCGCAGGCGCTCCGGATGCCGGCCGCGGACGTCGAGCGCCTTCGCTGGGCCGGGCGGCTTCACGATCTCGGCAAGGTCGCTGTCGACTCGTACGTGCTCCGCAAGCCGGAACGGCTCGACGACGACGAGTGGGCGGCCGTGCACCGCGTCCCGCGCCTGTCGGCGCGCCTCCTGCACCGGTTTCGCTTCGCGGCTCAGCAGGCCCAAGCAGTCGAGTTCCATCACGAGCGCTACGACGGCTCCGGGTACTACGGCGTCGGCCGCGGCGACCTGCCGCTGGCCTCGCATTTCCTGATCGTCGCGGACAGCTTCGACGCGATGACGACCGACCGTCCGTTCCGGCCGCGCCTCTCTCCCGAAGAGGCGCTCGAGGAGATCGAGCGAAACGCAGGGACGCAGTTCCATCCCGCGATCGCTAGGGCGTTCGTCGCCGTCCGCCGCGGCCAGGATCCGGCCGGCGTGCTCTCGCGCGAGGAACTCGCGGAGATCCGCGACTCCGCGGCCTCGCACCACGTGCCGAGAATCCATCGCGCCCGCGACCTGCGCGAGCGGCCGGAGCTGGCCGCGCTCGGAGGCGCCGTCCTCGCGTTTGCCGGAGCCGGCGTCGGCCGGCTCGAGCTCGTCGCGCTCGGCGGCGCTCTCGTGGCGCTCGGCCTCGGGCTCCGTGCTCTCGGGAATCTCCGCGCCGACCGGCTGAGTGCCGCCCTGGAGGAATCGCTCGGAGGTGAACGGGACGAGGCCTTCCGAGCATTTGCGGGACGGCTCGAACGAGCCTGCGGAGTTCGTTGGGCGGCGCTCGTCGACTGGTCAGACCACGGCCTCGGCGGCACCGTCGAGCTCGAGCAGGGTGAGGGAGCACCGCCCGAGGCGGCGCTCGTCAGCTGGCTCGTGCGCGAGGCGCAGGCGGACGACGAGCTCGCGATCGCTGCCGGGTCCGAGCTCGCCGGCTCCGGCATCGTCGTCGCCCTGCCGCTGCGGCGCGAGAACAGCGCGCTCGCCGGGTTCCTCGTGCTCGCCGCGCCAGGACACCTGCCCCGCCACGTCGAGCTGGCCCTCAGGCGCTCGGTCCGTTCGCTCGGGCTCGCCCTTGCAAGACAGCCCGCCGAGCATCGGACCGCGGACCCGACTCTGACGGCTGTGCTCTGAAGGAGGCTTGACTAGACGGACGCGGGCGCGAGCACGCCGAGGCGCTCGAGGCAGCCTCGGACCCTGGCCTGCTCCTCCTCGTTCGCCACGACGAGCGGAAGGCGCAGCCCGCCGACCTCGTGGCCGAGCATGTTCAGCGCCGCCTTGATCGCGATCGGGTTGGTCGTCACCTTCAGCAGGTCGTAGGCGGCCGCCAGCTCCTCGTCGATCGCCTTGGCACCCTGCGAATCGCCCTCGCGGAAGCGCCGGATCATCTCCTTCACCCGGGGCCCGACGACGTGCGTGTGCACGCACACCCCGCCGACGCCACCGAGCTCGAGGAACGGATAGATCAGGTTGTCGTCGCCCGCGTAGAGGTCGAGATCGGTCTCGGCGAGGATACGCCGCGCCTGGTCGAGGTCGTCGTTCGCTTGCTTGACCGCTTTCACGGTCGGGATCTCCGCCAGCTCTGCGATCGTCTCCGGCTCGATGTTGAGGACGACCCGGCCCGGGATGTTGTAGACCACGATCGGTCGGTCGCTCGCTGCGGAGATCGCCTTGAAGTGCTCGACGATCCCGCGCGGGGGCGGCTTGTTGTAGTAGGGCGTCACGACGAGGAAGCCGTCGGCACCGAGCTCGTGCGCCCGCTCGGTGAGGTGAACCGAGTGCGCCGTCGAGTACGTGCCGGTGCCCGCGACCACGGTCGCGCCGTCGGCAGCGTCGATCGCGGCGCGGAGCAGCTCGAGCCGCTCGTCGTCGGAGAGCGTCGGCGATTCGCCGGTCGTGCCGGCGACGACGAGCCCGTCCGAGCCGTGCTCGAGCAGGTAGCGGCACAGGTCTCGAAAGCGGTCGTAGTCGACGGCGCCGTCCCGGTCGAACGGCGTCACCATCGCCGTCAGCACCTCGCCCAGCACGGCTTCTAGTCTACTTCCGGTGTCGATCCGCATCCGGGATGCCCGTCGCGACGATTCGGCGGCGGTGGCCGGCCTCCTTGGGCAGCTCGGCTATCCCGCGGATGCTTCCGCCGTCGAGCGGCGGCTGGAGCGGATCGCGGCGAGCGCCGTCGACCGGCTTTTCGTCGCGGTCGACGGCGGCCGCGTCGTCGGCGTCGCCGGCATCCATGTCTCGCCTTCGCTCGAGTACGACCACGACGCTGCAAAGGTGAGCGCGATCGTCGTCGACGAGTCCGCGCGCCGGCGGGGCGTCGGCCGGGCGCTGATGGAGGCGGTCGAGGCCGAGGCACGGGCGCGCGGCTGCGTGCTCCTCTTCCTCACGACGGCGGAGAGGCGCCGGGATGCCCACGAGTTCTACCGCCGGCTCGGCCTCGAGGAGACGGGCTGGCGCTTCGCGAAGCCGCTCGACTAGCTGTCGGCCGGCAGCCAGTAGTCGAGCCACAGCTCCTTGCTCGCGCCGATGCGGTCGTAGACGCGTTGCGCACGGAGGTTGTCCGGCGCCGTCTGCCAGGTCAGCTTCCGAGCGCCCTGCCGGGCGCACTCGGCGCGGCACGCCTCGATCAGGGCCTCCGCGACGCCGCTGCCGCGTGCCTCGGGCGCGACGTAGAGGTCGTTCATGATCCCGATCCGCTCCGCGCTCGTCGTCGCCCAGCACCAGAAGACCGTGGCGAAGCCGACGGCCGCGCCATCGCGCGCCAGTAGTTGGATGCCCTCCCGCTCCGGATCGGTGATCAAGGCTCGTGCAAGCGCGAGCAGCGCTTCGTCCGAGGGTTGAACCTCGTAGAAGTCGCAGTAGGCCCGGAGCAACGGCAGCAGCTCGGGCAGCGTCTCCTCCGAGACCTGTTCGATCCGCACCGTCAAAGGAGGGCCTCGAGCCCCACCGTCAAGCCGGGAGGCAGGCTCCGCAGGCGCTCGAGAGCGAGCAGCACGCCCGGGACGTACGCCTCGCGAGAGTAGGCGTCGTGGCGAATCGTCAGCAGCTGCCCTGCGCCGCCGAAGAGCACCTCCTGGTGCGCGACGAGCCCGGGCAGCCGGACCGAATGGATCGGCGCGCCGCCGAGGGCTTCCGCCGTCGCTTTCGCCGTCCCCGAGGGCGCGTCTTTCTTCGTCTCGTGGTGCAGCTCGACGATCTCTGCCCGTGGCAAGTGCTCGGCCGCCTCAGCCGCGAAGCGCATCATCAGCACCGCTCCGAGCGCGAAGTTCGGCGCGTGGAACACGGGCAGCTCCGCCCCCCGAGCAGCCTTGTCGAGCGCGTCGAGGTCGACGCCGCTCGTTCCCAGCACGACGGGGACGCCCTGGTCGAGGCAGACGCGGGCGTTCGAGAGCCCAGTCTCGGGCGTCGTGAAATCGACGGCTGCGTCGAGACCCGAGACCTCGAGTGTGTCCTCCCGCCCGAAGCCCGTGACCTCGTGCCCCTCGCGCTCGAGCGCGGGCCCCAGCACGCTGCCGACCTTGCCCTCGTGGCCTGCGAGCGCGATCTTCACGCCGCGCGCGGCAACGCCGGGCTAACCCGCCGCACCGCTTCGAGGAAGCGCTTCCGGCTCGGACCGATCCCGGCGGCCGAGAGCCTCTCGGGGGCGAGCAGCACCTGGGCGAGCTCTGCAAGCTCGTCGGCGTCCACCGCCTCGATCTCGGCGATGAGCCGGCTGATCGAGAGCAGCTCGGTGTCGGTGATCAGGGACCTCCCAAGGCGACTCATCCGGTTCGAGGTCGACTCCATCGACAGCATGATCCGCCCCTTCAGGTTCTCCTTGGCGCGCTCGAGCTCGTCCGGCCGCAGGTTGCCGGCGGCGATGTCCGCGATCTGCTCGGCGGTGATCTCGAGGCAGGGGCCGAGGTTGTCCTCGCGAGTGCCGATGTAGACGCCGAGCTGGCCGGTGTCCGTGTACTGCGAGGCGAACGTATAGACGGCGTATGCCATCCCCCGCTTCTCGCGGATCTCCTGAAACAGCCGGGACGACGCGGAGCCCCCCAGGATGCCGTCGAGGAGCGATGCGGCGAAGCGCCGGCGGTCTGACCGGGAGATCCCGGGCGCGGCGAGACAGACGTGGTACTGCTCGGTGTCCTTGCGCAGGAAGCGGAGCGCCGGCGGCGGGGGTTTCACGAGCGGTCGGCGGACGCGCGTGCCCTTCGCAGGCGCGCCGGTGATCGCCTTCCGCTGTGCACTCTCGAGCAGCGCGACGAGCTCGTCGTGCTTGAGGTTTCCGGCCGCCCCGACGACAACGTTCCCCGGCACGTACATCTGCTTGTGGTACGCGGAGACGGTGCGACGTGTGACGCTCGAGATCACGTCCGCGGTGCCGATCACCGGCCGGCCGAGCGGATGCGAGCCGAACGTCGCCTCGGCGATCAGGTCGTGGACGAGCTCCTGTGGCTGGTCCTCGTACATCGCGATCTCCTCGAGCACGACCTCGCGCTCGGAGTCGAGATCTGCGAACGAGGGCGCGAAGACCATGTCGCCCATCACGTCCAGCGCCGTCTCGAGGCGGTCGTCCGGGACGCGCGCATAGAGGACGGTGTGCTCGCGCGACGTGGCCGCATTGAGCTCGCCGCCGAGCGTGTCGAAGATCTCGGCGATCTCCTGCGCGCTGAAGCGGGTTGTCCCTTTGAAGAGCAGGTGCTCGAGGAAGTGGGAGACCCCCGCCTTGGCCTCCGTCTCGTCCCGCGAGCCCACGCCGATCCAGAACCCGATCGCAACCGAGCGGACGTGCGCGAGACGCTCTGAGATGACGCGCTCGCCCGAATCGAGCTCGGAGAGGACGTACTTCTGCACCAACTGATCGTAACCGCGACGCCGGTACGCTCAGGTCGTGGTCGACGACGAAGAGTTCCAGGCTTGGGCCGAGGACGCGCTCGATTCGCTGCCGCCGGAGCTGCGGCGTGCGATGTCGAACGTCGAGATCGTGATCGAGGAAGAGCCGCCGCCGGGGATGCCGCTGCTCGGCCTCTATCAGGGCGTGCCGCTCACGAGGCGCACGAGCGCGTACGCCGGCGCGCTGCCGGACAAGATCACGATCTACCGTGGCCCCCTCGAGCGGCACTACGGCGCCGACCCCGACCTCCTACACGAGCAGGTCCGCCGAGTGGTCCTGCACGAGATCGCGCATCATTTCGGGATCAGCGACGAGCGCTTGATCGAAATCGACCGTTATTAACGCAGCGCCTTCTTGATCGCCTTGACGAGCGTCGCCTCGTCGTCGCCGTTGGCAATCGGCACGTAACGCGGCTTCGTGCCGGTCTTGCCGACGAGCAGGAGCGGCGTGAACCGAAGGTTGTCGGCCGTGGCCTCTGCGTCGAAACGTTTCGCCTGCTGCACCACCGCTGAGCTGTTCAGGTCCCGCGCGAACTGCGTGACGTCGAGCCCCGGGATGCTCGCGGCCGCCTTCTTCACGAAACCGGCGTTCAGCCAGCCCGAGTTCTCGGTGAGTTGGTTGTAGTAGACGACCTGCATGAAGTTGAACAGCCTGTTTTGCCGCCCGGCGGCGATCGCCGCACGTTGTCCCTTGACCGAGTCGGGCCCGATCGCGAGGATCGGCCGAGCCTCGATCTTCAGCTTCCCGGTGCGGACGTACCGATCGACGATGTCCGGCATCACCGCGGACTCGAACTCGCGACAGACCGGGCACTGCAGGTCGATGTACTCGACCAACGTCACCGGCGCGTTCGGCGACCCGAGCACGTTGCCGCTCTGGGGGATTCCCGCGAAGAGGTGCTGCGCATCGGCCGCGTTCGGGAGCGCGTTCGTCAGCGAACCGCGCGTCGGCGTCTTCGCCGAAGACGAGGAACCGCCGCTGAGGGCGAGGGCCGCCACGACGCCGACGACGATGAGCACGAGTGCGAGCGCCGCTCCGACGAGCACCTTCGGCGAGGCCCGCCGGCGTTCGCCTTTCCGCTGCACAGGAGGCGGGGCCGCCGCGGCCTGACGGCGGCGCCTCGCTTGCTTCCCGCTGGTCATTCGAGTCTCACGTTACCCGCGGATGTGGCTCGACCACCGCAAGCAGCACAAACGCGAACGAGAGAGCGAATCCGGTCAAGGCGAGCGTCGGGATGGTGATGTAGCCGAACTCGTTGATCCATTTCACGGCGCAGCCGCCGGGCGCCGAGATGAAGCACGCCCGCGCCTGGCTGACGACGCCGTTCTCGACCAGGATGTGGTAGACGGAGACGCCTGCTCCGACAAGCGGCAGCGGCAGCAGGTAACGCACCGCGCGACGGTCGTCGACGACGGCGGCCAGCAGGGTCGTGATCGAGAGCGGATACATGCAGATCCGCTGGTACCAGCAGAGCTCGCACGGGACGAAGTGCGCGATCTCCGAGAAGAAGAGGCTGCCGCCGGTCGCGACCGCCGCGACGAGGAACGCGAGCCACAGCTCGTATCCCTCGAGCAGTGACCGCAGCGACCGCAGCGGGCCGCCGAGGCCAACGAGCGCGAAGACGCCGACCAGGAGCAGCGCCGCGCCGGCCGCCTGCCCGGCTACTCCAAGACCGGCCAGCGAGACGGTGACGTCATGGATCATGCGCTGCCTAGCTCGGCGACACGAGCCGGACGTGCTGAGCCATCTCGATCACGAGATCGCGGTTGACGTTCGTGTGGTTGTGAAGGCTGACCTCGTAGACGGCACCGTTCTCCTCCCAGCGCGCCACGACATGGTCCGAGTGCGTCGATTGCCCCGGAGGGCAGGCAATGAGCTGCCCCGGTTGACCACGAATCTGTAGGGCGCGCTCGACGATCCCGTCCCGGCACGGCTCGTCCGGGAACAGGCCGACCCGAAACCCGACGAACCACAGGTGCATGAGGCCGTGGCCGCCGCCTCCGCCGGCGTACCAGCTCGGCGCGGTCACGAACGCCTCGAGGAAGAGATAGCCGTCGCCCGCACAGCGACCGCACCCGCTCACAGCGGACGGGGACTCCGGCACGAGCCCGGGGCACGGGATCGCGATGTGCGCGTATCGGGCGGCCGAGATGCAAAACACGCGCAGGGCCCGGTCGGGCGGGACGAGGTAAATGCCGTCGACGTCCTCCGTACCGGGAGGCAGCGGTGCTGTGTGGTAGCCGACCCGCTGCGCCTGCTGTGCGGAGCGGAAGCAGCGTGTCGGGCGAACGCTGTATGACGGCCTAGCCGGATGGAACGGCGGGTAGTAGATGCGCCTGAGCGTGCGGTAGCGGCGGTAGGCCACGTAGTCGTAGCCGGTCGGACAGAGCCAGACCCCGCTAACCCGGTAGGGCCGCTTTCCGGGTGTGCCCGAGCTGGCGCCGGTGGCGCCGGCGGCAAGCGCGAGCGCGGCGAGAAGCACGAGCGAGATACGGAACGGCGCGCTCACGTCCGCTCCGCCAGCTCCGTCTAGCGGCGCTCGCGGTCGCGACCACGTCCGCCACGCCCGCGACCGCCGCGATCACCCCGCGGTCGTTCCTCCTCGCGGGGACGCGGCGGCGCGTCCTTCGCCCGCTCGATCAGCTCCTCGGGCTGGACGAGGGCGCCGTTCTCATGCTTGGCGACGAGCTTGAGCCCGATTCGGCCGCGCGCCTTGTCGACCTCCTGGACGATCACGTCGAGCACGTCCCCGCGGGAGATCACGTCCTCGATGTGGCCGACGCGCCCCGGCCCGACGTTCGAGACGTGGAGCAGGCCGTCCGTGCCCTTCGTGAGCTCGACGAAGGCGCCGAACTGCGTCGTCTTGACGACCTTGCCGGTGTAGGTGTCCCCCACCTCCGGCTCCTTCGTCAGCGCGTTGATCGCGGCGATCGCGGCCTCCGCCTTGTCGCCCTCCGTCGCGTAGATGAGGACAGTGCCGTCCTCCTCGATGTCGATCTGGACGTCGTAGTCGGACTCGAGGCCGCGGATCGTCTCGCCGCCTTTGCCGATCACCATCCCGATCTTCTCCGGGTCGATCTTGACGGTGGAGATCCGCGGTGCGTGCCCCGCAAGCTCCTTGCGCGGCTCCGGGATCGCCTCGAGCATCTTGCCGAGGATCGACTCCCGCGCGCGCTTCGCCTGCTCGAGCGCCGCCCGGAGGATGTCCTGCGTGACGCCCGTGATCTTGATGTCCATCTGGAGCGCCGTGACGCCCTCACGTGTGCCGGCGACCTTGAAGTCCATGTCCCCGAGGTGGTCCTCGGCGCCCTGGATGTCGGTCAGCACGACGTAGTCGTCGCCCTCCTTGACGAGACCCATTGCGATCCCCGAGACCGGCGCCTTGATCGGCACACCGGCATCCATCAGCGCGAGCGTCGAGCCGCAGACCGAGCCCATCGAGGAGGAGCCGTTCGACTCGAGCGTCTCCGAGACGAGCCGGATCGTGTACGGGAAGTCGCTCTCCGGCGGGATCATCGGCTCGAGCGCCCGCTGCGCGAGCGCGCCGTGGCCGATGTCGCGGCGCTTCGGACCGCGCATGAAGCCGGTCTCTCCGACCGAGTACGGCGGGAAGTTGTAGTGGTGCATGTACCGCCGCTCGTCCTCGAGCGAGAGGTCGTCGATCCGCTGGCCTTCCTTGGCGGTGCCGAGCGTGAGCAGCGTCATGATCTGGGTCTGCCCGCGCGTGAAGAGCGCCGAGCCGTGCGGGCGCGGCGAGACGCCGACCTCACAGGTGACGGGACGGATCTCCTCGGCGGCACGGCCGTCCGGGCGCCGCTTGTCGACCGCGATCTTCCGGCGGACGAGCTCCTTGTAGATCTGCTCCGCCGCCCGCTTGAGGTACTGCCGCGTGATCGCGTCCTTGGTGGGCGGCTCGCCCTCCGCCGGGGCAGGCCCGACCGGGAAGGGCAGCTCGACCTCCTCCTCGATCCGGTCGAAGAGCAGATGGCGCTTCGCCGACTTGAGCTCCTTCGGGTCCTGCTCGGCGTCTGTGAGCGCGCGCAGGTCGTCCTCGAACTGCTCGCGCACAGGCGCGAGGACAGCCTCGAGCCGCTGGCGCTCGAGGATCATCGTCAGGCTCGAGCGAACCTGGATCTGGCGGATGATGTCCTCCTCGGTCGAGTCCATCGTCAGCTCGGGGGAGAGCTCGCTCATCAGCTCCTCGAGGACGGCGCCGGCCTCGCGCAGCCCCTCGCTCTCGATCCGATCGCGGAAGCGCGCACCGTGCTCAGCCTCGAGCTCGTTCGTCAGCTCGGCTTCGACCCACTTCGGCTTGCCGGCCTGCCGTCGGAGGTCCTCCTGTGCCTCGCAGAGCTTCACGATCTCGTCGTGAGCGCGGGCGAGGGCCTCGAGCAGCATCTCCTCCGGGATCTCTTGGGCGCCGGCCTCGACCATCGTCAGGGCTTCCTTCGTACCCACCACGATCAGGTCGAGCTCGCTCGTCGGCAGCTCGAGATCGGGCAACGTCGGGTTGATGACGAGCTCGCCGTCGACGAGACCGATGCGAACAGCGCCGACCGGACCCAGGAACGGGAGCGGCGAGAGCATCAGCGCCGCAGAGGCGCCGTTGATGCAGAGGATGTCGTAGGCGGTGACGAGGTCGGCGGAAAGCGTCGTGCAGATCACCTGCACCTCGTTCTTGAAGCCCTTCGGCCACAGCGGCCGGATCGGGCGGTCGATCATCCGCGCCGTCAAGATCGCCTTCTCGCTGGGACGGCCCTCACGCTTGAAGAACCCGCCCGGGATCTTTCCGGCCGCGTACATCCGTTCCTCGACGTCGACGGTCAGCGGGAAGAAGTCTGCGCCCTCGCGCGCCTCCGTCCGGCCCTGCGCGGTCGCGAGCACCATGGTCTCGCCCGAGCGGACCAGCACGGCGCCGTCGGCCTGCTTCGCCAGCTTGCCGGTCTCGAATGTGATCTCTTGGCCTGCGACCTCCACGGAAACGCCGGTCGCCTGGCCCTTCGTTGCAACGCTCATGTCAATCCTCCACTTCCTTGGGAGAGTGGAGGTTTGAGTCAGCGCGCCCCGCCGCGCTCGCTCAAACTTCCACCCTCGATAACGGTTTCTCCGCCTATCTCCGGAGGCCCAGCTCCTGGATCAGCGCCCGGTAGCCCTCGACGTCCTTGCGCTGGAGGTAGTTCAGCAGCCCCCGCCGGCGGCCCACGAGCTTCAAGAGGCCGCGCCGTGAGTGGTGATCCTTCGGGTGGCCGCGCAGATGCTCGGTCAGCTCGTTGATCCGCTTCGTCATCAGCGCGATCTGCACCTGCGGCGAGCCGGTGTCGGCCTTCGTGCGGCCGTGCTTGCCGAAGATCTCCAGCTTTTCGTCCTTCGTAAGGGGCATGAACCTCCTGAAATACGCGACCCGCGGCGGAGCCGCGGACCCGCAGTAGGGTAGCAATCGCGGCATGGAGACCGAGCTTCTCGAACGCGTCGAGTGATCGCAGGCGTCGCGGCAGGGCACCCGGCGACGGTCGAAGCGGGTGTCGAGATCCTCGAAGACGGGGGCAGCGCGGCCGACGCGGCGGTGGCCGCTTCCCTCGCCTCCTGCGTCGCCGAGACGGTGATGACCGGCCTGCTCGGCGGCGGTCACGCGATCTACCTCGACGCCCCGAGCGGTCGTGCCCGGAACCTCGACTGCTTCATCGCGACGCCCGGTCTCGGCGCCGAGGCCCGCCAGGTGGCGCTGCTCGAGCTCGACGTCCCGTTCGGGACCGAGCTCGTCCACTATGCGGTCGGCATCGCCTCGTGCGGCGTTCCTGGACTGCCGGCCGGCTTGGACCAGCTCTGGCGCGAGCACGGTCGGCTCCGCTGGCCGCGGCTCGTCGAGCCAGCGCTGCGGCTGGCCAAGGCCGGTGTGGTCATGCCACGGGCGCACGCGTCGTGTCTCGAGATGCTCGCGCCGGTGATGACGATGCACGAAGGCGCTCGCATCTACTCGCCGGGCGGCACGCTTCTCGGCGCTGGGGACCTCCTGGAGCAGCCGGGCCTCGTCCGCGCGCTCGAGCTCGTGGCCGAAGAGGGCGCAACAGGCGTCTACACGGGGACGATCGGGCTGGAGCTGCTCGCGCTGATGGGCGAGCGCGGGGGTCTCTTGACCGAGGAGGATCTGCGCGCGTATCGCGCTCTTTGGGCCGAGCCGGTCGCGGTCGAGTACGCAGGCACTCGCTTCCTCACACGCTCGGGTCTTTCAGGAGTGCCGGAGACGCTGCCGCGGCTCCCCCGCATGCGCGGTCGCCCGGAGCCGGAACGAGCGCTCGCGGTCGCGCGCACCCTCGCCGCTGATGGCCCCGAGGCCCACACCACGAACCTCGTGACCGTTGACCGGGAGGGAAACGCCTGTGTACTGACGACGAGCCTCGGCCTCGGCTCCGGCGATTTCATCCCGGGCCTCGATCTTCACCTGAACAGCATGCTCGGCGAGACCGACCTGATCCGGTCGCCGCTCCAGCCGGGCGACCGGATGGGGAGCATGATGGCGCCGAGCCTGGCCCTGGACGGCGGCGGGCTCGCCCTGGCGGTCGGGTCGGCAGGCGGCACACGCCTTCGGAGCGCGCTTCTCCAGGTCGTGGCGGGCGTGCTCGACGAAGAGCTCGATCCCGAGGCGGCAGTCTCGCGCCCGCGCCTCCACCCCGCCCCCCCGCTGGTCCACCTCGAGCCCGGCTTCCTGCCGGAGACAGAGAGCGCGCTCGCCGCGGCGGGCTTCGAGCTACGGCGCTGGCCGGGGCAGCATCACTACTTCGGCGGCGTCAGCCTCGTCAGCCGAAGTGGTGCGGCTGGTGACCCGCGGCGAAGCGGCGCAGCGGCGGTTCTTCGCTGATCGGAGCCGCGGTCGCGAGCCAACCAACGTAGCCGCACTCGGGGCAGCCGGGATTCGCTGCCGCGGTGCCGCCCCGTGCCGGCTTCGCGTACACGGAGCCGCATTCGAGACAGCGAACCGTCTCGAGCACCGCAAATAGGCGCTCGGCCGTCGATTTCTCATCGCTCATGCCACTAAAGATCCCGAAATCTATGCAAACTTGCGCCCCGACCAAACGACCACGTCAGGACTCTCCCGCGCGCCCACTTATACCGGACGCTCGGCGCTGCGGGTGGCTTCCACGTCGCGCGAAATCTGCTCCACGAGCTCGTCCTCGCTGGCGAACGCCCTCTCGTCGCGGAGCCGCCGCCAGAGCTCGACCACGACCCGGCTGCCGTAGAGGTCGCCCTCGAAATCGAGCAGGTACGCCTCGATCCTCCGCTCCTCGCCGCCGTAGTGTGGATTGGTGCCGATCGAGACGGCGGCCCGGCGACCAAGCGCGGCGCCCGCGTAGATCCCGTATTCGGGCACGATCAGATCGGGCTCGAGCCGAAGGTTGGCGGTTGGGAACCCGAGCGTTCCGCCGCGGGAGTCCCCGGCGACGACGATCCCGTCGAGCTCGGGCGGGCGGCCGAGCATCCGCGCGGCTTCAGCCACCTCGCCCTCCTGCAGCGCGCGCCGAATCGCCGAGGAGGAGACGCCGTCGAGCAGCGGCACGGCCCGCACCTCGAACCCGAGCTCCCGGAGCAAGTCGAGATCGCCGCTACGACCGCGCCCGAAGCGGAAGTCCGCACCCGCCACGACCAACTTTGCGCCGATCGCGCGCAGGACCCGCTCGGCGAATTCCGCCGGCTCGAGGCGCGCCAGCTCGAGCGTGAACTCCAGCACGAGCGTCTCCTCGGCTCCGAGCTCCGCGAGCAGCTCGAGCCGACGCTCGAGCGTCGAGAGCAACTCGACGCGGTTTCCGAGCGCGATCCGCGGATGGGGCTCGAACGTGACCACTGTCGCCGGCCGACCGGCCTGAAGCACCTCCTCGACGACCCGGCGATGGCCGAGATGGACCCCGTCGAAGGTTCCGATCGCGACACCACGCGGGCGCGGCTCGAGCTCCGCCGGAGAACGTGCAACCTTCACGCGCGCGTCCGCCCGATCCGCCCCAGCGCTTCCTCAGGCGGGATCACGCGATCAGGATCGGCCTCCTCGACCCGAAACGGGCCCACCTCGGTCCGCCGAAGCGTCCGGCAGTGACCCCCGAGGGCGTCCGCGATCGCCCTTACGTACGTGCCGGTGCTGACACGCAGGTCGAGCCGAACGACCCCGTCGCTATATGAGATGACCTCGAGCGCGTCGATCCGCGATCGCCGCACCGGCATCTCCACCTCGACGCCGCGCCGGTGCAGGCGGTACGCGCGCTCGCCGCCGATCTTCACAGCCGACGCCGCGGGGACCGGCAGCTCGACCTCACCGCGGAGGGGCGCGAGTCGACGCGCGAGCTCCTCCTCGTCCGGCGGCTCCAGCCGCTCGACCACTTCGCCCTCGGGGTCGCCCGTCGAGGTCCGCGCCGAGAGGTCGACGTCCGTGAGGTAGCGCTTGTCCAAGCCGACGAAGCACGAAGCGAGCTTAGTTGCCGCACCGGACAACAGCACCAACAAGCCGGTCGCGAAAGGGTCGAGCGTGCCTGCATGGCCGGTTCGTGCGCCCGTCCGCCGCCGCATCTCTGCGACGAGCGCGAACGACGAGGGCCCGGCCGCCTTGTCGACCAGGATCAGGCCGCTGGGGCTAAGACCTCTTGGGGGCACTCGCCGTGAACTCACGCTCCAGGAAGGCCGTGATCTCCTCGATCGAGTCGTCGCTCGAGAAGCCGGCCGCCTGGCGGTGCCCTCCGCCCCCCGACTTGCGGGCGATCGCCGAGACGTCGAGCTCGTCCGTGCTCGCGCGGAGGCTGACCTTCTTCGCCGGCCCGTCCGAGCGCGGCGGCTCGCGGATCAAGGCCGCCATGTCAGCGCCCTCGACCGCGCGCAGGAAGTCGATTATCCCCTCCGCGTACGCCTCGGCCGCGCCCACTTCGTCGAAGTCTCGTCGGGTGAGGTAGGAGACGACGAGCCGGCCGCCGTCGTAGAGGTGGGCCCGCTCGAGCGCACGCGCGAGCAGCTTCAGCTTGGCGAACTGGACACTCTCGTAGACGCCCTGGAAGACGCGGTGGACGTTTGCACCCGCCTCCACGAGCTCGGCTGCAAGCCGCAGCGTCCGGGGCGTCGTGTTCGTGTACTGGAAGCGACCGGTGTCGGTGACGAGCCCGATGTAGAGCGCCTCGGCGAGCTCGGGGGCGAGCCGCACGCCCAGCTCGGCGAAAAGATCGCGGAGCACCTCGCCGGTCGCGGAGGCCTCGGGCACGACGAGGTTCACGTCGCCGAAGCGCGAGTTGTCGTGATGGTGGTCGACGTTGACGACGAGCCGCGCCTGCTCGAGCACGACCGGGTCGGGCGCGATCCGCGTCTCGTTGGCGCAGTCGAGCGTGATCAGCACGCGCTCCGCGACGTCGTCGGGAGGCTCCCGCCGCAGCTCGGCGAGCGGCATGAACGAGTACTCACTTGGCAGCGGAGCGTCGCCATGGAGGTACATGACGCTGTCCTTGCCGAGCTGGTCGAGCGCGAGCTTCGTCGCCAGCAGCGAGCCGAGCGCATCGCCGTCGGGGTTCTCGTGCGTGACGAGCAGGAAGCGCTGATTGCCGCGGATCGCCTCAGCCGCGGCGGCCAGCTCAGTTGTCGTCTGGTGGGGCGAGCTCATCGATCAGCCGTGACATGCGGACCCCGCGCTCGACTGTTTGATCGTATTCGAACGCCAGCTGCGGGGTCCTCTTCATGCGAAGCTCGCGCGCGATTCGCGCCTGCAGCACGCCGTGCGCGGCCTCGAGCCCTGCCAGAGTCTGGGTGCGCTTCCGCTCGTTGCCGAGCACGCTGACGAAGACGCGCGCGTGGCGCAGATCGGGCGACGTCTCGACGCCCGTGATCGTCACGAACCCGATCCGCGGGTCCTTCAGCTCGCGGACCGACTCGGAGAGCACTTCCCTGACGGCCTCGTTCACCCGACGCATGCGCTCAGTCATCGAGCGTCACCACCTCGCGGTCGACCCGCGCCAGGTCGAAGGCCTGTCCGACGAGGTACCGCTCTGCGCCGTCGAGCAGCTCCTGGACCTCGCGGTGGCCGCGCGCGACACAGGAGACCGTCAGGCGCGAGCGCTGCCAGAGGTCGTGATGGTCGACCTCTGCGACCGACGCGCCGAAGCGCCGCTGAAGCTGCGCCTTCACCGAGAGGAGCTCCTTCCGCTTGCCCTTGAGCGACCCGTTCTCCGGGAAGTGGAGCTCGGCGGAGAGAATGCCCACGTAACCGCCGCCCACAGGACCCTATTCAAGCTGCTATTCGTGTGCCGGTGACGCGCCTGCTCGCTCCCGTCGCCGTAGCTCTCGCGCTCGCGGCGGGCGCCGGCGGCGCTGCACCCCGGGCCCAGGTGATCGCCCATGCTTATCCCGGCGGGGGCTACAGCGGCGACGTCTACGCGCACGCGGGGTACGCCTACCTCTCGAGCTGGCACGGAGTGGACTGCCCCTCGCAGGGCGTGCGCGTCTACGACATCCACAACCCGCGCCGGCCACGGCGGGTCGCGACCTTCGCCGACGGCGGCTCGGACCTCGCCGTCCGCGGTTCCTGGACGGAGAAGACGATCGTTCAGCACGTCGCGACGCCTGACTTCACCGGCGAGCTCGCGGCCGTGAGCTTCCAGAACTGCCCCGGGACGAACGCTTTCCACGGCTTCGGGCTTTACGACGTCACGAGCCCCGCGCGGCCGCATCTGCTCTCGCTCGTGCGCACCGAGCCCGGAGGCTCCCACGAGCTCTGGCTGCAGAAGGTCGGACGGAAGGCCTACGTCTACACCGCGATCCTGTATGCGGAGCTGGGCCAGGCGCCACGCGCCGACCAGCCCGGCTTTCGGATCTACGACGTGACCGACCCGCGCCAGCCCGTCCACGTGGGCGGCTGGCTCGCGCCCGACTCGCTCCGCAAGGGACTGAAGGGCGTCTTCGTCCACTCCGTGCGCGTGAATCCCACGGCGACTCGCGCCTACCTCTCCTACTGGGATCTCGGCACGGTCATCCTCGACATCTCGGACCCCGCGAAGCCCCGCTACCTGGGACACACCACCGACCCGCAGGGCGCGGCCCACTCGACCGCGCTCTCGGCCAACGGCAAGCTGATGATCGAGACGCACGAGACGACGGGCGGTCGACCCTCGCTCTGGGACGTCTCGAACCCGCGCCGCCCGCGCAGGCTCGGGGTCTTCAACGCGCCTCCCGCACTCGTCGCCGAGGCGCTGCGAAGGACGGGACACAACGACTTCACGCTCGGTGTCCACGACCCGAAGATCGTCGGCAACCGCGCCTACTTCTCGTGGTACGCGCTCGGCGTCCTCGTCGCGGACATCTCGAATCCGCGCCACCCGCGCTTCGTCGCGCAGTTCCTCCCGGCCGCGTCCCGCGACCCTGAACGCAGCTTCTGTCCCGGCAAGCGCTGCACGTATACCTGGGGCGTCTACCCGGTCGGCCGGTTCGTGCTCGAGTCCGACATGGTCGGCGGGCTCTGGGTCTTCCGGGTGAGCTAGGAGGAACTTGCGGAGGCCGGCTCGCTCAGATCCGTGCGCTCGACCTCACGGGTCTCGTAGACCTCGAGGACGTCGCCCTCTTTCACGTCGTTGAAGCCGTCGAGAAGGATGCCGCACTCGAAGCCTTCCGTGACCTCGCGGACGTCGTCCTTGAACCGCTTCAGCTGGGCGATCGACGTCTCCTGGATCACGGTCCCGTCACGGACGACCCGGACGCGCGCACCTCTCCGGACGGTGCCGCTCGTCACGTAGGAGCCGGCGATCGTGCCGAGCCTCGAGACACGGAAGAGCTGGCGGACCTCGGCCTCGCCGATCGTCTCCTCAGTCGTGACCGGCCGCAGCATGCCGACGAGCGCTTGCTCGATGTCCTCGGTCAGCTGGTAGATGACTCGGTAGGTGCGGATCTCGACGCCTTCCCGGTCGGCGAGCTCGCGCGCCTCCGCATTCGGACGGACGTTGAAGCCGACGACCATCGCATTCGAGGCCGAGGCGAGCATGATGTCGTTACCGGTGATCCCGCCCACTCCCTGGTGGATGACGTTGACGCGCACCTCGGGGTGCTGGATCTTCGCGAGCTCGCCGAGGGCCGCCTCGACCGAGCCTTGCACGTCTCCCTTGAGCACGAGGTTGAGGTCCTGAACCTCACCCTCCTGCATCGCCTCGAAGAGCGTCTCGAGCGAGACGCCTGAGGGACGCTGCTGAGCGAGCTGCTCGCGCCGCAAACGCTCGCCGCGCGAATTCGCAAGCTCGCGCGCACGGCGCTCGTTCTCGACGACCCGGCAGAGCTCGCCGGCGGGCGGGGGCTTGTCGAAGCCGAGAATCTCGACGGGCTCGCCCGGCCTCGCCTCACGAACCTTCTCGCCCTTGAAGTTGTAGAGGGCGCGCACCTTCCCCCACGCGTCGCCGGCGACGACCGCGTCGCCGACGCGCAGCGTGCCGCGATGGACGAGCATCGTCGCCGCCGGCCCGCGGCCGACGTCGAGTCGCGATTCGATGATCGGACCGGACGCCTCCGCCGTCGGGTTCGCCGTTAGCTCGAGCTCGGCGTCCGCGACGAGCAGCACCTTCTCGAGCAGGTCCTCGAGGTTCTGCTTGGCCTTGGCCGATACCTCGGAGAACTGCGTCGCCCCACCCCAGTCCTCTGGCTGCAGGCCCTCCCCGGCGAGATCGCCGCGCACCCGGTTCGGGTCGGCAGCGGGGAGGTCGATCTTGTTGATCGCGACGACGATCGGTACCTCGGCGGCGCGCGCATGCGAGATCGACTCGCGCGTCTGCGGCATGACGCCGTCGTCTGCGGCGACGACGAGCACCGCGATGTCCGTGATCTTGGCGCCGCGGGCACGCATCGCCGTGAACGCCTCGTGGCCCGGTGTGTCGAGGAACGTGATCCTCCGGCCGTTGTGCTCGACCTGGTAGGCGCCGATGTGCTGCGTGATCCCGCCGGCCTCGGTCTCGACGACGGAGGTCTCGCGGATCGCGTCGAGCAGCGTCGTCTTGCCGTGGTCGACGTGGCCCATGATCGTGACGACGGGCGGCCGCGGCACGAGATCCTCGTCCGCGTCCTCGAATTCCTCGGGCTCGGGCTCCTCCTCGGCGGCGTGCTTGATCGTCACCTCTCGCTTGAGCTCCGCGGAGATCAGCTCGACCTCCTCGTCCGAGAGCGACTGCGTCGCCGTCTTCATCACGCCGAGGCCCATCAGGATCGTGATGATCTGCGGCATCGGCACGCCGAGGGCCTGCGAGAGATCCTTGACCGTGACTCCGGACTCGACGGTCGCCGGCCCGGTGGGCGGCGGTGCAGGAGTCTTGGTACGCCCGTCGGTGGGGCGCTCGCGCGCCTGGCGCGAGTCAGGACGCGGGCGGGCCGCGCCGCTGTCGATCACCACGCGGCGCTTGCGGCGCGCGCCGGGCGCTCCCTGGCGGGGTCGGATCGGGCGGTTTGGTCTGTTCGAGCCGCTAGCCATCGGCGTCAGTGTAGAGCCGCGCCAGCGCGGGATCGACCCGCACCGACCGTCTCAGCGTTCGGTTGAAAGCCCGCCGCGACGCCGCGCGCTCGAAGCACGCGAGCCTGCGACAGGTGTAGACGCCGCGCCCCGGGCCTCGTTGCGACTGCACGAGCGCTCCGTGCGATTCCACAAAGCGGACGAGCTCCGCCTGCGGCGCCCTCCGACCGCACCCGGCGCAGGTTCTCACAGGGGTGCTCATGCAGCAGGCGCGCCGTCCCCGTCCGACCGCTCCTGCTCGACCGGGATCCCCGCCGGAACCTCGTCCGGAGGAGCGGTCTCCGGGCGTGAGGCCTCGAGATCGACCTCGCCCTCTGCCTCCGCGACCTGCTCGGCGCTCGGCTCGTGCGTCGCGGCCGCGTCGGCCGGCGCCTCGGAGTCGAGCGGCTCGAGCTCCCCCTCGGGGAGGGACGGCCCGACGGACTCCGCCTCGGGCGGCAGAGCGTCAGCCTGCGCTTCGAGCTCGGGCTCCTCCTCGGCGACCACGGGCTCCTCGTCGGCGGGCGTGTCCTGCGTTGCCAGCGCCTGGTGCGCAGGGACGCCGCAGTAGCGGGAGCCCGGCAGCGCCATGTTCGGGCAGCGCTTGCCGTTCGCGAGAATCGCCGCGCAGCGGCCGGTGTACTCGTCCTCCCCGCCCTCGCCGGCGAACGCTGCATCGGCCTCGGCCTGCGCGAATTCCGTCTCGGACTGGATGTCGATCTTCCAGCCGGTGAGCCGCGCGGCAAGGCGAGCGTTCATGCCCTCCTTGCCGATCGCGAGCGCCTGCTGGTCGTCCGGGACGATCACGGTCGCCTCTTTCGCGTCGTCGTCGAGGTAGACCTCGCGCACGCGTGCAGGCGAGAGCGCTTTGGCGACGAACCGGGCCGGCTCCGGGTTCCAGGGGATGATGTCGATCTTCTCGCCGCGGAGCTCCGAGACGACCATGCGGACGCGGGAGCCGCGCGGGCCGACGCAGGCGCCGACCGGATCGACGCCCTGAGCGTGCGACTCGACCGCGATCTTCGACCGGTAGCCGGGCTCTCGCGCGACCGCGCGGATCTCGACCAGACCGTCGGCGATCTCGGGCACCTCGAGCTCGAACAGCGTCCGGATCAGCTCCGGATCGCGGCGCGAGAGGATCACCTGGGGCCCCTTCGTCGAGGAGCGGACCTCGGTGATCACGGCCTTGATGCGGGAACCCTGCTCGTAGCGCTCGCCGTCGACCTGCTCGGAGCGAGGCAGCAGCGCCTCGACCTTGCCGAGGTCGACGAGGACGTTGTTGCGGTCGCCGGCCTGCTGGACGATGCCGGTGACGACCTCGCTGACCCGGTCGATGTACTCCTCGTACATCATCTGGCGCTCGGCCTCGCGGATCCGCTGCGTGATCACCTGCTTCGCGGTCTGCGCGGCGATGCGGCCGAAGTTGTCCGGGGTCACGTCCGCGCGCTTGATCTGGTCCGGGGGCACCTGAGACCAGTCGAGGTCGAGGTCGTCGTCGTTGATGAGGACGTGCGAACGCTCTCCGTTCTCCGCCTCGGCGGCCTCGAGCTCCTGGAGCACGCGCTCCCGCGCATCCTCGAGCAACTGCTCCTCGAGGTCCGAGGGAAGCTCGATCGAGAAGACGCGGAAATCGCCCTCCTGCCGGTCGAGCTCGACGACGGCATGTCGCGAGGCCCCCGGCGTCTTCTTGTAGGCGGCGAGGAGCGCGTCCTCCAGCGCCATGATCAGCGTGTCGCCCTCGATTCCCTTGTCGCGCTCGAGCTCGTGCACGAGCTCGATGATCTCTCGGCTCATCTCTATCCCTCGTCGATCAGGTTGCCCCGCACGATCTGCTCGTACGGGATGTCCACCGGCTGGGGGCCCGCCGCAACGTGTACGGCACGCTCGTCGGCGCCCACCAGCTCGCCGCGGAAGCGCTTCCGCCCGGCGATCTCGGCCGCGGTGCGCAGAGCGACGCGGCGGCCCACGAAGCGGCCGAAGTGCTGCGGCTTGCGCAGCGGTCGCTCGATCCCCGGCGAGGAGACGTCGATCGTGTACTCGCGCCGGTACTCCTCGAGCAGCCGGGTGACGCGCTCGCAGAGCGCGTGGTCGACACCCTTCGGGTGGTCGACGTAGACGCAGAAGCGGTCGGGACCGAGCAGCTCGACCGCGAGCACCTCGGTGCCCGGCAGCCGCTCCTCGATCCGCTCGGAGAGCTCGCGCTCCAGCTCCCGCTCCTTGTCGTGTGTGCCCTGCAATCCGTCTCCTGCTTCGGAATTGTTCGCCGGAGCCAGACTGAAGTCTGGCACCGGACTCCATAAAAAATGGGCGCTGTGCGCCCATTTCCCAGCTGTGGAAATGTGGTCTGGGCCAGGATAGCGAAAGCCCCGCCGGAGCGGGGCGTTCGCGCTAGACGGTCGCGGTCTGCTGCGGCTGCTGCTCTCGCAGGCGCCTGATCAGCTCGGCGATGTCGGCCGCCTCCTCTTCGAGGTCGCGCTGGCGCTCCTCGAGCCGGCGCAGCCACTCTTCCGGGTTCGGAAAGCGGCGACGGCCGTGGCGGTGGTGGGATCTGTGTCCGCACATGTGCTCACCCCCTCTCTCCCTGGTCGTAGCGTTCGAGAAAGTTCGCGATCACGCCCTGCGCGTCACGCAGCGCCTCGGCCCAGTGATCGAGCAGGCGCGTGCCCGCCTCGGTCAGCTCGTAGGTCCGCTTCGCCGGGCCCGGGAGATCGGCGCGCCACTCCGAGCGCACGATCCCTTCGGCCTCGAGAGCCCGGAGAAGCCGGTAGAGGTTGCCGATGTCGATCCGTCCCTCCGGGACGAGCTCCGGCAGCCGCTCGATCAGCTCGTAGCCGTGGACCGGACGCTCCCGGAGGAGCAGGAGGAGCGCCGGCTCGACGAAGCGCTCGACGCGGGCGCGGACGTCCCAGTGTCCCGGCCGGACGAGCCGGCGGCTGCGAGCTCCTCGGGCATGGCGTCGCGAATGCACAGATTGCGATTATAGGTAAAACACATATGTTGAGGTCAGATCATGATCGTGACCGGACCATCGTTCACGAGCTCGACCTGCATCCGCGCCCCGAAGACGCCGGTCGCGACGCGGATCCCTTCCGCGGCGAGCGCGTCGCAGAACGCGCGGTAGAGCGGCTCGGCCTGTTCGGGCGCCGCCGCCTTCGAAAAGCTGGGGCGGTTCCCCTTCGCCGTGTCGGCGATCAGCGTGAACTGGCTGACCACGAGCGCCTCGCCTCCGACGTCGATCAGGCTCCGGTCGAACCGGCCCTGCTCGTTCGGGAAGATGCGCAGGCGCGCGATTCTCCCCGCCAGTCGTTCGGCCGCCTCCTCGTCGTCGCCGTCGGCGATCCCGAGCAGCACGCAGAGGCCCGACCCGATCTCGCCGGTCGGCTCTCCGTCCACGAGCACGCGGGCTCTCGCGACCCTCTGCACTACCGCCCTCATGCCGCGCGAGCATAGGGCCGATACACGCCGCGTGGAGGCTGCGGAGATCCCCACCCCTCTGCCCGCGCCGGACGAGCGCGCGCCGACGCGCCTGCTACTGGGCGCGGTGCTCGTGCGCGACGGCGCGCTGACCATCCACCAGCTCGAGCAGGCCCTCGCCGAGAAGGAGCAGACGAGCAAGCGCCTCGGGGAGATTGTCGTCCAGCGCGGCTGGGTCACCTTCGCCGCGCTCGCCCACGCGCTCGCCGAGCAGCACGGGCTCGACTACCTCGACCTCAGTCAGGCGGAGGTCGACCCCGTGGCCGCCGATCTCCTGCCCGAGAAGTTCGCCCGCCGCTACCAGGCTCTCCCGGTCGGTTTCCTCGAAGAGAACCTGCTGCTCGTCGCCGTCGCCGACCCGACCGACGTCGTCACCTCGGACGACCTCCGGCTCGCCCTCGGCCTGAACGTCCAGCTCGCCGTGGTCGCGGCCGACGAGCTCGAAGAGCGAATCGCCACGGTCTACCGCGCGCCCGTCGAGGTCGAGGAGGTCGAGGAGGAGATTCCCGCAGGTGCCGAGCTCGAGGACATCCTCGAGGGCGGCGAGTCCGGCCCGCCCGCGATCAAGGTCGTGAACTCGGTGCTCAGCCGCGCGATCGAGGAGGGCGCCTCCGACGTCCATTTCGAGCCGCAAGCGAAGAAGCTCTTCGTCCGCGCACGCATCGACGGGGTGATGCGCGAGCTGACCGAGATCCCGCGCTCGCTCCAGCCCGCCGTCACGAGCCGCCTGAAGATCATGGCCGGCCTCGACATCGCCGAGAAGCGTGCCCCCCAGGACGGCCGCGTTCCGATCCGCTTCGGCGGCCAGCCGATGGACCTGCGCATGGCAGTGCTCCCGACCACGCATGGCGAGCAGGTCGTGCTGCGGATCCTCCACCTCGCGGCCGACGACACCCGCGCGCTCACCGAGCTCGGGATGAGCCCCGACGCGGAGGAGACGTTCCTGCGGGCGATCCGGCAGCCCTACGGCGCAGTGATCACGGTCGGCCCGACCGGGAGCGGCAAGACGACCACGCTCTACGCTGCGCTCGACCTCCTGAACGAGTCCGGCCGGGTCCTGATGACGATCGAGGATCCGGTCGAGTACCAGATCCCCGGCGTCAACCAGATCGAGGTCAACCCACGCAGCGGCCTCACCTTCGCGCGCGGCCTACGGACAATCCTTCGCAGCGATCCAGACGTGCTGCTCGTCGGCGAGATTCGCGACGAGGAGACGGCTCGGATCGCGATCCAGGCCGCCATGACCGGCCGGCTCGTCCTGACGACTCTGCACACCCATAACGCCGCCAGCTCGATCGCACGGCTTAAGGACATGGGCATCGAGCCCGGGCTGCTCGCCAGCTCGCTCAACTGCATCGTCGCCCAACGGCTCGCTCGGCGCCTCTGCACCCATTGCCGGGAGGCCTACTACCCCAAGGCGGAAGAGCTCGCGGAGCTCAACGTCGAACAGCTCGCCGGCGAGCTTCAGCTCTACCGCGCGGTAGGCTGCGCCAGGTGCGCCGGCACCGGCTACCGCGGGCGCGTGGCCCTCTACGAGGTGATGCCGATCCAGGGCCGGATCCGACGGCTGATCGACGGCTCGACCGACGAGATCTTCGCCGCGGCCGTCGAGCAGGGGATGACGACGATGCGGCAGGACGGCCTGAGGCTCTGTCTGGAGGGCGTCTCGTCGGTCGAAGAGATCCGCCGCGTGACCGGCGACCGCCTCGCCTAGGCGCCGACTCGGCGGCGCCGACCAAAAGAGGACGTGCGGGCTTTGCCCGTGCGTCCGCTCAAGAGACGTTCCGGATCCGGGCGGCGTAGCTCTCGCTCGCCGGCCGGAGCGAGCTTGCCAGCTTGTAGTGGCCCTGCGCCTCCGTGTCACGCCCCTGCTTCTCCAGGCAGCGGCCGAGCGCGTAATGGGCGTAGTCGTCCGCGGGCGAGAGCTCGAGCATCGCGCGGAACTCGGTCTCGGCCTCCTCCCAGCGACGGATGCGGAAATAGGCGATCCCGAGGGCCTCTCGGATCGACGCCTTGTCCGGCTCGCGACGTTTTGCCTTCTCGAGCGGCACCGTGGCCTGAGCCGCCATCCCCTTTGCGAGATGCGCCCGGCCTTGCTGGAAGAGGTTGTAGACCTCGCTCACGTGCTCCTCAGATACGGAAAGTTCTCCTTGACCAAGTCTGCCGGATGCGTCAAATCCCGCGTCTCCCCGAGCTCGACCGCCAGAACCCGCTCACCCGAATCGATCGCCCGCTGGTAGGCGTCCGCGAGCTCGTATGGCGGGCCGGGCAGACCGTCGAGGAACGACGGCAGAGACTCCGTGAGCGCCCAGAGCGAGGCGTGGGCGAACGGGCTCGCGTCCGGATCTGCGGCGACCTGGACGACGTGGCCCTCAGCGACCACGGTGGCAGCGCGACTCGGCCCGGGCGGCGGGCGCCGCCGCACGGCGAGCGCCGGGC
>JBARRS010000176.1:0-13992 GCA_049644345.1 Gaiellaceae bacterium
TGCGAACGACTCGAACTGCTCATTTCGCCCGGAGAATGCATTTGCCGCGTCGATCGCGATCTTCCCGTCGAGACCGCTGACGTTGCCGAGCGCTTCCGAGATCGACCCGGACGGAACCGCGACGAGGACGACGTCGGCATCCGAGGCGTCCCCGCCTTCGCGCCCGAGCGTCGTCACCTTGTGACCCGCCCGCTCCCAGAGGCGGGCGAGCCCGCCGCCGATGTTTCCCCTGCCGATTGTCGTGATGTTCATGCAGGCTCAAACGCTCGGCGCGGCGGTCCGATTCCGCTCAAGACCGCCCCGTGACAGCCTCGGTGTCGCGGGGAGTCCCAGACGTCTGTCCAGACCGCTCGAGCCACGGTGTCGCCTCGAGTCGCGCGAACAACTCCTGAGCCTCGGCGAGCACCAGCTCTCCCTCGCCGGCTCGGCCCTCGGCCACAAGCCACTCGGAATGCTCGAGCAGGGTGACGGCAAGCCAGAAGGGAATCTCGAGCTCGCGGAAGACTCGCGCGGCAGCCTCGTAGTCCGCCTCGTTGCCGTCCACGCGTGCCCGAAAGCGATGTGCCTGCGCCTCGAGATAGGGGGATCGTCTCCCTGGGGGAGCATCCTCCATGAACGCAAGCAGCTCGCGCGTCTTCGCGGAGTCTCCAAGCACGATCGCAGCTTCGAGCGCCGCGACGAGCCCCTGCTTGACCCCCTGCTGGCCGTAGCCGAGCGTCCGCGCCGCATCGATCGTCGCTTCGCCGTCCGCGAGCGCTTCGGGGAGACGTCCCTCCGCCTGCTTCAACGACGCCCCGGCCCCGAGATAGACGACGCGATCCTGCACGTCGGTCGAGCCCTCGAGATGCGAGAAGAGCGAGAAGACCTTCCGCGCTTCGTCGAGCCGCCCGCGCTGCAGATGGATCTCGACGACGGACGACAAGAGGCTGAGCAGCACTCCACCGGATTGTGTCTGCTCCTCGGTCGGTTCCTCTATCGCCCCGAGCGCCTCGTCCCAGCGGCCCAGCATGTAGAGCGGATAGGTCATCTCGGCAAGCGCCGCCCATTCGAAGGGTCTGCTGCCGAACTTGCGGGCGAGCGCCAGACACTCCTGGAGATAGTCGAGCGCATCGCGGTACCTGTCGCGGCGGAACTCGCGGTCGGAGAGGATGAAGTAGGCCGTGCTCGCGTCCTCGGCCAGATCGTGCGCGAGCGCGATCTCGAGCGCGTGCTTCATGAGCGCGGTTGACTCCTCCACATGCCCGCGGCTGAACGCGATCGCGCCCTTGGCTCGAAGGGCGAGCGCGAGTTGCTTCGGATACGCGTGGGCCTCGGAGATGTCGAGCGCAAGCTCTCCTCGCTCGGACGCCCGCTCCAGATCTCCGCTGAACCAGTGACTGCGGCTCAACTGGGCGGCCAGCATGGCGAGGTCCTCGTCGGGCTCGTCGCCTGAGATGACGTCGAAGGCACGCTCCATGCGCGCCAGCGCTTCGTCGCGATGACCCGTGAAGCCCAGAATGTGGCCGAGCCTGCCGGAGACGCGAGCCGCGGTGTGCGTCTCGCCCTCGCTCTCGTAGATCGCGATCGACTCTACGAGCAGCTCCCGCGCCGCGTCGGGATCGGCTGCTCTTTGGGCCATCTCGCCGGCACGGGCGAGGAGCGAAGCGCGCTCCAGAGGCTCGTCGGTCAGGCTGCAGGCCTGCTCGAAGTAGCGGCGCGCCTCGGCCGCCGCGGCCAGCGAGGCCGCGCGCTCGCCGGCGCGGCCGAGCAGTTGACGCGCCTTCTCCCTGATCTCGGCGGCGTCGTCTGCGTCGGGCACTGCCTGATACGCGTCGAGGTAGTGCGAGGCGATCACCTCGATCACCTCTTCTTGCTCCCCCGAGAAGGCCGAGTCCAAATAGGCAGCGGCAGCGAGATGCCTGGCGCGGCGCTCGCGCTTCGAGAGCGTCTCGTATGCGACGTGACGGACAAGGTCCTGGAGGAAGCCGTACTGGCCATGCTCGGGCGAACGCGGATCTCCCTGGACGCCGAGCACCTCCTTGCGCGTGAGCGAGACAACGAGGGGCTCGAGCCCCTCGGCGTCGAGACCGGAGAGGGCCATGAGAGCCTGCTTCGTGAATGTTTTTCCGAGCACGGATGCGTCCTCCAGCAGCCGGCGCTCCTCGGCCGTAAGGCCGTCGAGCCGAGCGGCGATCAGCGCTTGCAGCGTCTCCGGCACCTCGAGCGCCTCGACGGCTCCGCTGAGCCCGTACGACGAGCCCTCCTGGACGAGCAGGCGGCGGTCGAGGAGCATCCGCACCGTCTCGACCGCGTACAGGGGGACACCTTCCGCCCGGGCGAGGATCTGCTCGCGAAGCGTCTGGGGCAGGCCGGGCACGAGCCCCGTCAGGAGCTCCTCCATCGCCTCCTGCGAGAGCGGCTCGATGTAGAGCGAGGTGAAGCTCCGCTGGCCTGCGCCCCAGGTCGGGCGGCGCTCGAGCAGCTCGGGCCGCGCCAGGGTCACGACGAAGATCGGGTGGTTGCGGGACCAGTCGAGCAGGTACTCGACGAAGTCGAGCAAGCTGGCATCGGCCCACTGCATGTCCTCGAATGCGAGCACCGTCGGATAGCCGTCGGCCAGCCGCTCGAAGAACAGGCGCCAGGCGGCGAACAGGTCCTGCTTGTCGCGGGCTTGATGCTCGGCCAGACCCAGCAGGTGGGCGAGCCGCGGTTCGACGAAGCTTCGCTCCTCCGCGTCGAGGAAATGCTCGTCGAGCGTCGAGCGCAGCTTCTCGGCGGCCGAGGCGGGCTCCTCGTCCTCCGAGATCCGGCAGCGCATGCGCACCATGTCGGCGAGCGCCCAGTAGGTGACCCCCTCGCCGTAAGGGAGGCAGCGGCCGCGGTGCCAGTAGATCGTCTCGGCGATCCCGTCGAAGTACTTGTAGAACTCCCAGGCAAGGCGCGACTTTCCGATGCCGGCGATGCCCGTGACGGACACGAGGTGCCCCTTGCGCTCGTCGGCACAGCCGTGGAAGAGGTCCTTGATCTGGCGGAGCTCCCGGTCGCGGCCGACGAAGGGAGCCTCGAGCCCCTCCGACTTGAGGGAGCCCCGCAGCCCGGAGACGACGCGGCGGGCCTTCCACAGCGGAACGAGCCCCTCCTTGCCCTTCAGCTCGAACGAGCCGGCCTCCTCATAGACGATGGTCTGCTCGGTGGCGCGGCGCGTCGACTCGCCGACGTAGACGCTCCCCGGCTCCGCGAGCGCCTGCAGCCGGGAGGCTGTGTTGACGAGATCGCCTGCGACCATCCCCTCGCCCTCCGCGCCGAGCGTGACCGCGGCCTCGCCCGTCAGGACTCCCGCGCGCGCGCGCAGCTCCTCGTCGCCGATCTCCTGACCGAGCGCCGAGACGGCTGCGATCAGGTCGAGCGCAGCTCGAACAGCCCGCTCGGCGTCGTCCTCGGTCGCCGTCGGCGTTCCCCAGACCGCCATCACCGCGTCACCGATGAACTTCTCCACCGTGCCGCCGTAGAGCGAGATGATTCGCCGGCAGGTGTCGAAGTAGCGGGAGAGCAGCTCCCGCACCTCCTCGGCGTCCTTCGCCTCGGAGAGGGTCGTGAACCCGACGAGGTCGGCGAAGAGCACCGAGACGAGCCGACGCTCCGAGGCGGGCGCCTCACGCGGAGCTGCGGGAGTCGATGCCGCCGCATCTCCTGTCAGCGCAGAGCCGCACTCACCACAGAACCGCTCGCCGGGCTCGTTCGCCGTCCCGCAGGCGGGGCAGATCAGGGCCAGGGACTGGCCACATTCCGCGCAGAACTTGCGCCCTTCCCGGTTCTCGGTGCCGCAGCTCGGACAGAGCATGGCGATGTGAAAAGCCTAGTCGCTCAGTCTTTGCGCGTTGCGTCGGTTAGACGGGGCGGACCCGGCCGAGTCACTCTAGCCCGCCGCCTGCCAGATCGACTCTGCCGCGGTGCGCAGGTTGACGCCTGCGGTGAGCGCCAGGAACGTCAGCGCCACCGTGCTGATCGCCAGCATGGCGTCGCGGTCGAGCACGTCGGACTTCTCGTCCAGGTGCCGCGTCATCGCTCCCACGTCGCCGTCCTCGTCGACGGCCTCCAGCAAGGCGAGCGCGAACTGGCGCATCGTCTCGGACGCAGACACAGCATAAGTGTGAGACCCGCGCCGGACGCCGGAACGAGTTCGACGCAAAGTGCGGGCGCGGTGTCGCGCGAAGTGTTCACATGGCCCCTCGGGAGGGGTACGTTCATGCAGCCAGCCAAGCGGCGAAAGGAGGTTGTATGGCCGGCTTTCGCACCATGGAAGCTTCGTCCCTTACCCGACAGGCGCATCAGGCGGGGGACAAGATCAAGCAAGACATTCCGTTGCAGTACAAGAGTGAGCTCGCGAGCGTGATCACCGAGCTGACAGGCCGCGTCGATTTCGTGGCCAAGGGCCAGCCCCCGAAGACGAAGACGAACTACCAGGCCCTGGAGGCGTCAGCCCTCGCGCAACAGGCGCGCCACGTCATCTCGCAGATCGCCAGGAATATTCCTGTCGACAAACGCGACAGCCTCGGGATCATCGAGACCCTGGCGGATCGCGTCGAGTTTGCAGCGATCGGCGCTCCCGCCACGGTCAGCGCCCGAACGACGACGGGGGCCCGCACGCCGGCAAAAACACGTAAGCGGACCACACGAAGGGCGGCGGTCAAAAGATCGAGGCCCATGTCCAGGCCGGGGCCGATTCAAAGCGAAGTTCTGCCCTGAACCGGTCTTGATCCGGTGGGTCCCGTCACCGCAGGACGGGGCCTACCTCTTCTCGAAGGATTCCTCGGTAAAGATGGCCAAGGAAGACGTCACCCGCGTGCTCGACGAGGCGGGAGCGGAGTACGACCTTCTCCCCCACGAGCACACCGAAGCGGCTCTCGCGGAAGCCCAGGCGCTGGGTCTCGATCCGGCAGACGTCGGCAAGACGCTGGTCGTGACGACGCCGGCCGGCTACATGCGCGCGGTCGTTCCGGCCGGAAGTCGACTAGACCTGCGCAAGCTGCGCGAGCTCGTCAGCGGGGGTAAGAAGCAGGTGCACCTCGCGACCGAGGAGGCGCTTCGCAGCGACTATTCCGAGTTCGAGCTCGGCGCGGTACCGCCCTTCGGCGGCTCGCGCACCGATCCGGTCGTCGTCGACCGCCGCATCGCTGAGCGCCAGTCGGTCGTGCTCGAGGCGGGCTCGCACGACGAATCGCTCCGGCTCGCGACGGCGGATCTGATCCGGCTCACGAAGGGGGAAGTCGCGGACATCTGCCAGGATTAGCTCTCCTCGCGCCTGCGGCCGGCGGCGAGCTCCGGCAGCGCGGACTGGTCGACGGAGTCCGCAGGGACGACCGCGACTCTGGCCTTGGTCGTCGCCCGCAGGGTCGCCGTCCTCGTCCCGCCCTCGAGCAAGGCCCGCTCGCCGAGCAGCGCGCCCGGGCCGACCTCGGCGACCGGCTCGCCGTCGGCGACGACCTCGAGCATGCCGTCCAGGAGCAGGTAGAGCTCGTTGCCCTCGTCGCCCTGCTCGACGAGCAGCTCGCCCTTGTCGAGCTTGCGCCGGTCGAGCTTCGCGCCACTACGCATGATCGAGGCCGAGAGCTCGCGCTCGAGCTCCGACTCGACCGCGGTCGTCAGCGCAGGCGAGTCCTCGATCCCCCACGGCGTGCGGTCGCCGTGCGCCTCTCGGTACCAGCGCTCGAAGTCGATCGTGCCCGACTTCTCGACGAGCTTCCCCGCGTCGTCGTAGAGCCAGTGCCGCGGGAAGGGGCTCGCGCCCGCGAGGGAGCCCTTCGCCGTGCCATCGGCGTACAGGATCAGCTTCAGCGTCGTCCACGCGGAGGCGGATTGGATCCGGAAGAACGGCTTGCCCTTGACGCGGCGCGGCGCGGGCAGACCCATGTGGCCGCCGGCCGACTGGACGAACTGGACCCAGTCGTCGCCGATCTTCGGGTCCAGCTGGATCACCGGATACTTGACCGCCGGGAACGCGAGCTCGCGTGGGCCGAGCTTGATCCGCGTGACGCCGATGTGGCCGTCGCCGGAGTAGCCCTGGTCGACGATCTTGCCGTCCTCGACCTCGATCCAGGCGCTTAGCTCGTTCGCCTCGCGGAAGGCGTCTGCCTGACGCAAAGCCTCGAGGTCGTCGATCTTGTCGGGCGGCGGGTCGTCGTAGTGGGCGATGCCGGCGTCGAACGGCAGCTTGGGCATGCCGGAAATCGCCTCGGACGGAATCCAGGTGACCGACGTCACCGATGACTCGATGCGCATTGGGTGCCCTCCCTCGCGTAGCAGGTTTCGCTCAACGCTAACCCGCTTAAGGCGGGAGGTCTAGTCCCTACTCGAGCGCTTCTTGCGCCAGAACGCGAGGCCGCCGATGAGGCCGCCGAGCGCCCCGAGCGCCCCGAGCCCGCCGAAGAGCTTGGGCTTGTTCACGTCCCGCGCCTTCTTGCGGGCGGCGCGCTTGCCGAGCTTCATGACGAACCAGCCCACGATCGCGTTACGGCGATTGACGATGCTCACGCTGACACCGTACCCGTCCGGCGCGCTCGCCTAACGGGGAAAGGAGGGACGGGGCCGACGCCACCCGTCGGCCCCAGTCAGGGACGAGGGCACATCCCACCCTGTAGACGTCCGAAGAGGCCGAAACCTTGCGCGGCGCTTAGTTCGTCTTCGTCTTGGGCGGCGGCGGCGGCTGGGGATGCGGCGGCGGCACCGGATGCGGCGGCTGCACCGGAGGCGGCGGCGTCACTGGATGCGCCGGCTTCACTGGATGCGACGGGTGCACTGGATGCAACGGTGCCGCGGCCTTCTTCTTGTGCCCGAGCGCCTTGGCCTTTCCGCGCGGCGGAGGCGTCGCCTGCTTGGCGTGGCCGAGGGCCTTCGCCTTCCCTCGTGGCGGAGGCGTCGCCTGCTTGGCATGCCCGAGCGCGAGCCCCGGCGGAGTCGCGTGATTCTTCGGGCGGGCCACGCCCCGGATGCCGTCGGTCGGACGCGCGATGCCGCGAACTCCGTCGGCGTCAAGGATCACCGCCGCCCCGACGGCCGGCTTCGGGACGGGTGCCGCCACGGTCGCCGCTTGGTGGTGGTGCCGCAGCGGGTGCCAGCCCGCCTCGCGCGCGCCGGTGTACCCCACGCCGGTCGCGACCACTGCGGTCGCGCCCACGAGCGCCACCTTCGCCGCGATGCCAGCCCCCGCGCTCGCGCCGGCGGCTGCGCCCGCACCCGCGCCGTGATGGAAGAAGGACGCGAGCGAGGCCGGCAGCGGAATCGCAGCCAGCGCCTTGATCGCCGAGCTTTGAGCGCGCTGCGAGCGCGCAAAACGGGCGCACTCGTCGCATTCCCGGAGATGTGCGCGCAGGGAGCCGCGCTCCTTCCTCGGAAGCTTCCCGTCGAGCTGCTTCGAGATCGCGAGCTCGGCCTCGGTGCACGTGAGGCCGCCCTCGAGCTGCTCGCGCAAAGCGCGGCGAGCACGGAAGATCAGGGTCTCGACCGCGCTCGTTGTGAGGCCGAGGATCTCCGCGATCTCCGCGTACGAACGTCCCTCGAGCTCGCGCATCACGAGCGCAGAGCGCTGGTTGAACGCGAGGTGGCCGAGCGCGCGCCGGATGTCGTCGGCGCTCGGGCCCGTGTCCTCGGGGACGATCTCCGCGACGTCCTGCTCGAGCGGCAACTCGTTCGGGCGGCGCGCGGACTGGCGGAACCTCTGGCGGCAGACGTTGTGGGCGATGGTCATCACCCAGTTCTGGGGCAGCCGCGGACGCTCGCCGCGGCTGAACGCCCGGTAGGCGTTCATGAACGTTGTCTGGGTCACGTCCTCCGCGTCGGAGGGGTTGCGAAGCACGACCAAGGCGTAGCGATAGACGTCGCCGGCGTACTTCTGGTACAGCCGTTCGAAGGCGCGGTCCGTGCGCGCGCGTTGCGCAAGCATGGGCGTCATGCCTTAAACGATGCCGCAGAACCCGCCTTCTTGCACTCTGCTTCCCCTTTTTAAGGGAGCTTCGGCAGCGGCGGAACCGGTATGGGAAGGGTCGGAACGCTTACTACGGGCAACGTCGGCGTCGGCGGGAGGGTCGGCGGCGCCGGTAGCGAGGGCGGCGAAGACGGCGGAGGCGGAAGCGGCGGAGGCGAGAGCGGCGGAGGGCTGAGGCCCGGTGTCGGTGCCGCCTTGGCGGGCGGCTCGGGCAGCTGCACCGGCGCCGGCGAGACGGCTGCGGCCCCGGCTGCCGCCGGCGCGGTTGCGGGCCCGGGCGAGATCACGGGCAGGGTCAACCTCGCGTTGCTCGGCCGCGGCGACCAACGGGTCGAGTCCCTGGGGGTGTGGCCGAACTGGGCCGAGCCGAGCTTCTGGCGTCCGGCGGGCTGCAGAGCGTTGAGGACGTGCGGGGCCGGGCTCGGCGCCCGCGCGACCAGGGCGCGCTCGGGAGCCGGGTGCTGCGGGATCGCCTCGAGCCCCACGTAACCGGCGGTCCCCGCAAGGATGCCCGCGCCGAGCAGGCCGATGACCTTGAGCGTGAGCGGTGTCCCGACGACCGACGCCGCGACGACCGAAGCGCCGCCGCCGAAGCTTGACAGCGCCGGCGGCAGCGGCGCGGTTCCGAGGACTCCGAGGGACTTGCGCTTCAGCTGGAGATTCCGGCGGGCGCGGAATAGCAGTGCCTCGACCGCCCCCACGGAGACGTCCAGGGTGTCGGCGATCTCCCTGTACGAGCGATCTTCGAGCTCGCGCATCACGAGCGCCGAACGCTGGGTGAAGGGGAGCGACGTAAGGGCGCGGAGAACATCCTCGACCGTGGCGCTGTCCTCGTCGATCACAGCCGGCTCGCGCACCTCGTCGAGCGGGACGAGCTCGGGCCGGCGCTGCGACTCTCGCCAGCGCATCCTGCAGACGTTGTGGGCGATCTTGATCAGCCAGTTGTGCTCGAGCCGCGGCCGCTCTCCACGCTGGAACGCGCGGTAAGCGTTCATGAATGTCATCTGCGTGACGTCCTCGGCGTCCGCCGGGTTCGCCATCACGGCGAGCGCGTACTGGTAGATCGAGGTGGCGTGGCGCTCGTAGAGGCACTCGAACGCTCCGTCGCTCGCGTGGCGCGAACGGCGGGGCCGCTGCTGCACGGTCCTCCGAGGACGGCGTTCTGCGGTCGCCGATGCGGCTACGGCCATGTCGGGTTAACGAACGCCTGCGCAGCCGCGATACGGGTTTGCCGCACTTTGCACAGAGTTCGCTCAGGCATCCCTCCTTTGGGGGGTCCCCCGTCCGCGGGGAGTGGCTAGGATCGCTGCCGCGGTCGACGCTCAGGGGGCTTGGCCGCCAAGACGTCATCGCCCGGCCGCAGGGGCAGTTATCCACAGTATCCACAGGCGAGGTGGGGAGTATTGGGTGGACTCGAGGAGCGCAATCCAGACCCCAAGCAGGCGGCCGAGCATCCGCCCGGCGAGTTCGTCTCCTTTGAGCTCGAGACCGACACGGCACGCTTTCTGCGCGAGCTGCACAACCTGATCGCGCGCCGGAGCGAGCCCTCCTTGCTCGACGAGCACGACGACGGCTAGAGGCTAGGCGCGCGCAGGAGCGCGCTTGCGGTTCGGGATGTGGATCGCGCGGCCCAGCGCGGCAAGCCCGGCTTCCTTGATCGCCTCCGACAGGGTCGGGTGCGCCGCCATCCCGTCCGCGACCGTCTCGACCGTCGATTCCGCGTCGAGCGCGACGACGCCCGCCTCGATCAGGTCCGTCACGTGCGGGCCGACCATCACGAGGCCGAGCAGCTCGCCGTAGCGCGTCTCGTGGATCGACTTGACCCAACCGACGGTCGCGTCCTGCATCACGGCCCGCGCGTTTGCGACCCAGGGGAACCGGCCGGTGGCGACGTCGTCGCCGTACTGCTCCCGCGCCTCCGCCTCGGTCAGGCCGACTGCGGCGATCTCGGGGTCGGTGTAGATGGGCCGCGGGACGCCGCGGTTGTCGACGATCGCGTCGTGGCCCAGGGCGTTCTCGGCGGCGACCTCGCCCTCACGGAAGGCGGTGTGCGCGAGCTGCCAGTAGCCCGCGCAGTCGCCGACCGCGTAGATGTGCGGCACGGTCGTTCGCCGGTGCTCGTCGGCGGCGATCCCCTTCTTCTTGTCGAACTCGACGCCGATCTCCTCGAGCCCGAGATTCTCGACCGTCGGGCCCCGGCCGGTCGCGACGAGCATCAGGTCGCACTCGACCGTCTCACCGTCGCCGAAGTGCACGATGAGGCCGCCGCCCGACTCCTCGACCTTGTTGCAGGTCTTGTCGAGGTGGAGAGCGATCCCGCGCTTCTGGAACTGCTTCGCGAGCTCATTCGAAGCGTCCTCGTCCTCCTGCGGGATCAGCTTCGGCAGCATCTCGATGATCGTGACCTCGGCGCTGAAGCGGTTGAAGATCGAGGCGAACTCGCAGCCGATGATGCCGCCACCGAGGATCACGAGCCGCTTCGGCAGCTCCGTCTGGGCGAGCAATGCGGTCGAGTCGACGCAGCGGGAGGAGTCGAGACCGTCGATCGGCGGGCGGAGCGGATAGGAGCCGGTCGCGATCACGGCGCTCTTGAAGGTGACGTCCTCCCCGCCCTCGACCGCGAGCGTGTTCGCGTCCTTGAAGCGCCCCGTGCCCTTGACCCACTCGACGCCGTTCGCCTTGAAAAGGGAGGCGACGCCGTCGGTCATCTGCTTGACGACGCCGGCCTTCCACTCGTTCGCGGTTGCGAAGTCGAGCTTCGGCTCGCCGACCTGGACGCCGAACTTGGCGAAGCTCTCCTCGGCCTCCTTGATCGCGAACGCGGTCTGGACCCACGCCTTGGTCGGGATGCAGCCGACGCGGAGGCAGGTGCCTCCTAGCTCGGGCTCCTGCTCGATGCAGACGGCCTTCGCGCCGAGCTGAGCGGCGCGGATCGCCACGGTGTAGCCGCCGGGGCCGCCGCCGAGGACTGCGACGTCACATTCCACGCGGGGATCCTAGCGAGCGACAGTCTCATCGCAGAGGCTCCCACGGGCCCACCCTCACCACGGACACGGCATGCGCGTCGTCGCATCGTGGTGTGTAGCTCGTGCCCCGAACCACCAGCGACTTGGCGGACCGGAGCAATAAGCGAACAGTGATCCTCGCCGAGGGGGCGCCGCACCAGTTCGACCAGCGAAGGTGGACGAAAGCGCGCTCGCGAGGCCTTAGCGTCAGCGTGTGCGGCCGCCGCGCGCCGGTCGTGGAGGGGCCGTCGGCGACGCGGACGTGGAGCTGTTGCCCGGCGCGGAAGAACGAGACGCCCGGTCTTCCGACGACGGTGCACCTACGGCTCGTGCGGTTGGTCACGATCACGCCGCCCTCCATCGCGCCAGTCCCGCCCTGGAGCGCGACGCGGGCGCTCAAGTCCGGCCCGAGGCACGCCGAGGTGCTGCTCGCGCCGAACATCCCGAGGAAAACGCCCAGGAGCAAGGCCACGCGCCAAGCGTATCTCGGTCGTCGAGGTACTAAAGGCAGCGAGCTTTTGACCGATAACTCGGGCGGGGGGATCTGCGGAAGGAGCCGCAAAAATGAAGAAGCTGCACCGCAAGAAGACGGTCGCCGTTCTCGTGCTGGTCGCGCTGCTCGTCTCCGTCGGCATCGGACTCGCAGCCTGGAACACCTCGGGGAGCGGCACGGGCTATGCGAAGGCGCGTACGGCGTCGTCCCTGACGCTCGGCGACGCGTCCGCGAGCACGTCGGCAGATCTCTATCCGGGCACCACCGGGAACGTGAAGATCAGCGTGACGAACCCGAACCCGTTCGCGGTCACGATCACGACCGTCACCCAGCAGGCCAGCAGCTCGATCACGTCCGACAAGGGCGCCGCGTGCAACGCCGCGACCGGCGTCACGTTCTCGGCGCAGACGGGCCTGAGTCTGGCGCTGGCGGCGGGCGCGACGAGCACCTTCACGCTCTCGGGCGCCGTCAGCATGTCGAACTCGTCCGACAACACATGCCAGGGCGCGATCTTCTCGATTCCGGTCGACGTCTCCGCCGTCTCGAGCTAGCCGCAGTGGCGGCCGCGATCGCGGTCGCCGCTGCCGCCCCCTCAGGCGCGGCGGCCTGGCAGGTCGCTCGAAGCGGAACTGGTTCGGCCCACGCGCGGGTCCTCCAGGGAGCGACCGCCCCGAGCGGCACCGCCTCGGTCACGAGCGTCACGCTCACTTGGACGGCGGCCACGTTCGTGGGCGGCGGAAACGTTCCCAGCTACGTCGTCAAGCGCTACGACATCCTCGGAAACCTGCAGACGACCGGCGTCGGCTGCAGCGGGATCGTCTCAGGCACGAGCTGCGTCGAGACGGGCGTCGCGCTCGGGACCTGGCAGTACACGGTCACGCCGGCACTCGGGCTCTGGCGCGGCACGGAAAGCCCGCACAGCGCGAACGTGATCGTGACCGGGCTCTAGGAAGGCTTGGCGAGGTTCGCGAGCATCGTCCAGGAGCCGTTGCGCTCACCGACTCGCTCGAAGCCGTACTTCTCGTAGAGCGCGGCCGCAGGGTTCTCCTGCTCGACGCTGAGGGTGAGGCGGGTGTAGCCGTCGCGGCGAGCCTGCTCGAGCAACGCCTGCAGCAGCTCGCCACCGAAGCCACGCCCACGGCGGCTCGGGACGACCGCGATCGCGAGCTCGGGCGTCTCCTCGTCGACGAAACCGAACCTGGGGTTGCTCTCCTTGAAGATCCGGTACCACGCCGCGCCGACGCGCTGGAAGTGCTCGATCGCGATCACCGCGCGGTCGCCGCGGCGGCCCCAGCCGTCGACGTAGCGGGAGAGCGGCGGCTCGTCGCCCACCGGCGTCCGCGGAAACGCGTGGCGGAGCATGTCGCGCAGGAACGGGACGTCGTGGGCGCCGCCGGGGCGGATCATCGGAGGAGCACTAGCTCACGTCTTGCGCCAGCTGGATGCGGTTGCCATCGGGGTCGAAGACGTCCAGCAGCCGTATCTCTCCGCGGAGCTCGAGCACGGTGCCGACCTCGATGTCCTCGGCTCTCAGCCGGTCGGCCTCCGCTCTCACGTCCTCGACGTCGACCGTAGCGACGCCACCCTCCTCTTCCGGGTCGCCCTCGGCGAGCGCGATCTGCATCTCGCCGTGCTCGAGCTTCGCCCAGCGCGCAGCCTCGTCGAAGTAGACCTCCGTGAAGCCGAGCTTGTCGCGGTAGAACGCGCGGCCGGCCTCGAGGTCGCGGACGCGGTACCAAACGGTCATAGCGCCAGGCCGGGTTGCTCCACGTAGCGCTTCAGGGTCCGGAGGAACTCGGCGCCGACGGCGCCGTCGACGGCGCGGTGGTCGAATGTCACGGTTAGCGTCATCGTCGGCTGTGCGACGAACCCGCCGTTCTTGACGACGACTCGATCCTCAGTCGCTCCGACGGCGAGGATCGCGACCTGCGGGGGGTTGAGCACGGCGACGAACTGCTCGACGCCGTACATGCCGAGGTTCGAGATCGTGAACGTGCCGCCCTCGAGGTCCTGTTGCTTCAGCTTGCTCTCCCGCGCGCGAGAAACCACGTCTGCGCGGGCGGCGGCGATCTCTGCGACGGTCTTGCGCTCGGAGCCGCGGATGACCGGGACGACGAGCCCGTTCGGCGCGGCGACGGCAATGCCGATGTCCGCGCTCGGGTACAGGCGCACCTCGTCTTCGACGAAGTGGGCGTTCACGTCGCGGTGGCGAATCAGCGCGGCCGCGGTGACGCGGGTGAGGACGTCCGTGACGGTCGGGCGCTCGTCCGGGTGGAGCTCGCGGAGCGTCTCGATCAGGGCGTTCGCATTGGACATGTCCGCGCTGACCGTGAGCTGGTAGACGGGCGCCTCCCAGGCCTGGGTCAGCCGGCGCGCGATCGTCTTACGCGTCTGCGAGAGCTTCCGGATCTCGACTTCGCCCGGCGACGGGGGCGGCGCGACGGCCGGTGCGGGCGCCTCGGTCGCGGCCGCGCGCTCGACGTCCTCGGCGACGATCCGGCCTTCGGGGCCGGTTCCGGCGAGCGCTGCGAGGT
>JBARRS010000177.1:0-4072 GCA_049644345.1 Gaiellaceae bacterium
GCCGGTGGGCCCGGAGAGGTTCCGACTTGCCCTTCAGCGAGAGCGGCTCGACCGGCTCGACCTCAACCGCGGCACGAGCGAGCCGCAGCGCCTGGTCGCCGATCAGGATCTCGCCCGGCTGAGCGGCTTGCTCGAGCCGGGCCGCGACGTTGACGGCGTCGCCGGTGGCGAGGCGCTCCTCCGTGCCGGTGACGACCTCGCCGGTGTTGACGCCGATGCGCAGCTGCAGCGAGACACGGTAGTCGTGCTCGAGCTGAGCGTTGAGGCCGTCGAGCGAGTCGCGCAGCTCGGCGGCGGCGCGAAGGGCACGCAAGGCGTCGTCCTCGTGGACCGTCGGCACGCCGAAGACGGCCATGACGGCATCGCCGATGAACTTCTCGACCGTGCCGCCGTGGCGCTCGAGGCATCCTTGTGCCACCTCGAAGTAGCGCGCCATCACGCGGCGAAACGACTCGGGGTCGAGGCGCTCTCCGAGCGCAGTCGAGCCCGTCACATCGGCGAACACGACCGTGACGGTCTTGCGGACCTCCCGCGCTTGTGTGGCGGCGAGCTCGGCGCCACACGCGTTGCAGAACCGGGCGCCGGTGGCGTTCTCCTGGCCGCAGTTCGGGCACGTGAGCACGTCACAAGCCTACGACGGCGGCGGAACGCGCTCCAGCGCGTGAGCCCCATCGCGCGAGAGCTCATCTCACAGACGGTGGTCCCGCGGCGTTAGAGAGAGCATGCATACCCGTTCGAGCTTGAACCTCAGGCTCTATGACTACTCAGCCTCCGCGAACTGCTACAAGGTGCGCCTCCTGCTCGCGCAGCTCGGTCGCGAGTACGAGCGCGTACCCGTCGACATCTTCGACGGCGACACGCTGACCGACCGATACGAGCGCCTCAATCCTCATCGCTCCACGCCTGTCCTCGAGCTTCCCGACGGGCGGGTGCTGATCGAGTCCAACGCGATCCTCTGGTACCTCGGAGCCGACACTCCGTTCCTGCCGACCGATCCTCTCGAGCAGGCCGAGGTCTGCCGCTGGCTGATCTACGAGCAGACCGACGTCATGCCGATGATCGGCGGTCTCCGCTTCCGCCTTGTGACAGGACGCTTCGCGCCCGAGAGCGAAGCTGCCGAAGCGCGACGAACCGGCGCACACGAAGCGCTCAGGATCATCGACAGACACCTGGCGGAGCGCCGATTCCTCGCCGCCGACAGCTACACGATCGCAGACATCGCCGTCTACGCATACGGCCACGTCGCCGAGGAGGCAGGCATCGACACCTCCGACTACCCGAGCTTCGAAGCCTGGCGCGACCGTGTCAGCGAACAGCCCGGCTTCATCGACGACCTGGCGCCCTATCCCCCGAACGCATCCGCCCTGGCAGGACGATCGATCTACGGCTGAGACGCGCGCGGAGAGGCCTAGTCGGCTAGCAGCAGCCGGCGTTCGCGGCCGGCTGGATCACCGGCAGTCCCTTCCGCTCCGGCTCACTCGTCTTGACCGCCTTGATGATCGCGCTGTGCATGCCGTCGGCGACCTGGCGCGTGAACTCGACCGAGATCTGCTCGAAACCCGCGGCCTCCAGCCCCGCCTCGTATTCGCCTTTCGAGAGCGCGCCGGCGATGCAGCCGACGTAGCTGCCGCGTTCCGCCCGCTCCTCCGGTGACAGCCGGTCCTCGGCGACGACGTCGCTGATCCCGATCCGGCCGCCCGGCTTCAACACGCGGGCAATCTCGGTCAGGACCGCCGGCTTGTCGGTCGAGAGGTTGATCACGCAGTTCGAGATCACAACGTCGACCGAGCCCGCCGGAAGCGGGACTTGCTCGATCACACCCTTCAGGAAATGGACATTCGTCACGCCCGCCTCGAGCGCGTTCCGTTGCGCGAGGGCGAGCATCTCGTCGGTCATGTCTAATCCGTACGCCGTCCCGCTCGTCCCGACGCGCTTCGCCGACAGGATCACGTCGATACCGCCGCCCGAGCCGAGGTCGAGCACCGTCTCGCCCTCGCGCAGCTCGGCGACCGCAGTCGGGTTGCCGCAGCCGAGCGAGGCCAGGGTCGCCGCCTCGGGCAGCTCGCCGCGCTGCTCCGCGTCGTAAAGAGCCTCCCCGAACATGGTCTCGTCGCTCTCGCCGTCGGCGCAGCAGGAGCCGCTCCCGCAGCCGCAGTCGCCCGCCTTTCCTTTAGTGACTGCGCGAGCCGACTCCGCATAGCGGCGGCGCACCTCCTCGCGCAGCTCGTCAGCGGTCGTCGCCATCAGCAGCAGACTCCTTTCAGGTCGGCCACCGTCGCCAGCTTCTCGACGGCGTCGCGCTTCAACGAGAAATAGCCCCACCTGCCGCGCTGCTCACGCTCGAGCAGGCCCGCTTCCGTCAGCTTCTTCAGGTGGTGAGAGACGGTCGGCTGCGACAGCCCGAGCGGCTCGATCAGCTCGCAGACGCATACCGGTTCCGGGTTTGTCGCGAGCGTATTCACGATGCGCACGCGCGCCGGATCGGCGAGCGCCTTGAACAGCTCCGCCGTCGCGACCGCCTCCTCCTCGTCGAGCGACGGCGCGGCGAGCGGCGCGCAGCAGGCGATCGGAAGCTCGACCGCGGCTGCCAGACCCGCCTCATGCCCGGACCTCATATCGACGTGCGTAAATGTATCGACCATCTTCGATCTGTCAAGCTCCGACTGCCGGCCCTCGCAGGTCAAACGGTGGCGGAGGGTACGCTCACGCCCATGCGCGGGCTGCTGCTCCGACAGGACAATCACCTAGCTAGCCATCAAATGGCGCCAACCCAGCACACCCATTGAGGCGTTCAGGGGAGATCCAGCTGGCTGAGACTCTTTAGGGAGCCCCTGCGGCAAAAGTTGGGGCAAAAGTTTTCGACCGGCGTCCGACCGCCCGAAACAAAAGGCCCCGTTTCCGGGGCCTTTCGAGGTAGCGGGGGCAGGATTTGAACCTGCGACCTCCGGGTTATGAGCCCGGCGAGCTACCTGACTGCTCCACCCCGCGTCGCGGGGCGCAGTATAGCGCCGGATAGCATCGCTCGGGTGCGCGTCGCCGTTGTCGACCTCGGCACCAACACGACCCGGCTGCTCGTCGCGGACGTCGACGGCGAGCGGGTCGAGGAGGTACTCCGCCGCACTGAGATCACTCGGCTCGGGGAGGGCGTGGACGCCCGGCGGCGGCTGCTCCCACTCCCCATCGCCCGCGTTCGCAACACGCTCGCCGAGTACCGGCGCGCGCTCGACTCGCTCGGCGCCGAGCGTACGCTTGCGATCGCGACGAGCGCGATCCGCGACGCGGAGAACGGCGAGGCCTTCCTCGGCGAGGTCGAGTGGAGCTACGGCTTCACGACGCGCTTGCTCTCGGGTGAGGAGGAGGCGCTGCTCACCTTCCGGGGCGCAACCGGCGGGCGCGAGCTCGACGAGGAGACACTCGTCGTCGACCTCGGCGGCGGCTCGACCGAGCTCGTCGCCGGGGACGCCGACGGCGTCCGCTTCGACGACAGCCTCGACATCGGCTCGACGCGTCTGACGGAGCGCTTCCTACACGCTGATCCTCCGGAGCCCGCCGAGCTCGCCGACTGCGCCGCAGCTGTCCGCTCGCTGCTCGCGGAGCGCGTCCCCGACGAGGTTCGCGCCGGTGTAACCCAGGCGCTCGGGGTTGCCGGCACCGTAACGACGCTCGCTGCGCTCGACCTCGGTCTCACGGAGTACGACCCCAGGCGGGTCCACGGCCACCGGCTCGGGCGCGACGCTATCGAGGCGCAGCTCGCCCGCCTCGCGGCGCTACCGCTCGCGGAGCGGCGCGAGGTTCCGGGCCTCGAGCCGGAGCGAGCGCCCGTGATCGTCGCGGGCGCGGTGATCCTGCGGGAGGTGGTCGACTACTTCGGCCTCGCCGAGATCGAGGCAAGCGAGCGCGACATCCTGGACGGTGCTGCGCTCGAAGCGGCCCGGCTCCCCGAGCCGAGGGAAGGCGAGGCGCCCCCCGGCGCCTACACCTGCTGTTAGAGCTCCGGCCCCTCGGACTCGATGTCCGGCGGCTCGTCCTCGGCCAGCCGGCGCTGGAGGACACTTCGCGACAGCACGCCGAC
>JBARRS010000178.1:0-2975 GCA_049644345.1 Gaiellaceae bacterium
CGTGGCTTCGAGTTCAGCTCCATCCGCGCCTCCTCGACCGTCCGGTCACCCTTGCGGAGGTTGCACGGGGCACAAGAGGTGACGACGTTCTCCCAGACCGACTCCCCACCGCGACTCCTGGGAAGCACGTGGTCGAGCGTAAGGCGACCGGCAGAGGTGCCGCAGTAGACACACCGCCAACCGTCGCGCGCAAAGAGCGCCCGCCGGGAGATCTTCCGCTGCACCGTCCGCGGTACCCGCACGTACATGACGAGACGGATCACGTGTGGCCACGGATACGTGTCCGAGGCCGAGTGAAGCTGCTCGTCGAGCGCCTCGATCACCTCGGCCTTCCCCTTGAAGACGAGGACGTGCGCCCGTCTGACAGAGCAGACGTTCAGGGGCTCGTAGCTCGCGTTCAAAACCAGAACCTGCTGCACGACAGGAGAAAAATAGCAACGCGCTAACGCGCCATAGCCCTCTCGACCGCTTCTTCTTCCTCCGGGGAGAGGGCGACGGAGGGCTTGCCGCGATCGAGCTCCTTCACGTAGATGCGCGCGTAGTCGCGGCCTTGAATCGCGCTGATGACGACTCCCGAACGGCCGGAGTCGAGGAACGCGAACGATGCCGACTGATGCCCGCCCGTGTCCTGATAGGCGTCGTAGCGGACGATCGACGTGTTCGTGATCGATTCGTCGACGCGGCGGTCGACCCGCACGAGCCCCGCGGCAATCTCGTCGACGGCGCGGTGGAGGTCGTCGATCCTGCCCTGCAGCGAGACGGCGAAGTCGACGAGGTCGCCCTTGCCCCCGCCGAGCAGCACCAGCTGGGCCGCTCGGACGCGCTGCAACTTGAGCCAGAGGGCGAGCGCCACCGCGAGCGCGACTGCCGCACCTGCGGACGCGCCGATCGCGATCCAGCCCGCAGCGGAACTGGAAAGGCTCATCGGCCTGGAATCCTAAGCGCCACCAAGCGCCTAACGGGTCAGCCGAGGGTGAAGATGACCGGGTAGCTGGCCGAGTTGTTCGAGACGTTCGTCTCGTGCGGAACCGGCTGTACGGAGACCTTCAGGGTCGTCTGCTTCGCGAACGTGGGAGCGCCCACGCCCGTGAAGGTGAGCGTCTTCTGCTCGCCCGGGCTGATGAAGTCGATCGTCGCCCGCTTCACGATCGGCTGGGCCTGCTGGATCGTCACCGTCACCGGGATCCGTACCTCGGACGAGTTGCCGGAGTCCTGGACGGTGACCGCGAACGCGAGGTTGCTCGAGGCGACGATCGTGTTCAGGGTCGAGGTCGACAGTACGTCCCCGCGCGGCAGCACCTTGACCGAGATGAGCTGCGTGCCATGGAGCCCGCCGGGCTTCACCTGCGCGGCTCCGCCGAGCCGCTGGAGAATGCCGGTCATCGAGCGCTGGCTCGCGAGCTCCGGGTTCGAGAGGAAATGCGCCTCGGGCACGCGAACGTCGCCGACACCCTGCCCCTTCAGCACCTGCATCGACGGGACCCTGAAGTTGTCGTCCCACACGACATCGCTCGCAACGAGGCGGTCGGCCTGCTGAGCGAGGAGCGCCCCGGCGCCCGAGGCGTTCTTGGTGTTGGCCGTACGTCGGAAGGTGTCGGCAAGGCCGGTCAGGCCGCTGACACGGAACTCGAGCGCCTCGATCAAACGCTGGTTCTCGTCGCGGAGTCGTCCCGGCGGATTGATGCTGCGGGCCTGCTGAACGTCGAGCTCCGCCTGGCGCGCAAGGCCGGCGAGCCTGCTTTGCAGGTCGGCCTGCTTCAGGCCGGGGGTCGTGAGCAGGTCGTTGAGCTGCCGCCCGGTCTGCTGCGAATGGCTTGCGAGCTGACTTACCTTGCTCATGTAGCCGGCGTACTTGTCGTGCTTGCTCGAGGCGCTGCAGGACTGGGCCCAGAAGACGAGCAGGACGACGATCAAGATCGCGAACGAGATCACGCCCACGAGCCGGAGCAGAGGAGTCAGACCTGTCGGCGGACGTACCGGCGGACGCGGCCTCCCGCGGCGCATTGGGCGTTCCGGCGGCGCCGCTTCCCGTGTCTCGGGCTCGTCGAAGAAGTCGAACTCGATGTCGTCGCCGCGCTCGGTCATGGCTCTGAGCAGGGGAAAGTCGGCCCACTCTACCGGGGTCCCCGGCCGAACAAGGACTTCAGGCGGATTGCGCCAACCATTCCGCGTGGCGGAAGCGGCCGTCCTCGCTGCGCCGTCCGGCCTCGTCCTCGGCCGTTATCGACCGCTGCAACCGCTCGGAAGCGGCGGATCCGGCTCGGTCTGGCTTGCGCGTGACGTCTCGACCGGCGTCGAAGTCGCGCTGAAGATCGTCCCGCGCGAGGGCAATGCGACCTCGCGCGCCGAGCGTGAGGCCTCCGCGGCCGCGCGCCTGCGGCATCCCCACTGCCTCCGCTCGTACGCGCTCGCGCGCGACGAGCGCCATGTCTACATCGCGTACGAGTACGTGCCCGGCCGGACTCTGCGTGAGGCTCTGCGCGCCGGCGAGGTGACCGACAGGGAGGCCGTCGAGGCGGCGGTGCAGGTTCTCGACGCGCTCGCCTTCGCGCACGCGAACGGGATCGTCCACCGGGACGTCAAGCCTGCGAACGTCCTGCTCGCCGATGGGGAGGAGCTCTCCGTCCGGCTACTCGACTTCGGGTTGGCACAGATGGATGGCGCGGACACACTCACGGCCGCGGGAGACGTGCCCGGAACGCTCGCGTACATCTCGCCCGAGCGCCTCCGGGGCGGTCCGGCGGGGCCCGCGGCGGATGTCTGGGCCGTCGGGGTCATGCTCTGGGAGGCGCTCTCCGGCTTGCACCCGTTCTGGAAGGGCTCGCTCGTCGAGACGGCGCGGCGGATCGAGGCGGGCGCGGCCAGCCTGGGGAAGCCACGGCCGGACCTGCCGGACCGGCTTGTTGCGCTCGTCGACCGTGCGCTCTCTCTCGACCCGGCGCGCCGACCCTAGGCGGAGCGGCTCGCCGACGGGC
>JBARRS010000179.1:0-4527 GCA_049644345.1 Gaiellaceae bacterium
GAGGTCGAGGAGGTCGTCGCGTTCGTGGACGAGCGCAACACCGTCATCGGAGCGCCGTACGTGAAGCCAGAGCACTACCCGGTCTTCGACTGCGCGATCGGCGAGCGCGCGATCCACTACACGGGCCACGTGAAGATGATGGGCGCCACCCAGCCGTTCATCTCGGGCGCGATCTCGAAGACGGTCAACCTGCCCGAGTCGGTCGCGGTCGACGAGGTCTCGCAGCTGCTGCTCGAGTCGTGGAAGCTCGGCGTGAAGGCGATCGCGATCTACCGCGACAACTGCAAGGTCGCGCAGCCGCTCTCCGGGAAGAGCGAGAAGCTCGACGTTGCCGCAACGCCGCCGGTGCCGCTGACGCAGCGCCGCCGGCTACCGGAAGACCGCGTCGAGGTCGGTCGCAAGTTCCGCGTCGGCGACTACGAGGGCTACATCCACGTCGGCCTGTACGAGGACGGAACGCCCGGAGACATCTTCGTCGACATCGCGAAGGAGGGGACGACCCTCGCGGGTCTGATGAACTCGTTCATGATCTCGGTCTCGCTGGGCCTGCAGTACGGCGTGCCGCTGGAGGTCTACGTCTCGAAGTTCGCCCACATGCGCTTCGAGCCGAGCGGCCAGACGAACGACCCGGACATCCGAGTCGCGAAGTCGATCGTCGACTACATCTTCCGCTGGATGGGCAAGAAGTTCCTCTCCACCGACCAGCAGGAGGAGATCGGCATCCTCTCGCCCGAGGTACGGGCGCGCCTGGCCCAGGCGTACAACGCGCTGGACGGCGGAACGGCGATCACCGACGAGCCGCCGGCCGAGATCGCCTCGCCGGGCCAGACCGCTCTCTTCAACAACTGGGAAGACGCGGTCGAGTGCGCCAAGTGCGGCGGCCGGATGGTGAGAACGGGCAGCTGCTACACGTGCCGCGACTGCGGGACTAACACGGGCTGCTCGTAGGGGACGGCTTGCGGGGCTGACTACTCGTCCGCCATCGCGAGTAGGGCCCGCACCGTCGTCCAGTTGCGGGAAGTTGCAGTGACGCCGAGTCGCTTGCCGGCGAGCTCCGCCCAGAGGCGCGATCTGGCAATCGTCTTCGGATGCCACGAGTAGACCTCGCGGCCGATCACGGTCAGCCCCTCCTCGGACGCGGCCAGGGACTCGAGCTTCGCAACGACCTCGGGCCCGAGCTCTGCGGAAAGGAACGTCACCAGGTGTCGCTTCGGTTCCGCCGCCACCTTGCCGAGCGGATTGCGCTTCACGACCTCGGCTAGCTCGTCGCGTGTGCGAGACACGACCGGGATCTCGAGGCCGAAGCGCGACGAGATCTCCCGTTCGGCTTTCCGAGCAACGGTCTCGGGCTTCACTCTGCTCGTCACTACGACGTTGCCACTCTGGAGGTACGTCTGCACGTTCTCGAAGCCGGCCTCGGCCAGCGCCTCGCGCAGCTCCGGCATCGAGATCCGGTTGCGGGAGCCGACATTGACGCCACGGAGCAGGACGACGAGCCGAGCCACATCCCCAGACTAAGGAGTGACTGCCCGTCCGGCGCTGGCGAAAGCTCATCGCCGGATTCGTCAGCGCTGCTTCGCGCCGAGAAAGACTGCGAGCTCGGCGAGTGCCTCGTCGAGTCTCGAAGTGTCGCCCCACGCGCCGAGCACCTCGAGCGTTCGTGTCTTGCGATCGAAACGCGGCTCGACACGGCCGACGAGGCGGTCGCCGACGAGGATCGGCAGGACGTAGTACCCGTACTCGCGCTTCGACGGCGGGACGTACATCTCGAGGCGATAGCGGAAGTCGAACAGCGCCTCGGTGCGGTCGCGGTCGTGCACGAGCCGGTCGAAAGGTGACAGCAGCGTGACGCGGTCGGGAACGGGCGCGTCGCTCGAGTCCGGGTGCGCACGCCACTCGCCTTTCTCGAAGCGGACGCCGAGCGCGCGGAAGCGATGCTCCGCGAGCAGCCGCTCGGCCTTCCGGAGCGGTACCACATCCGTTTCCGGGTACCACCGCTCGGCAAGATCCCAGAGGCGGTGGCCGTTCCGCCGCCCCACGACGGCGACGTTCCCGCGGAGGTGCAGGGTCTCGAGCATCAGGTTCACATGCCGGCTGCCCCACCAGCGATGTGGCGCGCTGCGGCGCTGCGCCGACCGATCCTCGAGCTCCCTTGCCAGGAGGGGGCCGCGGCGCTCGAGCTCGTGCAGGACGTAGCGCCGGAAGCCCGCATTCTGCTTCAGAAAGTCTCGCCTCCACCGGTCCCGGGAGTACTTCGATGCCCGACGGCTCTGCCGCATCCGCGCCCGGACCAGCGGGAGCGACTCGATCGGCCAGATGAACGCGCGCCACTCGAAGAGCTGCTTGTCGACCCAGAGCAGGCGATCGAGCTCTTGCCGGTCGAACTGGCCAAGACGACTCCAGAGGACGAGGTGCTGTGGCTTCGCGACTGCCGCGATCGGGTCGAGCTGGAGAAAACCCAGCCGACGCACCGTATCCAGCACGCCGCGGGCCGAGCCGTCCAACAACTGCGCGCGCACGGCTATCCGCCGCGCTTCCTCCTTGCTGACGGTCCGCGCCATCGACACGCATGATTGCGGCTGGGCGCTGGTACGTTCGAGGGTGATGCCCTACTTTGCGGTCACACGAGAGCCCGGCCCCGGATGGAACGCATCGCGCTCGATGCGTGAGCAGGAGGGCTGGGACGAGCACGCGGCCTTCATGGACGGACTCGCCGAGGATGGCTTCGTCGTCCTCGGCGGCCCGCTTGCCGAAGCGGATCGGTTCCTGTTCCTCGTCGCCGCCGCGAGCGAGCAGGAGGTCGAAGCGCGACTCGCCGCGGACCCGTGGACACCGACGGCGCTCCTCCGGATCGCGGGAATCGAGCCGTGGGAGATCCTCCTCGACAGCCGGGAGCCCGACGATCTCAGCCGAATCCAGAACCTGATCTTCGGCACGGTCCGCGCCAAGGCCGTCTACGTCGCCGCGAAGCTCGGCGTTGCCGACGAGCTCGCCGACGGGCCCCTAACGGTCGCCGAGCTCGCCCGAAGCACGGATGCCCATCCCGACGCGCTCTATCGGATCATGCGCGTGCTCGCCGCCGAGGGTCTTTTCGAAGAGGTCGAGCCAGGCACGTTCACGGTCACGGACCTCGGCCGGCTGATCAGCGAGGACGCGCCCGGCTCACGGAAGTACCTCTCGCTGATGTTCGCGGAGCACACCGATCGCGCCTTCGACCACGTGCTCGAGGTCGTCCGCACCGGAGAGCCCGCCGCGAAGCTCGCCTTCCGCAAGCCGTACTTCGACTGGATCGCCGACCATCCGGACGCTGCGGAGATCTTCAACAAGGCGATGACCGGCGGGGCGAGCGTCCGGCTGCCGACGCTGGTCCCGCTCGAGATCTGGTCGAGTGGGCGCAGTGTGGTCGACGTCGGGGGCGGCAACGGCACCGCCGTGGCGGCGCTGCTGAAGGAGCATCCGCACCTCCACGGTACGGTCTTCGACCTTCCGCACTGTGAAGCTGAGGCCAGTGCGCTCCTCGATGCAGAAGGCGTCGCGGACCGCGGGACGTTCCAGCCTGGGAACTTCTTCGAAGCGGTGCCGAGCGGCGCCGACGTCTATGTGCTCCTGCAGATCCTCCACGACTGGAGCGACGAAGACGCGACCCGGATTCTCCGCTCCGTTCGCAATGCGATCGGCGATGATGGCCGCCTGATCGTGCTCGAGGACATCATCCCCGACAAGGCCGGAGAGGGTGGGCCGATTCTGCTCGACCTGACGGTGCTCGTCCTGCTCGGCGGACGCGAGCGAACGGAAGCCGAATGGCGACAGCTTCTCGCCGGCGGCGGCTTCCAAGTCACCCGGATCACTCCAGGCCCGCGTGCGTCCGCGATCGAGGCGCGGCCGGCCTGATCGACAAAAGCAAGCGCTCACTACCGAAAGGAGCCATGGCCTACATCCTCACGCGCATCAACGTCGGTGATTATGACGCCTGGAAACCGATGTTCGACCAAGACAGGCCACGCGCAAGAGAGTCGGCAAGCGGGTGGCGGATCTTCCGCGGCGTGGAGGACCCGAACGAGGTCTTCCTGCAGGTCGAGTTCGCGTCGCCCGACGACGCGCAGACTGCGCGCGAGCGACTGCTCGCCTCGGGCGTGCTCGACCGGTTCGACGACAAGACCGGGCCGACCGTCGTCGACGAAGCAGAAGTCGTGAGTCGGTAGCGGCGGCGCTCTGACGCAAATGACGCCCGAGCTCCGCGACGTAGCGCCGGGTCTATGGATCTGGCGTCTCGAGCGTGTGATCGTCTCGCACGGCGAGCCGGTGCACGATCGGGCCGCGTACGAGCGAGCGCTCGAGCTCCCGCCCTGGGCCGGCTAGTGCAACCGCTAGGCCTGGGTAGAATCCCGCCAAAATGAGTACCGGAGAGGACATAGCGAGCGTCGCAGGCCAGCTGGCGAATCTCACTCGCACCGTCGAGGAGATGGCGAGCCAGCTCAAGACGCTGGGCGCACGCGCTGAAAGTCAACAAGAGCGCGCGGATGTTCA
>JBARRS010000180.1:0-8423 GCA_049644345.1 Gaiellaceae bacterium
GGCCAGATTTCCTACGCCGGGCTAGGCGAGGGCAACCATGAGTTTCAAGTCGAGGCAGTCGATAAGGGAACGGGCACGCTGAGCCAGGCGGCCATGTACGTATGGACAATCGATACGTCGCCGCCGAGCATCTCCTCGACGCCACCGACACTTTCAAACTCCACCTCCGCGAGCTTCGCCTTCACGAGCCCCGAGAGCTCGTTCACGTTCAAGTGCGCGCTCGATTCGAGCGGCCTCGTGGACTGCACCTCGCCTCAAAGCTATTCCGGCCTCTCCGAAGGGCAGCATTCATTCCGAGTCGAAGCGCTCGATTCAGCCGGCAACGAGAGCAAGGCCGCCGTCTACACGTGGACGGTCGACTCGAGGGCGCCGGCAACGACGATCAGCGCCCTTCCGCCCGCTTTGACCAGGAGCACGACCGGGAGCTTCGGGTTCGCAAGCGACGAAGCAGGGAGCTCCTTCCAGTGCTCGCTCGACGGCGGAGGCTACGAGCCCTGCGTCTCGCCGCAGACATACCAGGCGCTCAAGGACGGCATGCATACGTTCAAGGTCGAATCGACCGACCCGGCGGGAAACACGGGGGCCCCGGCGCTCTACGAATGGATTGTGGACACGACCCCGCCCGCGAAAGTACGGGCGCTGCGCGTTCAGGCCGGCTACCAGTACGCGACCCTCTCATGGACAGCTCCAACCGCCGGCGATTTCGATCACGTCGCCGTCTTCGAAGCGGGGGTGCCCGCTTCGGCGGGGCCGGTCTACGAGGGATCCGCGGCGAAGTTCTCCTTACGGATCAGTCACGACCGCGCGTATACCTTCACCGTCGTTGCGTACGACCGTGCGGGGAACGCGTCTCCGGCCGCCACTCTCGCCGTGAGAACGAGCGCGCTGATGATCGCCCCCAGAGCCGGCGCTCAGGTCGGCGGCCCCCCGCGCCTGGTGTGGATGAAGGTGCGGGGCGCGAGGTTCTACAACATCCAACTCTTCCGGAACGGGCGCAAGATCCTCACCTCGTGGCCGCGCGGGTCCCACCTGCAGCTGGGAGCGCGCTGGGCGTCCGGGCACGCTCGCTTCGCCCTGCACCGCGGGCGATATCGGTGGTACGTCTGGCCGGCGTTCGGCAAGCGGACGAACCCGCATTACGGGCCGCTACTGGGCACCAGCAGCTTCGTCGTCCGCTAGTAGGAGGGCTTGGCGAAACGTAGCGCTGTGCCGTCGGGCCACGTTCCACCAAGCCCTCCTAGCGAGGGCTCCAAGACGGGTCGCGAACGCCGGACAAGCGGCCGATCCGCGTCGTGCGTCCGCCGGCCGCGGGCACGACCACGAGCCACGGCGCATGCCCGATCCGGCCGAGCTCGGTGCCGCTCGAGAACGCGATCCGAGTGCCATCCGGAGACCACGTCGGATCCTCGTCGTCCACCTTCGACCGCGTCAGCCGCGTCAACGTCGTGCCGTCCGCGCTGACCGTGTAGATCTCGCCGGCCGGCACGCAGTCACCGGCGCACGAACGGCCGTTGTGGTCGGCGAACGAGACGAATGCGATGCTTTTGCCGTCCGGCGACCACTCGGGCGAGATCCCGAGAATCGGCTTAGTCCCCAGCGGTCGGAGGTGCGATCCATCCGCGTCGACGAGGAACAGCTGGGCTTGTTCGATATCGGTCGTGCCGCTCGGGATACGCGAGAAGACGATCGTCCTCCCGTCCGGCGACCATGCAGGCGTGAGGTCCAGCGGCCCGTCGGTGAGCTGGGTGATCTCTCCATTCGAGGTGTCGATCGTGTCGATCGCGGTCGTTCCGCTGCTGCCCGTCCTCGTCAGCCGGACGAAGGCGACGCGCCCGCCGTCGGGAGACCAAGCCGGCATCACGTCGAAAGGGCCGTTCGTGAGGGCGCGCGCGTGTCCGCCGTTTGCGCCGATGACGTAGAGCGCGAAGCGGTCGTCACCCCAGTACGGCAGGTCGCGCTCGAAGACGATCCGGCCGCCGTCCGGCGACCAAACCGGCCCCGAATCGCCGCCGAGGAGCTGCCGCGTCGGAGGAAGCGTCAGCAACCGCAGGCGGGTGCCGTCCGGCCGGACCGTGTACATGCGGCTGATCCCGTTTCGGTCGAGCGAGAACGCAATCCGCCCGGTGCCGCCCGCGGGTGTGCCTGACGCCCCCGTCGTGGCGGCGGCCAATGCGGCCAGAACCGCTCCCACCGCAGCCCACTTCATCGCCTGATGCAGCTTACGCCCCGCTCATGCGTTCGTGTATTCCCGCTGCACATGGGAAGATTGCCGCTCATGGCAGCCAACGACGACTTCGTCTACGACCTCGACGACGCAGGCGATCTCGGCAAGGAGCTCCTCGGCGGCAAGGGCGCCGGCATGGCCGAGATGACCTCGCTGGGGATTCCCGTTCCGGCCGGCTTCACGATCACGACGGCGGCCTGCCGCGCGTACATGAGCAACGGGAAGCAACTGCCTGAAGGGCTCGAGCCCGAGATCGAGCAGCATCTCGCCGCACTCGAGGAGAAGACAGGGAAGCGCTTCGGCGACCAAGCCGATCCGCTGCTCGTCTCCGTTCGGTCGGGCGCCGCCGTCTCGATGCCGGGGATGATGGACACGATCCTCAATCTCGGCCTGAACGACGAGGCCGTACAAGGGCTCGCGCGCAGGACGGGCAACCCGCGCTTCGCGTACGACTCATATCGCCGCTTGATCCAGATGTACGGCGACGTCGTCGACGGGATCGACGCCGAGCGGTTCGAGGATGCGCTCTCGGAGCTCAAGCGCCAGCGCGGGGCGCAGCAGGACGTGGACCTTTCGGCCGACGACCTCAAGGAGCTGACCGGCGCGTTCAAGCGGATCTACGAGGCGGAAACCGGCCGGCCGTTTCCTCAGGACGCCCGCGAGCAGCTCTCACGGGCCGTGCGCGCAGTCTTCGAGTCGTGGGAAAACCCAAGGGCGCAGGTCTACCGGCGGGCCAACCGGATCCCGGACGACCTAGGCACCGCGGTCAGCGTCGTTCAGATGGTCTTCGGGAACAAGGGCGAGGACTCGGGCACCGGTGTCGCCTTCACCCGCGATCCCTCGACGGGCGAGACCGGACTCTACGGCGAGTTTCTGGCGGACGCGCAGGGCGAGGACGTGGTCGCCGGAATTCGCACGCCCGAGCCGATCGACGCGATGAGAAGACGGCTGCCTGAGGCGTTCGAGCAACTCCTCGAGACGATGCGCAGGCTCGAGGAGCACTACCGCGACGTGCAGGACATCGAGTTCACGGTCGAGGACGGCCGCTTGTACCTGCTCCAGACCCGCAGCGCGAAGCGGACGGCCGCCGCGGCCCTGAAGGCGGCCGTCTCGATGGTCGACGAGGGGTTGATCACTCGAGAGGAGGCGGTGGCGCGGATCGACGCCGATCAGCTCGATCAGCTGCTCCACCCGATGATCGACCCGAAGGCGCGGTATGAGGTGGCCGCAAAGGGTCTGAACGCCTCACCCGGCGCCGCGTCCGGGAAGATCGTCTTCGACGCGGACACCGCCGCGGAGCGGGGCTCGACCGGCGAGAGCGTGATCCTCGTGCGCTGGGAAACGACCCCGGACGACATCCACGGGATGATCCAGGCGGCCGGGATCCTCACCGCGCACGGGGGCATGACCTCGCACGCTGCGGTCGTCGCGCGGGGGATGGGCAAGCCCTGCGTCGCCGGCTGCGAGGCGCTCTCGGTGGACGCAGCCGCGAAGAAGGCGACTCTCGGCGAGCACGAGCTCTCGGAGGGCGACGTGTTGACCGTCGACGGCGGCAAGGGTGAGGTGATCATCGGCGAGGTGCCGCTCGTGCCGCCGCAGATCAACGAGGATTTCCAGACGATCCTCGGTTGGGCGGACGACTATCGGCGCCTGAAGGTTCGCGCGAACGCGGACACACCCGAGGACGCGGGCAAGGCGCGCGAGTTCGGGGCGCAGGGGATCGGCCTCTGCCGCACCGAGCACATGTTCATGGCGGAGGACAGGCTCCCGATCGTTCGAGAGATGATCATGGCGTCGGGCGAGGACGAGCGGCGAACGGCGCTGGAGAAGCTCCTGCCGATGCAGCAGTCCGACTTCGAGGGGATCTTCGAGGCCATGGCGGGGCTGCCGGTGACGATCCGGCTCCTCGATCCGCCCCTGCACGAGTTCCTGCCGCCGCTCGAGGAAGCGACTGACGAGCGGATGCGCGCGCGCATCCGCGCTCTTCAGGAGCAGAACCCGATGCTCGGGACACGGGGCTGCCGGCTGGGGCTGATGTGGCCCGAGATCTACGAGATGCAAGTGCGCGCGATCATCCGTGCGGCCCAGGCGGTCGAAGAGCGAACGGGCGAAGCGCCGCTCGTCGAGATCATGCACCCGCTGGTCGGGTTCGCCGAGGAGCTGCACCGTTTGCGCGCGATCACGATCGCGACCGCCAACGAGGAGAGCGAGGAGGTCGAGTACCTCGTCGGGACGATGATCGAGCTCCCGCGCGCTTGCGTTCGAGCGGACGAGATTGCCGAGTACGCGGACTTCTTCTCGTTCGGCACCAACGACCTGACGCAGACTGCGCTCGGCTTCTCACGCGACGACGCGGAGGGGAAGTTCCTGACGCGCTATCTGGAGGACGGCGTTCTCCAGCGGAACCCGTTCGAGACGCTCGATCAGAGCGGGGTGGGCGAGCTGATGCGGATTGCCGTCGAGCGAGGCCGCGGCGCCAAGGAAGAGCTCAAGCTCGGGATCTGCGGCGAGCACGGGGGAGAGCCGGATTCGGTCGCGTTCTGCCACAGGCTCGGCCTCGACTACGTCAGCTGCTCGCCGTACCGCGTGCCGCTGGCGAGGCTTGCCGCTGCACAAGCAGCGCTCGCTGAGGCCGGCGCGGCCTACGCGGCTAGCGGCCGAGCGGCGTGATCAGCGAGCGGTAGAGCCGGCGGCTCGCGGGCTTCGAGGCGAGGTCGAAGATCGAGCCCCGCCGTTGACCGTTGAACCACGAGAGCAGCTCGACCCGGCGGTGGGAGCGGACGAAGCTCGCCATGTGACGGATGAACGCCGGGTCGTCGATGCCCCACAAACCCCACTCGGGAAAGGCGTAGGGCTTCGAGGGATGCGCCTTGTAGAGCCGATCGTTCGCCTCCCACTGCGCCCTGTATTTGATGTCGTAGAGATCGTTGCCCACGATGTCGACGTAGCGGTCGCCCGGGTAGTAGGCAGCGGCGCGGTTCCCGGGCACGTCCGGGCTGCCGAAGCCCTGCGGGTTCCAGATCACCCGCAGCGTCGGGTAGGGGTTGAAGGGCAGATCGCGGTGGATCAGGGGGAGCCCGAGCGCCTGCAGGCGCGCATTGATCGTCACGGCCGGCCCGCCGTGCAGGAGCAGGTAGACGCGCGAGAACCCCTTCCGGAACCACCGCGTGGCATGAGCGGCACCCTTGAACCGGCCGCTCGCGGTGTAGGCGCAGACGGAGTTCCAGTGACCATTCATCTCGCCGAACGGGCGGAGGTAGATCGGGCGACCCCAGTCGAAGACCGCCCTGTTGAGCGCGAACAGGTACTGGTCACCCGAGCCGAGTGCGAGCCCACGCGGCGTGATCGCTTCCCGGTTGTCCCGGCCGGTTCCGTTGAGGCCGATCATCGGCATGGGCCTGTTCTGGGCGACGAACGTCGAGAGCCGCCCGCCCCAGCGGAAACCCTGGTCCCAGCCGAGGATGACGTGGCCGACGGCCGAGTACTGCCCGGTCAGTGTTTGAAAGCGTGCCTGGCCGCCGAGCACGCCCAGGAACGGTCGCGCCGACGCGACGGGCACGGCGACGGCGAAGCAGGCAAGGCCCAGGAGCAGGCGGCGCACGAGCTCGAGTCTAGGCTCGTACTCCGGACGGGGGATGCTCGCCGGTCCGTTCCGGCCGATCATTTGAGCAGCATCGGCGATGCGGCCACGCCGGTACCGATCTGGAGGTCCGAAACTGACGCCGCAGCCACAAGAACGAATCAGAGTGATGGCGATCCTCTTCGCGGTGGTCGCGCTGTTCGCGACCGGCCGAGCGAGGGCGGCGACGCACCGTGTGCAGACGCTGCCGGCGTGCACGATCGTCGGTACGCCCGGCAACGATCTTCTCTTCGGCACGAACGGGCGGGACGTCATCTGCGGTCTCGGCGGCAACGACGTGCTCGACGGTCTCGGCGGCAACGACGTGCTGATCGCCGGGCCGGGGAACGACACCTTGAACGGAGGGAACGGCAACGACGTCCTCTACGGCGGGCCGGGGAACGACAAGCTTCAAGGAGACGGCGGTCGAGACGTGCTGTACGGCGGCCCCGGGAACGACCAGTTCTGGGCGTGGGACGGCTTCGCCGACCGCATCTACGGCGGTCCCGGCTACGACCGCGCCTTCAAGGACAAGCTCGACTACGTCGTCGGCGTCGAGCGCTTCGGCTAAGGCGTCGCTCGCGCCCCCGCTAGGCCGCGTAGCCCCGGACTTTCCAGTACGCGATCACGATGCTGACCGCGCCGATTGCGAGCAGCCCGGCGATCCCGGTGAGCCCGACGCGGCCGTAGGCGGCATGGCCGCGGCCGTAGCGCGAGAGCGCGAGGATCCCCAGGACCCCGCCGATCAAGCCGCCGATGTGGCCGCCGATCGAGATGCCCGAGACCGTGAAGGTGAAGGCGAGGTTGACCGCGATCAGCACCGCCGCCTGGCCGAGGAACGTTCCGGTCTGCTGATACTCGAGGATCAAGATCGCGCCGAGGATCCCGAAGATCGCGCCCGAGGCCCCGACAGTCGGCGACGTAGGAGTGGCGACAAGCGCGCCCGCGGAGCCGGCGAGCCCGGAGACGAGGTAAAGGAGCAGGAAGCGCCCGCGCCCGATCGCGAGCTCGAGCGGTGTCCCGAGCAGCCAGAGCGCAAACATGTTGATCGCAAGGTGGATGGGCCCGAAGTGGAGGAACGCTGCGGTGATCAGCCGCCACCAGTCGCCGTTCGCAACAGCAGGGCCGAAGAGCACGCCCTTCTCGAAGATCGAGCCCGAGTTCGCGCTCCAGCCCGAGCCCTGCGCGACCTCTGCCAGGTAGACGACGACGTTGATTGCGATCAGCGCCTTCGTCACGACCGCGCCGCTGCCCTCGTACGCGGCGCGCCGTGCCTGCGTCGGAGCTCCTCGAAGGCCCCTCGCCTTCCCCGCGTGCTCCGGGCAGCGTTGGCCGACCGGTGCCGGAGTCATGCATTCGGTGCAGATCGGCCGGCCGCACTCCGAGCACGAAACGTACGTCTCCCGCCCCGGATGGCGGTAGCAGGTCATGGGCGATGCCACTCTGTCGTAGCGTAGTGGCGCCGTGCGCGTCCACGTCGCGTTCACCCCCGCAGAGACGCTCGAGGCGCCGGTCGCGGTCGTGGTCGACGTGATGCGGGCGACCTCGACGATCGCCCAGGCGCTCGCTTCCGGTTACCGGCGCGTCCTCTGTTGCGCCGAGATCGAGGAGGCGCGAGCGCTGCGGGATTCTCTCGACGAGCCGGCGGTGCTCGCCGGGGAGCGGAACGCGAAGCTGATCGAGGGGTTCGACTTCGGCGCCTCGCCGCGCGACTTCCTCGAGCCGCGCGCGGAGACGATCGTGATGACGACGACGAACGGAACGCGGGCGATTCTCACCGCGGTCTCGCACTGCCGCACCGTGCTGCTCGGGAGCCTGCTCGATCTCGGCGCAGCCGCCACAGCCGCGGGCGAACCGCGCGAGGACGTGACGATCGTCTGCGCCGGCTTCCAGGGGCGGTTCGCAATCGACGACGCATACTGCGCCGGCCGGCTCGTCGAGCTGCTCGAGGGCGAGCGAACTGACTCAGCCGTCGCCTCAGCCGTGATCGCGCGTGCGTTCCCGAGCGGGTGGGAGGGGATCAACGCGCGCACCTACGGCCCACCCGGTCTCGAGGACGATCTCCGCTGGTGCTCGCAGGAGAACACGCTCGAAGTCGTGCCGCGCTTCGCGCGGATGGTGGGCCCGGCCGCAGAGATCGTCGCGTAGCCGCGATACTTTCTTGACGACGAACGTGTGTTCGTGTAGAACATACGTTCGTAATGCTTGCCTGTCTTGCAATTCCCGGATTCGCGCTGCGCGCGGTGCTCCACACGCGACCGGCACTCTCGTTGCGCCCCGCGGCGCTCGGGCCGGCACCGGGAGCCGAGCCGTTGCTTGGGTCCGTGACAGCCGCGGCTCAGGCGGCAGGCGTGGAGCCGGGGATGAGGCTGGGAGAGGCGCTCTCCGTCTGCCCGGACCTCGTTCTCGTCGAGGAGGATCCGGCCACTGCCGAGCAGGCTTGGGAACAGATCCTGCGGCGGCTCGAGGACGCCGGGTTTGCGGTGGAGCCGGCAGACGCGGGCTGCGTCTACTTCGAGACGCGGGGGGTCGAGCGGCTCTATGGAGGGCTCCAGCCGGCGCTGGAGCGCGCGCTCGCGG
>JBARRS010000181.1:0-2654 GCA_049644345.1 Gaiellaceae bacterium
ACGCGCGGGCGTCCGGTCGCCGCGCGCCCGAGCTTCAGCGCTGCTTCGACGGCCTCGGTTCCCGAGCTCGTGAAGAGCACACGGCCGAGGCGCGAGGGGACTCGCGCGAGCAGTTCGCGCGCGAGCAGACCGGCAAGCGGCGAGACCCCGAGCTGCACCGACCCCGGCGTCTCGAGGGCCAGCGCCTCTTCGAGCGCCGCTCGTACGCGTGGGTTGTTGCGGCCGACGTTGAACATCCCGAAGCCGCCGACCATGTCGAGGTACCTGCGCCCGCGGTGGTCGTAGATGTAGGGGCCCTCGGCCCGCTCCCAGCGCAGGTCGAAGCCGATCGTGCGCAGCATGCGGACGAATTGCGGGTTGACGTGCCGCGCGTAAAGCTTGAGCGGGTCATCCCCGTTCAGAAGCGCTGAGAAGGCAGGTTGCGTGTCCACCGTACGTGCCTTTGTACCGCTATTGGCGGCGACGCGCCAGCGCCGCTCAAGAGTGGCGGCGTCTTGTCCGAAAACAGAGGACGGTATGTCGACCTGCCGCCCCAGGTTCGCGGTCATCCCGCTTCTCGCCGTCCTCGTGCTCGCTGCGCCGGCATTCGGCGCCGGCCGGCCCGGCGTCGCCGCGCTTCAAGTTGCCTTGCGCGACCGAGGCCTGTACGCCGGCGCGGTTGACGGAGCCGCGGGTCCCGCGACGACTGCGGCGCTCAGACGCTTCCAGCGGCGTGCCGGCTTGCCCGCCGACGGCGTGGTCGGGCCGGGGACGCGACGGGCGCTCGGCCGCTACGGGCGCCACCTCCTCGGCACGCGGCAGCTCCGTCGGGGCGCGTTCGGCTGGGACGTGGCGGCGTTCCAGTTCCTGCTCGCGTGGCATGGATTCCCCTCGGCGGCGATCGACGGTCGCTTCGGCGGACACGTCGAGCGGGCGCTCCGTGGTTTCGAGCGCTGGGCCGGGCTACGGGCCGACGGGGTTGCCGGGGCCGAGGTCCTTGCGGTGCTGCGCCGGCCGCTTCCCAGCTGCCCACTCGCGCTCGCGTGGCCGCTCCGGGGGCCGGTAGGCAGTCCGTTCGGCCCGCGCGGGAACGGTTTCCACCCCGGGATCGACATCGTCGCCCTCGAGGGGACTCCCGTCGGCGCCGCCCTTGGCGGGAGGGTCGTCTTCGCGGGCTGGAATGGGGGCTACGGCCGCCTCGTCGTCGTCGCACACGGCTCGGGCGTGCGCTCGTTCTACGCACATCTGTCGAGCTTTGCCGTCCACCGCGGGGAGCGCGTCGGCACCGGCGACCGCGTCGGACTCGTCGGAGCGAGCGGTGTGGCGAGCGGGCCGCATCTTCATTTCGAGGTGCGCGTACGCGGGGCGGCGGTCGACCCGCTGCCGGCGCTGGGCTAACACGCCGACCGCTGAGCTACGCTCAGCCGGTGAAGCGATACCTGCTGACACCGGGGCCGACACCGGTCCCGCCCGAAGTGCTCGCCGCGATGGGCGAGCAGCTCATCCATCACCGCAGCGCCGATTTCCGCGCGGTCCTCGAGCAGTGCCTTGGGCGGCTGCGCGAGGTATGCCGCACCCAAGGAGACGTGCTCTTGTTCACGGCCTCCGGGACTGGGGCGATGGAGTCGGCAGTCGCGAACCTCTGCGCGCCGGGCGATCGCGTCCTCGTCGTCTCCGCCGGCCACTTCGGCGAGCGCTGGGCGCAGCTCGGCGCCACCTACGGCTGCGCGGTCGAGATGCTCGACTACGAGTGGGGCGAGGCGCCGGCGGCCGAGGACCTCGAGCGCCGGCTCGCGGAGATCGACGGCGTCAGGGTCGTCTTCCTGACGCACTCCGAGACCTCGACCGGCGTCGTCAGCGACCTCCGCCCGCTTGCCGCCGTGGCGAAGGAGTACGGAGCGCTCGTCGCGGTCGACGCGGTCTCGAGCCTCGGCGCGGTGCCGCTCGAGACGGATGCCTGGGGCATCGACGTCGTCGCCTCCGGCTCGCAGAAGGCCCTGATGACGCCGCCCGGGCTCGGTCTGGTCGCCGTCTCGGATGCCGCGAAGGCCGTTGCCGCAGCCAACGAGCGGCGGGCCTTCTATTTCGACTGGGAGCGAACGCGGAACGCTCAGGCGAAGCGCGACGCGGCGTTCACGCCGGCCGTCTCGCTCGTGCGCGCCCTCGACGTTGCGGTCGGCCTGATCCTCGAGCAGGGTCTCGACGCGGTCTTCGAGCACCACGTGAAGCTCGGCAGGGCTTGCCGCGAGGGCCTCAAGGCGATGGGGCTGGAGCTCTTCTCGCCGGACGAGGACCGCTCGGCCGTTGTCACCGCCGCGCGCGTCCCCGAGGGCATCGATTCGAGCGAGGTCGTGAAGGCGCTTCGCGACCGCTTCGGGATTACGATCGCGAACGGCCAGGGTGACCTGAACGGGAAGATCTTCCGCATCGGCCATATCGGCTATTTCGACGTCTTCGACATCACGACAGCTCTTGCCGCCGTCGAGCTCGTGCTCGCCGATCTCGGCGCCGACGTCGAGCGCGGCGTGGCTGTGACGCGAGCGCTCGAGGCATTCGAGCCCGCACCGGTGTGAGCGTCGCTCGCCTTCGGCTCGCTCGTGTCATCCCAGGACGCGTAGCGTTCCCACGAATCCCCTTCTCCATAGAACCGGGGGAACCTCCCGGTTCCCCCGCAG
>JBARRS010000182.1:0-18426 GCA_049644345.1 Gaiellaceae bacterium
AGCACGGGGTTCCCTGGGACGATCCCCGCGTAAAACACCTCTGGAGCACGCAATCGCCGATCCTCTCGGAACGGGACCGGGTAGCGGCGTCCTGATCACCGGCGCCGGTGGGCAGCTCGGGGAGGCGATGCGCGAGGTGTTCGCCGACGCGCGCGCCCTCACGCACGGCGATTGGGACGTCACGCGCCCCCTTGAGCAAGTAACAGACTGTTACCTAGTGCTCCACGCGGCGGCGTGGACCGACGTGGACGGCGCGGAGGAGCGTCCCGAGCAGGCGCGGGCCGTGAACGTCGACGGGGCACGAAACGTCGTCGCGCTCGGCGCTCCGGTCGTCTATTACTCGACCGACTACGTCTTCGACGGCCGGAAGGGCGAGCCATACGTCGAATCGGACGAGCCGAATCCGCTCTCCGTCTACGGCCGGACGAAGCTCGAGGGCGAGCGGGAGGTGCGCGAGGGCTGGATCGTGCGCAGCTCCTGGCTCTTCGGCTGGACAGGCCGGAACTTCGTTCGGACGATGCTCCGGCTCGGCGCCGAGCAGGACGAGGTCACCGTCGTCGGCGACCAGGTCGGCTGCCCCACGTACGTCGGGCACTTGGCTGAGGCAACGCGGGACTTGGTCGCGCTGCCGCACGGCGTCTGGCATCTCGCCGCCCGCGGCGAGTGCAGCTGGGCCGAATTCGCGCAGGCAATCTTCGAGGAAGCGGGGCTTCGCTGCCGCGTTCGGGCCATCTCCACCGAGGAGCTCGGGCGCCCAGCGCCGCGGCCCCCGTACTCGGTGCTCCGAAGCGAGCGAGCCGAGGCGCCGCGCCTGCCGCACTGGCGCGAGGGGCTGCGGGCTTGTCTCGATCGTCTCCTCTAGGCTTTTGTGATGCGCTTGCTCGTCACCGGCGGCGCCGGCTTCATCGGCTCGCACTTCGTCAAGCGCCTCGTGGCTCGCGGCGATGACGTCGTCGTGCTCGACAAGCTGACTTATTCGGGCAACCGAGCGAACCTCGAGGGTGTCGAGTGCGAGTTCGTCCAGGGGGACATCGCCGATCCGGAGGCGGTCGGGGCGGCGGCGACGCGATGCGAGGCAATCGTCAACTTCGCCGCTGAGACACACGTCGACCGCTCGATCCTCGGCGCAACCGAGTTCATCGAGACGGATGTGCTCGGCACCTACGTCCTGCTCGACTGGGCGCGTGAGCACGGGGCGCGGCTCGTACAAGTCTCGACCGATGAGGTCTACGGCGACGTACCCTCCGGGCAGTCATCGAGGGAAGAGGATCTGCTGCGGCCCTCGAGCCCGTACTCGGCGTCGAAGGCGGGCGGGGATCTCCAGGTCCTCTCGGCCGTCCGCACGTACGGCGTCAACGCCTCGATCACGCGCGGCTCGAACACATACGGCCCGAACCAGTATCCCGAGAAGATCATCCCGCTCTTCGTCACTAACGCTCTCGACGGCGACCCGCTGCCGCTCTACGGTGACGGCCGCCAGACGCGTGACTGGCTTCATGTCGACGACCACTGCGCCGGCATCGAGCTAGTGCTCCGGGAAGGCGGCGCCGGCGACATCTACAACATCGGTGGCGGCGAGGAAGTGGAGAACCGAGAGCTGACGAGCCGGATCCTCGAGCTGACGGGCGCCGACGAGTCGCTCGTCCGGCACGTCGAGGACCGGCCGGGGCACGACCGCCGTTACTCACTCGATACGACCAAGCTGCGCGCGCTCGGCTGGGCCCCTGAGCGGACGCTCGCCGACGGTCTGCCGGAGACCATCGAGTGGTACAGGCGGAACCGCGACTGGTGGGAGCCGATCAAGTCCGGCGAGTACCTGGACTACTACCGCCGGCAGTACGCAGAGCGGTTGGCTTGATCAGCACTTGCGCGCTCGCTTGAGCACGTCCTTCGGCTCGTGCCGGTCGGGCTCGAGCTCTCGCGCCCGCTCGAGGTAGGAGACCGCCTCCGAGCAGCGGCCGAGCTTCCAGAGCGTGTAGCCCAAGTTGTAGTTCGCGTAGCCCTCGTAGGAATCGCCGGGACCCGTGCCGCGGAGTCTCTGCACCGCCTGCTGGAGGAGGGGCAGAGCCGCCGAGTAGTTGCCGGCCTGGATCTGGCGAAAGCCCTCGTCGTTCAAAGCGTGGCCGCCTAGACCGCTCGGCACAGACGACGCCACGGTGGTGGAGCCGGTCGGCGTCGTCGTGACCGTTTCGTGCAAGGTCGTCCCCCCGAGCGTGACCGTGGCCACCCTCGCTTGCTGTCCACCCCCCCGGATCAGGAGCGCGGCCGCGAGCGCTCCGGCTGCGCCCGCGAGGGCGAGTGCGCCGAGGACGGCCGGCCAGAAGGATCGGCGCCGGCGGCGAACGACGGGCGTCAGGACGCTGGGCGACCGCAGGGTTCGCGTCCCGCCCGCAGCCTCCGAGAGCGCGTCCCGCAGGCAGCCGACGAACTCGGCGCACGTACCGAAGCGCTTGCTCGGGTCCTTGGCGAGTGCCTTGCGGAAGACAGGGTCGAGCTCGACCGGCACGCCCTCGTGGACTTCGACCACCGACGGCACGGGGGCGTTGACATGCGCGGCCGCCTCCGCGGTGATCGAGTCGCCCTCGAACGGCCGACGGCCACAAAGGAGCTCGAACGCGACGATCGCGAGCGAGTAGCGGTCGCTGGCGGGACTGGCCGGGTCGCCGAGCGCCTGCTCGGGCGAAAGGTAGCCCGCTGTGCCGAGCACGGTGCCGGTGAGCGTGAGCGGCTGGAGGCCGGCCGCGCGGGCGATTCCGAAGTCGGCTACATGGACGTTTCCCTCCCGGTCGAGCAGCAGGTTCGCCGGCTTCACGTCGCGGTGGACCACGTCTTCGCGGTGTGCCGCGTCGAGCGCGGCGGCTGCTTGCTCCAGCCACTGCAGCGCTTGCCCCGGCGGCTGTGCGCCGCCGCGGCTCAGCCGCTCCTCGAGGGAGCCGCCGCTCAAGTACTCCATGACGATGAACGGCCTGCCGTTCCACTCCCCGACGTCGAAGATCGTGACCGTGTTGGGCTCGCCGGAGAGCCGCGCGGCCGCCAGCGCCTCGCGCGTGAACCGCTCCCGAATCGAGTCGTCGTGGGCGTAGTGCTCGCCCAGAACCTTGATCGCGACCGCGCGGCCGAGCGTGTCGTCGGTCGCCCGGAAGATGTCGCCCATCCCGCCTCGCGCGACGAGGTTGGGCGAGCCGTAGCGCGGAGGAAGGATCTGAGTGTCGGCCCTCATCGTCGCGGCAGCCCCCAGGCCCGACTTACGGTGCCCCACGGAAAGGTACGAGAAACTCGCGCAGGGATCGGGGTGAAGAGCCTGTAAAGAAAGAAAACTGCGTAAGTCTCATGCGCTACGCTCGGAGCCTCGCGGGGCCCTCGCCGATGCTTGGTCCAATGCTTGCCACAACCGTCTCGCTCGCGCTCGGCACCGCCGTTCCGTCGGGCCATGTCGTGCTCCGCGACACGTACGCTCCGCCCGTCTTCTTCGTCAATGGTCACGGTTGGGGCCACGGGCTCGGCCTCGGCCAATACGGGGCGCAGGGATACGCGCTGCACGGTTGGAAGTACGATCGCATCGTCCTCCACTACTTCCCCGGCACGACGCTAGGCCCGGCCTCCGTGAGCAAGGTGCGCGTGCTCGTAGCCGACGGGCGCAAGCAGGTCACCGTTTCCTCACAACAGGACTTCGTGGTCCGCGACGCCTCGGGCGCCCGCTACACGCTCGCGGCCGGCGACTACACGTTTGGGCCCGGCTTCAAGCTCCAGGTGGACCCGACCGCCCCGCCGCAGGCACTGCCGGGTCCGCTCGTCTTCAGTCCAGGCGCCTGGCCGCTTGCGCTAGATCAGCGCGCCTACCGCGGAACCCTCCGAGTCGCCGCGCAGGGGCAAAAGCTGCAGGTCGTGAACATCGTCGGGCTCGAGCGCTACCTGTGGGGTGTGGTGCCGTCGGAGATGCCGAGGACTTGGTCGGCCGAGGCGCTGAAGGCGCAGGCCGTCGCCGCGCGGTCGTACGCGCTCGCGCAGATTCGCGGCGGTGGCGCGTTCGACCTCTATGACGACACCCGCAACCAGGTTTACGGCGGGCTCGCCGCGGAGGCGCCGACGGCCACAGCCGCCGTGAACGACACCGCGGGGAAGGTCGTGCTCTATCAGGGTCACGTCGCCGACACGATGTTCTTCTCGAGCTCCGGCGGCAAGACGGCCTCCGTCCAGGACGTATCGCCGACCGCGACACCGGTGCCGTATCTGGTGTCGGTTCCCGACCCGTACGACTCGATCTCGCCGTACCACAACTGGGGGCCGTTCCGCTATGCAGCCCGAATGCTTGTGCGTAAGTTTCGCGTGCCCGGCCGGCTGCTCGACGTCCAGACCGTTGCCGGACCCTCCGGGCGTGTGCGCTCCCTCGTCGCCAAGGGAAGCGGAGGCGATGCGACGGTGAGCGGGGCGGACGTGCGGAAGGCGCTCGACCTCCGCTCGACTTGGTTCAGCGTCGGCGTGCTCTCGCTGACCGCACCCGACGCGCCGGTCGTCTACGGCTCGCGTGCGCGTCTGACCGGGCTCGCCCGTGGCGTCGGGCCTGTCGTCCTCCAGAAGCTGGCCTACGGTCGTTCCGCTGGTGCCTGGCAGGACGTCGGTCGTCTCTCGCCCTCGGGCGGGACCGTGGCGCCGGTCGTCGGCCCCAAGATCTCGACGGCCTATCGCATGCTCGCCGGCCAGGTTCCTAGCGGCCTCGTGCGGGTTGCGGTAGCCCCGCGTCTCAACCTCCAAGTGGCGGCAAGCGGGCCCGGTTTCCGGGGCAGGATCCATCCCTTCTCCCTTGCAGGGACACAGGTATCCGTGCAACGGCTTACCGCGACTGGGTGGGCTCTCGTCGCGTCGTCCCAGGTTCGTGCCGATGGTGTGTTCACCGTGACGGCGACGGTCGCACCTGGGGCCTACCGGGCCCGCCTTGCGCCGGGCGGCGGCTTCGTGCCGGGCTTCTCGCCGATCCTGAAGGTCGGTCCGTGAGGCGGCTCCTCCTTGCGGGTGCGGCGATGGCCGCGCTCGCTCTGCCGGCAACCGCGCCGGCGTTCGTTACGAACGACCCCCTTGCGCCCCGTCAGTGGTATCTGGGCCAGGACAGAGCCTTCGACGCCTGGTCCCAGCCTCCGCTCCTGACCTCGGTCAGGGTCGCGGTGGTCGATTCCGGCATCGACGGTTCGCACCCCGAGTTCGCCGGACGAATCGTCGCGTGGAAGAGCTTCGTCGGCGGCTCGGCCCTCGTCGATACGGCTGGCCACGGGACGTTCGTCGCGGGGGAGATCGCCGCGGCTACGGACAACGGGCACGGAATCGCCGGGATGGCTCCGGGCGCGCGTCTCGTCGTCGCGAAGGTCGTCCGGCCGGACGGGACCGTCGAGCCGTACGTCGAGGCGGAGGCGATTCGATGGGCTGTGGACCAGGGTGCGCGGGTCGTCAATCTCAGCCTCGGCGCTACCCGCGACCCGCTCGAGCCGACCTACGACTTCTTCTCGCCGCTAGAGCAGAGCGCTGTCGCCTACGCAGTCGCGAAGGGCGCTGTGGTCGTTGCCTCGGTCGGAAACGCGGACGGCAACACCGTGCCGTGGCCCTTCGCGGACTACCCGGCGGCATTTCCGCACGTGATCGGCGTCAGTGCGTACGGGCCCGACGGTTCGGTGCCGGAGTTCTCGAACCGAGATTCCCTCTACAACGACATCGCCGCGCCGGGCGAGCGGATCCTGTCGACCTTCCCTCGCAAGCTGACGGCAAAGAGCCCGACGTGTCGCGACCAGGGGTACTCGAGCTGCGCGCCGCCGCCGTACCGACACGGCGACGGCACGTCCTTCGCGGCACCGCAGGTTTCGGCAGCCGCGGCGATGCTGCTCAGCATCCGCCCTCGGCTGACACCGGATCAGGTCGCCTACCTGCTCGAGCGGAGTGCCGACGACGCGACTCCCGACAACGGTTGTGACTCCTGCCGTGTGGGGCGCGACCAGCAGACCGGCTGGGGCCGCCTGGACGTCGAAGCGGCCGTGAAGACTCTGAAGAGCGGCGGCCTCCCCACGCCCGACCGGCTCGAGCCGAACGACGACGCGGGTGCTTCGGCCGCGCCGCTGGCGCAAGGTCGTCGCGGTCTCACCGCGACCCTCGACTTCTGGGACGACCCAGTGGACGTCTACCGCGTCCGGCTTCGCCGCGGGCGGCGGGTCACGGTCTCGGTCCGCGGCCGCGACGGACTAGCTCTGAGCCTGACGCTCTGGAAGCCGGGGACGGAGCATGTCGACGGGGCCGCCTCGCTCCAGGCGGCTCACTCGGCAAGCCCCGCTTCGGGCACCGCCCGGATCAGCTATCGCGCCTCGAAGCGAGGGTGGTACTACGTCGAGGTCACGCTTGGCGGGCCGGGCGCCGGTGTCTACGCGCTCAGGCTCAGCAAGGGCTACTGACTCTCGAGTAGCTCCTCGTCCGCTACTTCGCGGATCTGGCGCGCCGGGTTGCCGATGACGACCGCTCGTGGCGGAACGTCGTGAAGGACGACGGCGCCGGCTCCTACGAACGCTTCCTCGCCGACCTCGATTCCCGGCAGCAGAATCGCCCCGCCGCCGACGCGTGCGCCGCGCCGAATGGTCGGCCCCCTGACGAGCTCGTGCCTCTTTTCGGTCCGCCCCATGAAGTTGTCGTTCGTCGTGGCGACGCAGGGGGCGATGAAGACGTTGTCCTCGAGCGTCGAGTAGGCGGTGATGTAGGCCTGAGCCTGGATCTTCGTCAGCGCGCCGATCGTCGTGTCGTTCTCGACCAGCGAGCCGCGTCCGATCACGACGTCGTCGCCGATCTGACAGCGCTCGCGGACGCACGCCTGGTCGCCGACGACGACGCGTGCACCGATCCTCGTCCCGGCGAAGACCACCGTTCCGGTCGAGACGACCGTGCCGGGGCCCAGCTCGAGCGGCGGCAGTTCCTCCCGCTTGGCCGTAGACCGCGCCGAAAGCGTCGGCTGCTTCCCGACGACCGCGCCGTCGAGGATCTTGCAGCCGTCCCCGATCACCGTGCCGGGGTAGACGATCGCGCTCTCGGCGACCTCGTAGCTCAAGCGACGGCCTGCTCCAGCGACTGCTGAAGCTGCTCGAGCGAGCGGACGACAGCGACGCCGTCGCGCGCCGCGGCAAGCGGTTCGCCCTCGCCGGCGACGAGCGAGAGAAAGTGACGGCACTCGAGCCTCAGGGGCTCGTCGTTGGGGAGCTTCGGGCAGTAGATGTCGCCCGTACGCGTCACCCACTCTCCGTAGGTCTGCGCCGGTTCCTCCGGCCATTTCTCGTAGACCGTGATCTTCCGGTCGAGCTCCATGTCGTCGAACACGGCCATCTTCTTCGACCCGACGACGGTCATCTTCCTCATCTTGTGGGGGTCGAGCCAGGAGAGGTGCATGTGCGCGACCTTGCCGGAGGGGAAGCGGAGGTAGCAGAAGACGACGTCCTCGACGCCCGGTCGCAGGAACGACTCTCCGCGGGCCCACGCTTCGCTCGGCTCCTCGCCGACGAGCTGGAGGATCACCGAGAGATCGTGTGCGCCGAGCGACCAGAGGGCGTTCTCGTCGCGGCGGATCTGACCGAAGTTCTGCCGGTTGCCGTAGAGGTAGAAGACGTCGCCGAGCTCGCCGGAGTCGATCAGCTCCTTCAGCTTGCGCACGCCCGGGTGGTAGAGGAGCAGGTAACCGGGTAGCAGCACGCGGCTGTGCTCCTCGGCGAGGGCGACGAGCTCCTCGGCCTCGGTGGCCGAGAGCGCCGGGGGCTTCTCGACGAAGACGTGCTTGCCGGCCTCGAGTGCGCGCTTAGCGAGCTCGAAGTGGGTGACGACCGGCGTCGCGATCGCTACGACGTCCAGGTCCGGGTCGGCCAGGAGCTCGTCGAAGTCATCTGTGAAGCGAGCCTGCGGGTAGCGCGGAGCGAACTGCTCGCTCAGCTTCGGTGACAGGTCGCAGAGCCAGGTGAGCGAGGCGAGATCGTCGAAGTTTCGTGCGAGGTTCGGGCCCCAGTAACCGAGGCCCGCGAGCCCGACGTTGATCACGGGCCCAGCCTAACGAGGACCTCGGCGATGCGCTCAGCCGCGTGGCCGTCGCCGTAGAGCGCGGGGGGCTCGTTGGGCATCTGGGCTACAGCGACCGCCTCGGAGAGCCGGTCGGGGTCGTCGTCGACGAGGACGTTGGCACCGGCCTCGACCGTGTCGACCCACTCCGTCGAGGGCCGCAGCGTGACGCAGGGGACGCCGTACCAGTAGGCCTCCTTCTGAAGCCCGCCGGAGTCGGTCAGGATCACGCGCGCCTGCGAGGCGAGCGCCGCGAAGTCGAGATAGCCGAGCGGTTCGAGCAGGCGGACGTGTGGGGCCAATGCGAGCCCTTCTCGGTCGAGCGCGGCACGGGTGCGCGGATGCGCGGGAAAGACGAGTGGCTCCGAGAGCCGGTTCAGCCCCTCGACGATCCGGCCGAGGCGCGGCTCCGCCACGTTCGCTTGCCGGTGCACGGTCGCCACGAGATAGCGATCGGGCTCGAGCTCGAGCCGCTCGAGAATCCGGGAGCGCTCGCGCGCGATCGGCGCGAGCCGGAACGAGGCATCCGCCATCACGTCGCCGACGATCTCGCGGCGGCCGGAGACTCCCTCGGCGGCGAGCGTCTCCGAGGAGCGCTCGTCGGGGCAGAGGAGCAGCTGCGCAAGCTTGTCCGTCTCGACCCGGTTCCGCTCTTCGGGCATCGACCAGTCGCCGCTGCGTAGCCCCGCCTCGACGTGCGCGAGCGGAGTGGCGGTCTCGGCTGCGGCCAGGGCGCCCGCGAGCGTCGAGTTGGTGTCCCCGTAGACGAGCAGCCAGTCGGGCCGCTCGCGTTCGACGGCGTCCGTGATTCCCGTCCGCATCGGCCCGGAGTCGGAGGTGCGGAGATCGAGCGCGTAGTCGGGCGGCGCGAGCTCGAGCTCCTCGAAGAAGACCTGCGAGAGCTCATGGTCGTAGTGCTGTCCTGTGTGCAGGGTCACCTCCTCGATTCCGGCTTCGCGGAGCGCCGTCGAGAGCGGCGCCGACTTGATGAACTGGGGCCTATTGCCAACGACTGAGAGAACGCGCACCCGGGCTACACTAGGCGACCGCCTGGGCCGTTAGCTCAACTGGTAGAGCAGGGGACTCTTAATCCCAAGGTTGCAGGTTCGAGTCCTGCACGGCCCACCTCACCATCGCAAGTCCGGCCGCTCCGCGGCCATGACGACTTGCGACGGTTTCGCTTCTACGGCGGACGTTTCTGAGCCGCGCCCGCGCAGGTCGGGCGCGGCGGCATCAGGACACGGAGCGAGGGGCCGGTCCGGCCCCACTCTCTTTGCGGAGTGGTCGCTAGGGACCCTTTTTGGAGTCGGCGAGCGTAGTACGGACAGTCACCCAAGGAGGAAGCGATGCTCCGCTGTCTGCTCTGCGCCTCGATCGGCGCTCTGTTCCTCGTCCCTGTGGCACTCGCCTCCGGAGGTCCTCCGTCGCCCGGCGTTCTCCAGGGTGGCGTGGGCCTGCTTGCTCCCGGTGGTGGCGTCCGCTACGTCACGATCGACCGCAGCAAGAGGACCTTCCTGGAGGCTGTGAGCACGAAGGACGGCAAAGTCAGGGCGGCCGGTTACGCAGGACGCTGGGGGATCCCCGCGGTTGCTCTCGACGGCTCGGCCGGTGGTCTATCCACTGATGGCGGGACGCTCGTGCTCGCCGAGCGCGGCTTCGTGACGGCGTTGCGTTCGCGGAGCTTCTTCCGGGTGGTAGACACAAAGACGCTGCTCTTCACCGCGATCGCGTTGAGGGGAGACTTCGCTTTCGACGCGCTCTCTCCCGACGGACGGACGCTCTATCTGATCCAGCATGTCTCCTCGCCGAACCTGACGCGCTACGTCGTGCGCGCCTACGACCTCGAGCGCGCCCGGTTGTTGCCCGGCCGGATCGCCGACCGTACGCAGCGGGGCTGGGTGATGCAGGGGTACCCGGTGACGCGGGTGACGAGCGCCGGCGGCCGCCGGGCCTACACGCTCTACCAGAACCCCGGCGGCTACCCGTTCGTGCATGCGCTCGACACGGTGCGCGGCGTTGCGCACTGCATCGGCATTCCTTGGACCGGGGACCAGAGCCGGCTCTTCAACCTGCGGCTCTCGCTCCGCGACGGCGGCCGCACACTCGCCCTCCGCTGGCGGAGCGGCCGGGCCTTCCTCGCTGTGGACACGCAGACATTTCGTGTCCGGCAGCCAGGCGGCAACCGCGCTGGTGCTGGCGGGGGTGATGGCTTTCTTTGGTGGGCGGCTGGCCTCGGCGCGGGGGGCGCGGTCGCCGTGCTTGGGGCGCTGCTCCTCCAAGCAGCCCGGCGACGAGGGCCGCGAGGCGCTCCTGCCGGCGCATAGGCGGCGTGAAGAGCTAAAGCCAAGGCTCTGAGCCTCGACGCCGACGTCGGGTCCGGTTCGTCCAAGGCGGGTCAGGCCCACCTTTCGGCTTGGCCGTTACCTGGTCATACTGCTTAGTGCTGATGCGCATTTGCACGCGCCTTTCCGTCGTGCTGTTGGTGACGCTTGCCTTGACAGGGTCGGCGGCGCCGTTTTCGCGGTCGCAGGCCCCGGTTTCGCTGGTTTTCCAGGAGCTTGGGCCGGTGTTGACAGGGTCTGAAGTGGGCCTGCCGGCGGGGGAGGGCGTGTGGCGGCCGAGCGTCGTCGTGCTCGCGGACGGTCGGATTCGGCTCTACTACGCGACAATCGGGCTAGGCGGCCCGTCGGGCATCTTCAGCGCGATCTCGACCGACGGCCTCCACTTCACGCCCGAGCCCGGCCAGCGCTGGCCCACCGGGAACGCCCACATCGAGCGGATGCCAGACGGGCACTGGCGGCTCTACTACACACATTTCCCGCCCCCGCCCAGCGGCGGCCCTCCGGACGGAATTGCGAGCGCTATCAGCACCGACGGTCTCAGCTTCACTGACGAGCCCGGCCTGAGACTGAGCGGGAGTCCCCAGCCCGGCGCTTGGGGACTTAGCTGCTGCGCGATCGTCGGGCTCGCCGACGGTCGCTACCGGATGTACGTGAGTACGTTGCAGAACCAGCCGGGATCTGGAAACCCACCTCCGCCGGTCTACAGCGCGGTCTCGTCCGACCTCGCCACCTGGACGCTCGAGCCGGGGGTCAGGCTGACAGGGGGTTGGAACCCGGCGGCCCTGGCAAATCCCGACGGCTCGATCATGCTCGTCGCCTCGACGTCGGTCTTCGGCGGCACGATGCAGACGGCATCCTCCCCAGACGGACTCAGCTTCACGAGTCCGAGCGGGACGAACCTCTCCGGCGGCGATCCAGCCTTCGTCACCCTTCCCGACGGGCGTCTGCTCATGTACTACAGCGCGCCCGCCCAGAATCCGACGATGATCAGCGCGGCGGTCGCCGTCGGCGTTACCGCTCCCACGGTCAGCTACCCCTCGCCGGTGGTGACTGCGATCACGGCAACGAGCGCCCGCGTTTCCGCCATCGTCGATCCGCACGGAGCGATGACGAACTACTCGTTCGAGTTCGGCAGGTCGACGGGATACGGTGACTCGACCAGCCTGACCGATGTCCCGGCATCGAGCGGGCAACAGACCGTGAACGCCACGCTCGTCGGCCTTTCGCCGGCAACGACCTACCACTTCCGCGTCGATGCCTACAACTCGGTCGGAAATGCCAACGGCGCCGACCAGACATTCAGGACGGCCATCTTCTCCTGCCGGCTCGCACGACAGCGCGACCACGGCTGGGAGGTCGCGCTCGCGCACGCGACGACCCGGACGACAGGGGCCAGAACGCTGCGGCGAGCGGGCAAGGTCGAGCACGCGGCGGCGCGAGTCGAGCGTGACGGCTGCGCCGACTACGAGATCGCGATTCCCGTTCTCGGGCACAACGGGTCGGCCACCGCGTTGCGCCACGCTAAGCGACTCGGCTTTCGTCGCGCCGCGCTCGAGCGGACCTAGCCCCGCACGGTGAAGCCCATCGGACCATGGTCCATCGCGTTTTCGCGGCACCCTCGCGCGAGGGATTGATCTCCCCCTTTTGAGGCAGGTTGCCCCAGGTACCACCGCCTAAGGTGCGTGAGCACGTCTACTGCGGACAAGGGGACTGGTGCGAACGCGGCCTCAAACTCGACCGACTCCAAGCCGACGCTCTCGTTACGCCGAGCGCACGGGCATCGACCAGCGCCAGTCGCGCATGGAGCTCGAGCGGATCCTCAGGCGCCACGGCGCCTCGGAGCTTGCCTTCAGGGAGGACGAGACGAGCGCGGTCGTCCGCTTCTCGCTCACCGGTCTCTACGTCGAGTTCGTCCTTCCCCTGCCCGATCGTCACAGCGCTGAGTTCAGGCGCACTTCGACGGGCCTGCTCCGAACGCCCGAGGCGCAGGAGCGGGCGTACGAGCAGGCGGTTCGCCAGCAGTGGCGGGCGCTGATCCTCGTTGCGAGGGGCAAGTTGCAGGCGGTCGACTGCGGGATCTCGACGATCGACGCAGAGTTCTCGTCGCGTGCTCCGGGCGTCGAGGTGGAAGAGGTCTCGAGCAACGGGGCTTCCCTGCGCAGGTTCGTCGTCGGCCGCTCCCGCGCTGTCGCCATGGTCCTGGGCGCGGCTGCGCTCGTGCCGGCGTCTTCGCTCGCGGCGCTCTCGGTGCCGAGCGGCACCGTCGAGCGGCTCGTCAGCCCGCTTTCGGGCGCGCAGCCGGCGGTGTTCGCGGCCGCCGACGATCCGAGCGCGCCGGTCAAGACGACTACGACTGACCGCTTGGCCTTGGCGCAGGCTGCGAACGGCGAGACGGCTCGGTCGTTGTCCGTCTCGAACAACAGCTACCAGATCTCGTCGACGAAGACCTCCGGTGACGCTCACAGTCTCGATGCCGGCGCCGGCGGAGCCCCGAGCAGCGGCGCTGCCACTCCCGGCCCGCCGACTACCGCTGCAGCCGCAGCCGCTCCGACGCCCGCCGGCGGTACGAGCGGTGCTGCCGTTCAGACGCAGCCTGCGGCCGGACAGCCGGTCAGCAACAGCGACGGAGCACCGGTTGCGCCTTCGAAGTCTGACCCGGCGCCCAGCGCCGGAAACTCTGCGCCGAAGCCGGATAGCGGCAAGCCCGCGCCGAAGCCGGACACCGGCAACCCTGCACCGACTCCGGATACCGGCAAGCCTGCGCCGAAGCCTGACACGGGCAAGCCCGCGCCGAAGCCGGATAGCGGCAAGCCCGCGCCGAAGCCTGACACCGGCAACCCTGCCCCGACGCCCGACAGCGGCAAGCCCGCGCCGAAGCCCAACAACGGCAACCCGGCCCCGGCGCCCGACAACGGTAAGCCCGCGCCGAAGCCCGACAGCGGCAAGCCCGCACCGAAGCCCGACAGCGCCAACCCGGCCCCGGCGCCTGACAGCGGCAAGCCCGCGCCGAAGCCGGATGTAGGCAAGCCCGCTCCGACGCCCGACACGGGCAATCCCGCCTCGAAGCCCGACAGCGGCAAGCCCGACTCCAAGCCGAACTCTGGCGCGAAGGGCGACACGGGCAGCGGCGCCGCCCAGCCGCAGCCGGCTGGAAAGCCGAACCAGGCTCCCGGCAGCCCTCACGGCAAGAGCGACTCCGCGCCGCACAAGTAGCGCGGGCGAAGACGGGCGACAGCCGAGCTGACGAGGATGGCCGCCCGCTCCTCACCCGCCGGAGCGCCGATGGATCAGAGCACCAAGCCGCCCCGTCTCGTCCTTCGCTTTGCTCTGTACACGGCGGTCGTGCTCGCCGTCGCAGGGTCCGCGATCGTCCTCTTCGTTCGTCACCACGCGAGCGCGCAAGCGGAGAACGAGGTTGCGTTCCACGCCGGCTTCGTCGCTGATGCCATCCTGCGCGACCGTTTGAGCCCGTCCGACTTGAGTGCGCCGGTGACCGGGGTTCGGCAGGCACAGCTCGACCGGCTCTTTCTCCGCCATGTTCTTCTCGGAGGCACGCTGCGCGCCAAGCTGTACGGGGTCGACGGCCGGGTCACGTACTCGACCGACCACTCGCTGATCGGGACTGCGCCGAACGATCGCGGAGTCCAAGACTCGCTCGGCGGGGAGACGTCGACGCGCGTCGGCTCGATCACGGACGGTGGTGGCCAGGCCAAGGTGCTGAGGGCGTTCGCGCCGCTGCGCGTGGGCGGGTCGACACCGGCGGGCGTCCTCGAGCTCGACCAGGACTACGTGCCGATCGCACGGTCTGCGCGGAAGGCGTTCCTGCCGGTCGTCGGCGTCCTCGAGGCGGTGCTGCTGATCCTCTACATCTCGCTCTTTCCGATCCTCCGCCGGGTCACGCTCCGCCTGCGCCGGCAGGTGCAGGAGATCGAGCACCAGGCGTTTCACGACGGGCTGACGGATCTCCCCAACCGGGCCCTCTTCCGTGAGCGGATCGCGCGCGCGATCGAGGCGGCCGAGCGAACAAATGCGCCGATCGCTGTTCTGCTGCTCGATCTCGATCGGTTCAAGGAGATCAACGACACGCTCGGACACGAGAGCGGCGACCAGCTGCTCTGCGCCGTGGCCGACCGCCTTCGGGCGCGCATGCGCCCAAGCGACACCGTGGCGCGGCTCGGCGGTGACGAGTTCTGCCTCCTGGCGCAGGGAGCCGACGCCGAGAGCGCGCTCGTGCTCGCGGAGCGGATCCACGCGGGCATGGAGGAGCCGATCCTCGTCGGGGGTCTTCAGCTCGAGGTCGAGACGAGCATCGGGATCGCGGTCTTCCCCGAGCACGGGGAGGACGTCGACACGCTTGTCCGGCACGCGGACATCGCCCTCTACCGGAGCAAGGAGACGCACCTGCCGACGGTGTACACGACGGGACAGGATCACTACTCGCCGGAGCGGCTCGTGTTGGTCGGGGAGCTAAGGCGCGCGCTCGACGAGCGCGAGCTCCTCGTCTATTACCAGCCTCGGGTCAACGCGGCGACAGGTGCGCTCTCGGCCGTGGAGGCGCTGGTCCGGTGGCGGCACCCCGAGCGTGGTCTGCTCGGGCCCGGCGAGTTCCTGCCGCTTGCGGAGCACACCGGGCTCGCCCGCCCGCTGACGGGCTACGTGCTGAACGACGCGCTCTCCCAATGCAGGCGGCTTCGCGACGCGGGCGTCGAGATCGGCGTCGCCGTCAACCTGTTCAGCCGGGACCTGTTGGACGCCGGCCTCGTCGACGAGGTCTGCGAGCTCCTGGCCAAGTGGCGAATCGAGCCCTCGGTCCTCGAGCTCGAGATCACCGAGAACACGATTCTGGCCGATCCCACGCGCACGCGCGAGATCCTGACCCGGCTCGGCGAGCGTGGCGTCAGGCTGGCGATCGACGACTTCGGTAGCGGTTACTCGTCGCTCAACTACCTGAAGCGCCTACCCGTCGATGTGCTCAAGATCGACAAGTCGTTCGTTCTGAACATGGACGCCGACGAGAGCGACGCCGTCATCGTCCGGTCGACGATCGAGCTCGGCCACAACCTCGGCCTCGAGGTCGTCGCCGAAGGGGTCGAGACGGGCCAGACGCTCGCACGCCTCGCGGAGCTCGGCTGCGACACGGTCCAGGGCTTCCACGTGAGCCGTCCGCTCACGGCCCAGGCGCTCCGACGGTGGATCGCAGGCCGAGCGACAGGCCAAAACAGCCTTACGCGCGTGGCTGCGAGCTGACTCCGGGCAGCCGCGATTCTCGATTCCTAAAGGATTTCGCCCCCCGCGTCGATGTTCTGCCGATGACCGCTCGCGTCTCGGACGGCCCCCGGACCGCGCCCTCGTCTCCTCGCTGGATCGACAGGTGGCTCGCGGCTTGCCACGATCTCGCCGAGCTCGAGCGCTCGAACCCGATGACGGACGCGGTCATCGACCAGATCGACGGGCGGATGATTCGCGTAGGCGACAAGTGGCTCGCCGACTTTGCCTCGTGCAACTACCTCGGCTTCGACCTCGACCGCGAGATCATCGCGGCGGTGCCCGAGTACCTCGAGCGCTGGGGCACTCATCCGAGCTGGTCCCGACTACTGGGCAGCCCCGTTCTCTACGAGCAGATCGAGCAACGCCTCAGCGCCCTCCTCGGCTGTGAGGACACGCTCGTGCTACCGACGATCACGTTGATCCACATGTCGGTGATTCCGATCCTCGCCGGCGGGGGGACGGTCTTCCTCGAGAACCGCGCTCACAAGACGATCTACGAGGGCTGCCAGCTCGCGGCTGCGCGCGGCGCGACTGTGAAGCGGTTCGGCTTCGAAGACGTCGAGGACCTGGAGCGCCTGCTGAAGGAGGACAACTCGGCGCCGCGGCTGATCTGCATCGACGGCGTCAACAGCATGACGGGCAACCTCGCCGACCTGGAAGGTTTCGCCCGTCTCGCCCGGGAGTACGACGCCCTGCTCTATGTCGACGACGCCCACGGATTCGGCGTCATCGGCGAGCGCGGCGCTGACGAGCTCAGCCCGTACGGCTCGCGCGGGAACAGCATCGTCCGGCACTTCGACGAGAGCTACGACCACATCGTGGTCGTCGCGGGCCTCTCGAAGGCGTACTCGTCGCTGGCAGCCTTCCTGACCTGCCCGCCCGAGTTGAAGCGGCTGCTCAAGACGGCCGCTCCCCCGTATCTGTACTCGGGCCCGTCTCCGGTCGCCTCGCTGGCGACGACGCTCGCCGGGCTCGACGTGAACGAGCAGCGCGGCGACGAGGTTCGAGCAGATCTCTGGCGGAAGACCGCCGTCGTCCTCGAGTGCCTCGATCGGCTCGGCGCCCACACACCCAACAGGTCGGGGTTCCCGATCGTCGAGGTGCCGCTCGCGCGCCACGAGGACATCGACGCGGTCGGCAGGTTCCTGTTCGAGCAAGGGATCTATGTCACGCTCGCCGCCTACCCGCTCGTCCCGAGGGACGAAGTCGGCTTTCGCATCCAGGTGACCGCGGCCAATACGCAGGCCGAGGTCGAGCGCCTGGTCGAGGTGCTGGGCAAGCTCGCGAACAGCTTCGATCTCCAGCCGGCCCGTGACGACAAGGAGCGCGCGGCGTGAGACGGCTCGCTGTCCACGGCAACTGGCGCACGCACGCCTGGGGCTGGTACCTCGCCGCTACCGGTGGGTTGATGGGGCTGTATCTGTTCGTGCCGCCCCTGAAGGGCTACGGGCCGCTGATCAACGGTCTGGGTCTCTCGGGCGTGGTCGCGATCGTCGTCGGAATCCGAATGCACAAGCCGACGGCGAAGGCCGCTTGGTGGCTGTTCGTGGTCGGCCAGTTCCTCTTTGTCGCCGGCGATGTGTACACGTATCACTACCCAAACGCCCCGTTCCCATCGCCCGGCGACGCGCTTTACCTCACCGTGTACCCCGTGCTGATGGCGGGGTTGTTCGTCCTCGTCAGGCGCCGGAATCCGCGGCGCGACCCGGCCGCATTGATCGACGCGCTGATCCTGACGATCGGCGTCGGCCTCTTCTCGTGGGTCTTCCTGATCGCCCCGAACATCCACCTCCACGGGCTAGCGGTCACCTGGCTCGCGAAAACCGTGTCCGTCGCGTATCCCCTCGGCGACGTGCTGCTGCTCGCGGCCGCCATCCGGCTCGCGGTCGACGCAGGCAAGCGCGCGCCGGCCTTCTACCTTCTGGCCGGCAGCATCGTCTGCCTCCTCGCCACCGACTCGGCATACAACCTCGCGCTTCTCAAGGGCACGTACAGCCACACGCAGCTGATCTACGACGCCGGCTGGATCATGTACTACCTCTTCTGGGGCGCTGCGGCTCTGCACCCGTCGATGCGGGCACTCGAGGAGCCGGCTGCCGATGTTCGAACCCGGCTCACGCCGTTGCGGCTTGTGCTGCTCGGCGTCGCCTGCCTGATCGCACCCGGAATTCGCTTCGTCCAGGAGTTCCGGAATCCGGACCTGCTCGTCATCATCATCGCGTCGGCCGTGCTCTTCCTGCTCGTCGTGGCGAGGATGGCCGGCCTTGTGCTGCAGGAGGCGCGGCGAGTCTCGCGAGAGCGAGCGCTGCGAGGCGCGGGAATCGATCTCGTCGGCGCCGCCGGCCACGAGCAGATCTACGAGGCCGCGATCCTCGGAGTGGGCCGTCTGTTCGGCAACGAGCCGTCGGTTCGTCTCGCGCTGCTCGGCGAAGAAGGAGCCTCAGTCGTTGCGTCCTCGGACGACAACGGCTGGCACCTGACGGACGCGACGTCCGGGTGGTTGCGAGAGGCGCGGTCGAGCGCCGTGCACATCGCATACGACGAGGTGCCGGCACCCGTGCGAGGTGATCTCCGCCTGTTCGACGGCGAGACCGTTCTCGTCTTGCCGCTCTCGATCCGGTCGGAAGTCCGCGGACTGCTGATCGTCTGCTCTCCGGCCGCCGTGTCACCCGATCTCGGCGACTCGCTGGAGGCGCTGGGGGTGCAGGTCTCGCTTGCAGTCGAAGGCGCCTCGCTCGCAGAGGACCTGCAC
>JBARRS010000183.1:0-1905 GCA_049644345.1 Gaiellaceae bacterium
CACGAGCACGTCGTACTCGCCCAGCCGCAGCTGGCGGATGATCTGGATCCGCTCGAGCGTGTCGACCTCCGAGTGGAGGTAGCGCGCCTTCACGCCTGACTCGAGCAGGTAGTCGGTCAGGTCCTCGGCCATCTTCTTCGTCAACGTCGTGACCAGCACGCGTTCCCCCGCCTCCTCGCGCCGCTTGATCTCATTGAGGAGGTCGTCGATCTGATTCTTCGTCGCGCGCAGCTCGACCTCGGGATCGACGATCCCGGTCGGGCGGACGAGCTGCTCGGCGATCCGCGTCGAGTGGCGCAGCTCGAACGGCCCCGGCGTCGCCGAGACGAACACCATCTGCGGCACCTTCGCGAGGAACTCGTCGAAGCGAAGCGGGCGGTTGTCGAGCGCCGAAGGCAGCCGGAACCCATGCTCGACCAGCGTCTCCTTGCGCGAGCGGTCGCCTTCGTACATTCCGCCGAGCTGCGGCACGGTCTGATGGGACTCATCGATGAAGACGACAAAGTCCGAAGGGAAGAAGTCGAGGAGCGTGTGCGGAGCCGAGCCCGGCGGGCGCCCGTCGAGGTGGCGCGAGTAGTTCTCGATCCCGGAGCAGAAGCCGAGCTCGAGCATCATCTCGAGGTCGTACTCGGTGCGCTGGCGCAGGCGATGCGCTTCGAGCATCCGATTCTGCGACTCGAACAGCTTCACCTGCTCCTCGAGCTCGTGCTTGATCGCGTCCGCCGCGCGCTCGATCGTCGGCTTCGAGGTCACGTACTGTGTGGCCGGAAAGACCGCGAGGTGGTCGAGCCGCGCGTACACCTCACCGGTCAGCGGGTCGAAGTGCGTGATCTGCTCGACCTCGTCGCCGAAGAAAGAGATCCGGTAGGCCGACTCCATGTACGCCGGCTGGACCTCGACGACGTCGCCCTTGACGCGGAAGCGGCCGCGGCCGAGCGCGGTGTCGTTGCGCGCGTACTGGATGTCGATCAGCTTGCGCAGCATCAGGTCGCGGTCCTGCTCCTCGCCGACCGAGACCAGCACCATCCGCTTCTCGTACTCCTCCGGCGAGCCCAAGCCGTAGATGCACGAGACCGAGGCGACGATGATCACGTCTCGCCGGGAGAGCAGCGCCGCCGTGGCCGCATGACGGAGCCGGTCGATGTCGTCGTTCCGAGAGGAGTCCTTCTCGATGTAGAGGTCGGCCTGCGGGACGTACGCCTCGGGCTGGTAGTAGTCGTAGTAGGACACGAAGTACTCGACGGCGTTGTCGGGGAAGAACTCCCGCAGCTCGTTGCAGAGTTGGGCCGCAAGCGTCTTGTTGTGCGCGATCAAGAGCGTCGGGCGCTGGATCTGCTCGACGATCCAAGCCATCGTCGCGGTCTTGCCCGTGCCCGTGGCGCCGAGCAGCGTCTGGAAGCGTTCGTCTGAGCCGATGCCCTCGGCGAGCTCAGCGATCGCCTGCGGCTGGTCTCCGGTCGGCACGTAGGCGTCGGATGTCTTGAACTCGTCCATCCGCCACAAGGCTAGCGTCGATGTCAGCCCCCGCCGTATGACGCCGTGAGAGTCCTAAGACGCGGCGAGCCGGGCCTGCGCGCGCACGATCTCGATGTCGCCGCTCATCGTCGCCGCCCGCAGCTCGACGAGCGGGCCTTCCTCGTCCGACGGAGCGTCGCCGAGCTCGAGCTCCGACTCGACGTCGCCGCTCGTTGAGCGCGCGTCGACCCAGATCCCCGAGCCCGGTTGAACCCCGAGGTGGATGTCGCCCGATGCGGAATGGAGGTCGACGCGCCCATCCGCGACGCTTCCGATTTCCTGATCGCCTGAAGCTGTGTGAACGCTCAGCGACGCGTCGGCCTGCTCGATGCCGACGTCTCCGGATGCGGTCCGGAACTCGCCGTCACCGGCGAGATGTCCGATCTCAGC
>JBARRS010000184.1:0-6235 GCA_049644345.1 Gaiellaceae bacterium
CTTCCATCCGATCGAGGCGGTTCGTCATCGCCCCGCTCGAGAGCTCCATGCGCCGGGCTAGCCGCCCCGGCGAGCTGCGGCACGGCTCCCCGCACTGAGCGAGGGCGCAGAGCGCCTTGTGCTCGGCCGAGTCGAGGCCGAACTCCGCCAGGGTCTCGTCCATCGAGCGGTGGAGCCGACGGCTCAGGCCGCTGATGCGGTCGACGATGCCCTCCACCTCGAGGTCGAGCTCCGGCAGGACGTCATGGATTGTCTCGAGAAACTGATCGACATGGTCGCGCTGTTCTGTCTTCGTAGCCATGCCTTGTATTTTTACATAAAAACTCTTGACGTCAAGAGAACCGGTTGATAGCTTCTTTACGTAAAGATATTCGACGTCGAGCAAGGAGACGCAGTGCAGCTACTGGACGTACCCGGAAGGAGACTCCTGGCGGCGGAGCGCTTCGAGCTCCTTCGAGCTGATGCCCGACCCTCTCTCCGCCCGACCGGGGTGATTCGTCGCCGCCGCGGCAGCCTCCTCGTTGCAGCAGGCGTGCGGCTTATTCGCGAGACGCTTCCCCGCCGCCGAACCGCAACGACGGCCTAGGCCTCGGCGAGCAGGCTCTCGAGATCGAGCGGCTCGGTCACCATCGCGACGCCGTTCCCGTCGGGCGGCCGGGGCCACTGCTCGGGCGGGCGATCGCGGTAGAGCTCGATCCCGTTGTCGTCGGGGTCGCGTAGGTAGACAGCCTCGCTGACGCCGTGATCGCTAGCGCCGCTGAGCGGCACGCCGGCGTCGACGACGCGCTTCAGCACCCTGGCGAGCGCCGCCCGCGTCGGGAAGCGGATCGCGACGTGGTAGAGGCCGGTCGTCCCGGGGGGAGGCGGCGGGCCGCCGCGGCTCTCCCACGTGTTCAGGCCGATGTGGTGGTGATAGCCCCCGGCGGAGACGAACGCGGCCGAGTCGCCGAGGCGCTGCTGGAGCTCGAACCCGAGAACACCGACGTAGAAGTCGAGCGCGCGGTCGATGTCGGCGACCTTCAGGTGGACGTGCCCGATGTCCGTGCCCGGGTCGATCGTCGCCGTCACGAGGCGAAAGCTAGCGTGCGGGAGCGCCGCCGGAGCGGCGCTCCCGCCCTGCGTCGCCCTAGTTCCAGGGCAGTCCCGCGACCAGTGCCGCCGCGATGACGCTGCCGAGAACAACGAGCAGCATGCTCAGGCGAAGCCGCATTCCGCCACCTCCCTTCACCCATCTCAGGCTCGGTTGTGTCTGAGGCGTTGCCGATGCAACCGCTGTAGACAACTCTTGTCAAGCGATCTAACATCACGATCGACTGACGGGGTAATTACGATCACGCGCGTGCAACCGGACCTACCTGAGACCATCGCCGACGAGACGATCGGGCAGCGACTGCGCCGCCTGAGACTCGAGCGCGGGCTGTCCCAGCGTGAGCTCTCCGCGCCCGGCGTCTCCTACGCGTACATCTCGCGCATCGAGGCCGGGGCGCGCCGCCCCTCGGTGAAGGCGCTGCGGATGCTCGCGCCGAAGCTCGGGATCTCGGTCGAGTATCTCGAGACCGGCCGGGACCTCAGCGACGACGAGGAGCGCGAGCTGCGGCTCGCGGATGCCGAGCTCGAGCTACGCCTGGCGGACGATCCGAGCGGCGCAGAGCAGAAGTTGCAAGGAATCTTCGAGGAAGCCCGTCGGGCCGGCGACCCCGTCGCGGCTACCAGGGCACGCCTCGCGCTCGGACTCTCGGCGGCGCGAGACGGCCGCAACAGCGAAGCGGTCGCGCTCCTCGAGGACGTGACGACGACGTCGCCCACTGTCAGCCCGGTCTCGCACCCGAACGTCTATGCGACGCTCGGCCGCTGCTATGCCGCACTCGGGCGGCCGGACCAGGCCGCGGAGCTGTTCGAGCGCTGCCGCGACGAGGTACGGGAGCGGGCACCCGACTACACCGGCGCGCTGATCCGCTTCGCCACCTATCTCGCCAACTCGCTGAGCGACATGGGCGAGTTCGAGCGCGCGCAGAGTGTCCTCCAGGACGTGATGGAGGAGTCGATAAAGGCGCACGATCCGTACGTACGGGTGAACCTCTACTGGTCACTCGGACGCATCGCGGCGCGCAAGGGGGACTCGGCCGTCAGCCTCGACTACATGCGGCGTGCGATCGCGACGCTCGAGGCGACTGAGGACACGTCGCAGCTCGCGCGTGCGCACCTCGTTTGCGCCTGGATCTACATCTCCTCCGGCCGCGCGCCCGAGGCGGGCCCGCACCTGGAGCTCGCCGAGCGGCTGCTGGGCCCGCATGCGGAGCCCCTCGACCTCGCGTATCTGCGCACCGAGCAAGCGAAGCAGGCGGTCGCGATCGGAGATCCGTCGGTGGCGGTGCAGCGCGCGCGCGAGGCGCTGGAGACGCTCGGAGATTCCGATCCCCAGGAGCAGGGTGGCGCATGGCTCGCGCTCGCGCGTGGTCTCGCTCTCCAGGGGGAGACCGAGGAGGCCCAGCGTGCCTTCGACCGCTCGATCTCGCTGCTGGAGGCTCATGGGGAACGGCGCGAGCACGTCGAGGCGTTGCGGATGTACGCGCGGTTTCTGCGCGAGCAGGGACGTGAGAGCGACGCGCTCGACGTCCTCGAGCGGGCGACGGCGCTCGCCGTGCCTACGGACCAGCCCCAGACACGCGTGAAGGCGTGATCGAGGCCGCGCTTCGACCGCGCGGCCCCTACTCACTCCGGCTCTCGACCCGCCACGCGAGCGACGCGACGCGCGTGGTGATCGACGGGCGGCTGACCGCGGCACTGGTCGTCGCAGGCCGAATCGAGCACGTCGCCGCACGGCAGCGACCGGACGGCGTCATCTGCGTCACGGCCGAGAGCGAGGAGGCGGTCGAGCGGCTTCGCTTCGTGCTCGGCCTCGACGATGACCACTCGCCCTTTCTCCAGCGCTTCGCCGCCGACCCGATGCTCGGCGAGACGATCCGCCGACTCCGCGGCCTCCGGCCGATCCGGCTCGACACCGTCGTTCATGCGTTGCTGCGGGCGCTCTGCGGGCAGCTGATCCAGGCGCGGCGCGCCCGGGCGATCGAGCAGCGCGTCATACGCACTGCGATGCCCGAGCGCGGCGGCCTGCACGCACCGCCGGATTCAGCCTCTCTCGGTCGCTTCTCGCCGGCGGAGCTCCGGGCGCTCGGGCTCGGCGGGCCCCGCGCGAGCGCGCTCGTCCGTCTCTGCCGCTCGCTCGACCTCGAGCGGTTGAAGGCCGTGCCGACCGAGGCGGCCGCACAGCGGCTCCTGCGGGAGCCTCGCCTCGGACCGTGGTCGATCGGCGTCGTCTGCCTTCAAGGGCTTGGCCGGACCGAGCGAGGGCTCGTCGGCGACCTTGGCCTCGTCAAGCTCTGCTCCGCGCTGCGCGAGCGCTGGGTCGAGGCCTGGGAGACGGCGGAGTTGCTCGAGCCGTACGGCGAGTGGGCCGGCCTCGCGAGCGTGTACCTGCTCGCCGGCTTCCGGCAGGGGCTCGTGCCGCTGCCGCGCGCGGCCGCGGCATAGCTGTCCGGACACGGTCTTCGAGACGGCGCTGCACGCCGAGCTAGGATGCTGACGCGCCGTGGACGGTGTGATTTCGACGATGAACGGGCTGCGGCTCGCCGCCCTTCCGATGTTGGCGGCGCTCGTGCTTGCGGCACCGGCGAGCGCGAGCGAGCCGACACTTCGTTCCGTCCGCCAGCACGATGGGCACATCACGGCAATCTTCGCGCTCGGTGGTCTCGCTTATGCGGCCGAGATTCAGGTCGCGGTCAGTTCGCGCGTCGTTAGCGACGGCGCCTTCCCACGCGTCAATGTCCGGCTCCGGGAGAGGATGGCGCCGCGGAAGAATGCGGCGACGCGCCTCTGGCGCTGGACGACAAGGCACAGACTGACGCCCGGCAGCTACTACGTGCAGGTCTCGGGGGTCGATGTCGGCGCGACGAGCTGCATCCCCCGCGGCTCAGACTGCCTCCAGCAGTGGTCGAACGTCCGCAAGGTCGTCGTGCCGCGCCACTAGAGCCCGAGAGTGTGGAGCGCCCCCGAGGGGGCGCTCCAAGCAGAGGGTCCGGGTCGACTAGCGCGGACAGGGGTTGGTCGAGAGGATGTTCCGGAAGTTGTTGTACCGCTCGGTGATCGTGAACCCTGTATTCGGATAGTCGGACGCCAGCAGCGGTCCGAATTCCGTGGTCGAGGTACCACCGAACGTGTTCGTCGTGCCCTTGAGGAAGCGACCGCCGAGCTGCCAGACGCAGCTCCCCGACGACGAAGTCCGGGTCGTGTAGAGCGGGTAGAAGTTCGCACCGGCCGGCGGGTTGACACAGCCGGATCCCGGGCTCGGGTCGGCCGGGTTGGAGATGTGGCGCTGGCAGGGCGGGTTGGTCGCGAACTCGATCCGCGGCAGGTCGACCTCGAACGCAACCCGATCGAAGTTCTGCTGGAACCCGGACCCGTCCGTGAAGAGCGGGCTCGTGAACAGGATCGGGGACGAGTGGTACTTCTTGTCCTGCCCTAGGTTCGGATTCGTCCCCGGCCAGACCGGCTGGTAGGGGACACCGTCGAAGTCGGTCTCGGTTGCCGTGCAGCCTCCGATCTGCACGAGCAGCGAGTCGGAGGGGTTGAAGCAGAACTGGTCGTCGGCGTCGAGCTGCCCGTTCGGCTCGCTCACGCCCGCGGACGTGCAGGCGCCCGTGTTCGGGTCGGCCGCGTTGCAGTACTCGAAGTGGCCGATCTCGTCCGAGAAGGCGACGTTGTAGCTGTGCGCCGCCCAGACGACCCGCGTGTTCTCGCTCGAGGTCGAGTACATCGGGTGGAAGTCGTAGGGGGCGGAGTGACAGGTCGGCGATCCAGGCTGGAACAGCACCTGACGGAAGTCGTTGGCGGCGCTGGCGGTCATCGAACCGGATTTGCCGCTCGTCAGATCGTGGATCACGATCTGCAAGCCCGACGCGGTGTCGTGTAGGTCGACGACGAGCTGGTCGCCCGAGTTCATGAAGAAGTCCTTGGTCGGGTCGACGGTCAACGCCGAGAACGGCGGCTGGAAGAGGGTGACCGGATCCGGCGAGGCATGTGGGATTCCGCTCTTGGTGATGAAGGCGAAGTTGACCGGCTCATCGCCCGCCTTGTTCCGGCAGTCGTTGTTGTTGAACTGGCCACTGTTCTGGTCCTGTGAGAACGAGTCGATGTTGAGCGCCGCGCACCATCGCGTCGGGTCGCAGCTGTTGCCGGCGGGCCAGGGCACCCAGCTCGGCGGGTAGAACTGCATCTCCATGAACGCCGTACCCGGGTGCTTGCCGATGTAGTTCGCCGAGTGGGGATTGTCGCTCGTGAAGATGTTCCCGTCGCTGTCCGGTACACACACGTTCGTGTACTCGGGCGACGACTGGGTATCGCACATCGCCACCCCGAACCAGAACGCCGGATGGAGCTGGAAGCTGAACGTGCCGGCGGTGCCGGCCTGGTTGGGTTGCACAGGCGGGTCGGTCGGCAGCGTCAGCTTGTAGACCTGCGAGTTTCCGGAGCCGGGCGTGTTCGAGTAGAAGAGCAGCGAGGGCTCGTCGTGGCCTGTGTACTGGCCCTCGTAGCCGATCGGATCGAGCGTCTCGGTACAGGTGGCCGAGTTCTCGGTACAGGATCTGACTTCGGCCGCCCGCGCGGGCGAGGCGATCGCACCGACGGCGACCACCCCCAGCGCAGCGAGCAGCAGCAGCGCAAAACGTTTCATGATCCTCCTTAGTCCTCCCTCATGAAAGACTCCGCCTGCCTGGACTGCCGCCCGCCTAGAAAGAGGCGGACCGCAGAGTTCCCTGTCGTTTCCTGAGGTAGCCCTCCTCTCTATTGAGCTCAGGAAGCAACTGCTCCCCTGACCGCACCAGGCCCATGCTGGAGCGGCGAGAGCCTCGGATCACTGCGGCTGCAGCAGCAGGTCGGGCGCAGGGGCGAGTATCCCATCCTCTACGAACGCTTACAAGCGGATCGACTGCGCGCCTGCTCGTTTAAGCGATGGTTTGCAGCTTCTCAGGGTTCGCGACAAGGTCGATCTCGACGATGCGGCCGCCGGCGATGGTGAACCCGATCACGCTGCGAAGCCTTCCGCCGATCCGGACGACCGCGCCGGCGGCGCCGTTGACGATCGCAGGCCGCGCGAAGGGCGCGAACGGGGCGCCGCGCGCGAGCAGTTCTCGCGCGACCGCGGCAGCGCCGATGACCGGCGGGCGAACCCTGCGCG
>JBARRS010000185.1:0-4941 GCA_049644345.1 Gaiellaceae bacterium
ACTTCGGGCTCGCGGCGGCGCTCGTCTTCGGCATGCACGCGACGCACGTGCCGCGCTCCTTCTAAGAGTGGCCTAGGTGGAAGACCGGCGCCTGCTCGACCGCCGCGACGGCGACCTGCCCGGTCACGTCACGCGGATCGCCGAAGAGTTCCGCGAAGGGTTCGAGGCGGTCGAGCGGATCGACAGGCCCGCGGTGACGGTGTTCGGCTCGGCCCGTGTACGCGAGGGCGACGAGACGTACGAGCTGGCGCGCGAAGCTGGGCGCCTGCTTGCGGAGGCCGGCTTCGCGGTCGTCACCGGCGGCGGCCCCGGCGCGATGGAGGCCGCGAACCGCGGCGCGCGCGAAGCCGGCGGTCTCTCGGTCGTCTTCAACATCGAGCTGCCCCACGAGCAAGAGTCGAACCCTTACCTCGACATCGCGGTCACCTTCCGGCACTTCTACGTGCGGAAGACGATGTTCGTGAAGGCCGCGGAGGGCTTCCTCATCCTCCCCGGCGGCTTCGGGACGCTGGACGAGCTGTTCGAGTCGTTGACGCTGATCCAGACAGGCAAGGTGCTGCACTTTCCCGTCGTGCTCGTCCGGAGCGACTACTGGCAGGGCCTGCTCGAGTGGACGCGCGACCGCCTGCTCGCGGAGGGGATGATCGCGCCTGCGGACCTCGAGCTCCTGCATGTGACCGACGAGCCGCGCAAGGCGGTCGAGCTCATCGCGGCGTACTACGAGCGGCGCCGCGCCCAGGTGCCGGCCGCGCCGCGCAAGGCCGACGCGCAGTAGTTCGGTCTAGCTCGACGCCGAGACATTGATCGGGTTGCTCGTGGCCGAGTGGCCCGCGTCGTCGGTCGCGGTGATGTGCTGGACACCAACCGTGCGCAGCGCCACCCCGGAGAAGGCGTGCGATCCGGCATCCGCGCTGGAGAACTTGTACGGGATCGGCAGCGTCGCATTCGGATCCGTGCTCGTGAAGGTGACGCTGTTCGCGTAGCCGCCGGCGGTGTTGCCGTAGGCGTCGACCCCGCGGACCGTGAGGCCGAACGCCGTACCCGCGCCGGCAACGCTGGTGGCGATGACCTGAAGGTGGTCGATCGGAGCGCCTGTGACGACGACGATCGGCTGCTTCCCCGGCGCGAGCGGGTGAAAGCGGAGGCGACGCCTGGCCTGCACGCTCGCGCCCGGCTTCGGCGCTGCACGCGTCTGAGTCAGAAAGACGTAGCCGTTGGGAGCGAGCGTCGCGACATCGACCGGCGCGTACGTGAGCGTGTAGCGGCCGCCGCGCCCGCAGAAGGCGTTGATCAGGATCTTCCGGCCGACCACCCGGACAATTCGCGTTCCGGCACCGCAGCTGCCGCGCTGGAGGGTCACGTAGCCGGCGGCGCCCGGCTTCGACGCCTGCGGCATCGACCACAGCCGCGGCACGTCCACCAGCGTCTGACCGCGCAATGCGCCGCTATCGGCCGTGAAGGTAAAGACAAGGGCAGTGCCCTTCGTGCCGGCGGCGACCGTCTTCGGCGTGACGTCCATACGCCCGGCGCCGTCGCTCGCGGCGAGCTGCGCCGGCCATGCGGCAAGAAGCAGCGCGGACACCAACACACGGCGGCAGATCTTGGCTGCGGACACTCGACCCCTTGTAGCTACGTCGACGGCTGTCGGAACCCGAAGTTAAGCAACTGGCGCGCTTCTCCGTACGGGTCGGCCGAGCGGAGAACGACGGCGATGAGTCGACGGCCGTGCCGGCTCGCCGAGGCGACGAGGCAGTTACCGGCGAGCGTGGTCCAGCCGGTCTTGACCCCGTCGGCGCCCCGGTAGGTGCGGAGCAGGTCGTTCTTGTTCACGTAGACCTTCTCGTACGTCGGCGCCGACCAGCGGATGTGCGCGATCCGGGTCCGGACGATCCGGCGGAAGCGCGCGTCGCGCATCGCGTAGCGGGTCAGCGCGGCGAGGTCCCAGGCGCTAGAGCGGTTGTCCCTATCGACGACGCCGCTCGGCGTCGTGAAGTGCGTATCGCGGAGACCCAGCTCCCGCGCCCTCTCGTTCATGAGGTCGACGAAGGCTCCGCGGCTGCCGGAGGTGCCGATCGCGAGCGCGAGCGCGTCGTCGTTGCCCGAATAGAGCAGCAGGCCGTACAGGAGCTTCCAGACCGCGGGCCGCTCCCCGGCCCGGAGCCCTTCCCGCACGAGGGCTGCGCGCGTGACGACCTTCCGAATCTCGATGTGCCGTGCGAGCGGGAGCCGCTCGAGCGCGAGCAGCGCGGTCATGATCTTCGTCGTCGAGGCGATCAGGAGCCGCGCGTGCGGACGCATCGCCCAGAGGACGCGGCCTGTATCCGCGTCGACGAGGATCGCTCCAGCGGCGCCGATCGGGGGCCGGAATACGTGGCGGAGACGAGGCCCGGCGACGAGCAGGTTCAGCGGCCGAGTCGGAGGACGCAAAGGCCGGATCGCCGAAGCCGCCTTCGCCTCGTGCGGGCCGCCGTGGCCCTGCGTCCAGCGCTCCGTCGCCGCGAACCCCCCGCCCGCAAGCGCTGCGGCGAGAACGAGGAGGAGCAGAAGGGGCCTGCGCCGCCGGCGGCGTCTGCGCCCGCGCCGCTCGACCGGCTGGAGCACGTCGAGGGGCATGGAAATCCCGAGTCTAGCGGGGTCTTTCCGTGCCTACACTTGTCGCATGAGGCTCCGCGATCTCCCTTCGGTCGACGAGCTGGCGCGTGGCGACGACGACCCGCTCTCCGTCGATGCCGCCCGCGCGGTGCTCGACCGGGCGCGCGAGGCGATCCGTGCCGGCGCCGAGCCGGGCGACCTCACGGCGCGCCTGCGGGAGGAGCTCGCCCGGCTGCGAACGCCCCGGCTCCGCCGCGTGCTGAACGCAACCGGCGTCCTCGTGCACACGAACCTCGGCCGCGCTCCGCTCCCGGAGGCCGCGCTCGCGCGCCTCACCGAGACCGGCGGCGGCTACTCGAACCTCGAGTACGACCTCCTCGAGGGCCGGCGCGGCTCGCGCCAGGACCATGTTGGCCCGATCCTGCGCCGGCTCACGGGCGCAGAGGCGGCGCTCGTCGTCAACAACAACGCCGCCGCCGTCCTGCTCGCGCTCGCCGCCCTCGCCGAGGGCCGTGAGGTCGTCGTCTCGCGCGGCGAGCTGATCGAGATCGGCGACGGCTTTCGTATCCCCGACGTGCTCGCGCGGTCCGGCGCTCGGCTGCGCGAAGTCGGAACGACGAACCGCACGCGGGCGCAGGATTACGAGGCGGCTGTGGGGCCGGAGACCGCACTGCTCCTGCGCGTCCATCAGTCGAACTTCCGCCTCGTCGGCTTCGCGGAGCGGCCCCGGCTCGAGGCGGTGGCGGCCGTGGCGGCGCGGCACGGGTTGCCGCTCGTCGACGATCTCGGCTCCGGCTCGCTGCTCCCACGAGAGGACGAGCCGTCCGTCGCAGAGAGCCTCGGCGCCGGCGCCGACCTCGTCTGCTTCTCCGGCGACAAGCTGCTCGGCGGGCCCCAGGCCGGGATCGTCGTCGGGCGCGGCGATCTCGTTGAGCGGCTTCGCCGCCATCCGCTTCAGCGCGCGCTGCGTGCGGACAAGCTCACGCTCGCGGCGCTCGAGGGGACGCTTGGCCTCTACCTCGATTCGCAGAGGGCACGGGAGGAGATCCCCGTGCTCCGGATGCTCGAGGAGCCGCTCGAGACGGTGCGCGGCCGGGCCGAGCGATTGGCCGCCGCGGTCAGCGGCGAGGTCGAGGAGACGGTCGGGCGGGTCGGCGGCGGAGCCCTCCCGCTCGCCGAGCTGCCGAGCTTTGCCTGCGCGGTCGAGGAGGGACTCACCGTGCCGCTGCGGGAGGGAGACCCGCCGGTGATCGGGATCGTCCGCGACGGGCGGCTCCTGCTCGACTGTCGGACGCTCACGGACGCCGAGGCCGAGGAGGCCGCCGAGGCGGTGCGCCGATGCCGCTCACGGTAGGTACCGCCGGCCACATCGACCACGGCAAGACCTGGCTCGTCCGGGCGCTCACGGGCAAGGACACCGACCGGTTGCCGGAGGAGCAGGCGCGCGGGATCTCGATCGAGCTCGGCTACGCGCCGCTGGAGCTGCCGGACGGGACGCGCCTGTCGCTCGTCGACGTGCCGGGCCACGAGCGGTTCGTCCGCACGATGGTCGCCGGGGCGACGGGGATCGACCTCTTCCTGCTCGTGATCGACGCCGGCGAGGGCGCGCGGCCGCAGACGCACGAGCACCTGGCGATCCTGCGGCTGCTCGGGGTCGAGCGCGGCGTCGTGGCGGTGACGAAGGCGGACGCGGTCGACACCGAGACGCTCGAGCTTGCGCTCCAGGAAGCACGCGAGCTCGTCCCGGAGGCTCAGGTCGTCGCCGTCAGCGCGAAGACAGGGCTGGGGCTCGACGAGCTCAAAGAAGCGCTGGCGGATGTCGTTGTGGGCTTGACTTACAAAGACGTCGAGGGCCCTGCGCGGCTGTTCGTCGACCGCGTGTTCACGCTGCGCGGCATCGGCACGGTCGCAACGGGCACGCTCTGGTCGGGCTCGATCGGCGAGGGGGACGCGCTGCGCGCCGAGCCCGTCGGCCTAGACGTGCGCGTCCGGAGCGTCCAGGTGCACGACCGGTCCGTCGAGCGCGCGGAGGCCGGCCAGCGCGTGGCGGTCAGCCTCCCTGGAATCGAGCGGAGCAAGCTGGCCCGCGGCGCGGCGCTGGTCGAACCGGGCGCGTACCCGGTCGGCTACCGGCTCGACGTCGTCCTCGAGGAGCTCGAGCCGATCCGCGACGGCGCACGCGTCCATGTCCACCTCGGGACCGCCGAGATCCTCGCGCGCGTCGCGCGGGCGGGCCCGTACGCGCAGCTCCGACTCTCCGCGCCAGCTGTGGCAGCGCGCGGCGACCGGGTCGTCCTTCGTGCCGCGACCACGCTCGGCGCGGGGGTCGTGCTCGATCCGGCGCCGCCG
>JBARRS010000186.1:0-12080 GCA_049644345.1 Gaiellaceae bacterium
CGCACGCCGGCCCCGGCTCCGGCGAGGACGAAGCGTTGACGCGCACGGTGCTCGCGCCGCTCGTCGAGGCGACGGCCGAGGCCTGCGGCGGCTTCGACTGGGACGACGCGGCATTCGGTCGTAGCTACGCCGAGCTCGAGCGTTCGCTGTTCGGCGAGCGCCGCGCCTACGCGGCGATCGCGCCGCTCGTCGGCATCTCGGTCGGGGCTCAGGTCGAGCTCGGCTCCGGCGTCCGAGTCCGGGCGGCCGCGCAGGGCGAGCTTGCAGCACACTGGCCGGAAGCGCAGGGCCTGTTGCCGGCGGGCTTCGGCCGCGAGCCCGACCGGCTCTGCGTGCTCGAGCTCGAGTGCCCGCTCCCGCCCGCCGAGCCGGACCCGCCCGATGCGCCCGGAGAGCTCGCGGATGCGGTCACGGCGCTGCGCCTGGCGACGGCCGCGCCGCTCGCCGCGGGGCCCGTGCTCTTCGAGCGGCTGGACTGGCGGCCGTTCGGAATCAGGCCGATGCTCCCGATCGCCGCAACCCAGCCGGCGGGCGAGGAATCCCGGCTCGACCCGTTCCGCGGGAGGCTCGCGCTCGACCTGCTCGAACGTGTCCGCTCCGCGGACGAGGATCCCGAGCTTGCCGAGGCGCTCGATCGCTGGGAGCTGTCCCTCTTCGCCGACGATCCCTTCCGTTCGGAACAGCTGCGTGAGGCGCTCGCGGCGCTGCTCGGCGGCGGCGACGGCCTCTGGGCGGCGGCACTGAGGGCATCGGTCCTGCTCGGCGAGACCGGCCGCGACCGGGCGGACACGCTGGAGCGGTTGCGCGGGCTTGCCCACGGCGAGGCGGCCGGCGACGAAGCCGCCGACGCCGTTCGCCGGGCGCTCGTAGAGGCACTCCTGCACGGCGACCGCGCCCGTCTCGTCGAGGCGCTCGACGAGGCGCTCGTCGGGCTGCGGCCGCGCCCGGCCGGCTACTACGCTGCGCTCGCGTCCTAGTAGCAGCAAGTAACAGGCTGTTACTTGCTCACGACGAGATCGGCACGCCCGGACACGGCGTCATCCGCGACACGGACAACCGCCAGGTCTCGAAGCGGCCGGTCCGGGTCGCCTCCTTGACCGCGAGCGGGAGGCAGCCGAGGCGATGCTTGCTGCTGCTGTTCCGGACGACCAGCAGATCGAGAAGATCGTCCCTCGGCAGATCGAATTCCGCCGTTCCACCCGGATGCAGCTCGTGGCTCTCGTTCGGAAAGTCGCAGCTCTCGTCGTCGCACCAACGTACGTCGACGGTCTGCGAGAGGTTGTTCGTGACGAGCACAGGTAGCTCTTTGGTGCTCCCGAGCCCGACGATGATCGCGACGGCGACGTATGCCGCGATCCCGAGCACCCCGACCACGACGCCGACGCCGATCCAGAACTTGACGCCGCGGGTGACCGGGATCCGCGTGTGCTCGACCGGCGCCTCGAGGTCCGGGTACGGGTCGACCCACGGCCGTCCTGCCCTCAGCGCCGCTTTTCGAGTTACGCCCCGCAGGTTCTGCTTCGTCGCGTAGACCAGGTTCGCCCGCGCCGCCTCGATCCGTTCGTCTCCGTCGCCGATGAGCGCCTCGAGGTCGAGCACGTGCTCGAGACCTTCGACGTCGTCGCGCCCTGCGAATCCCGCGCGGGCCCGGTCGAGCGCCTTCAGCGCGCCGCGGTCGTCGCCGCGGTCGATCCGCTCGCGCGCCTCACCGAAGTCGCGTTCGGGATTTCGCGCCATGCTTCTGGAACGTAACGCTTCCGGCACAGACTCGTGCGCCGTCTGGGGCTACCGTCGGAGCGGTGGAACAGGCGCGCAAGGTGCTCCATCGACTGCGGAGAATCGAGGCGCTCGAGCGGGAGGAGGCTCCGGCGCGGTCGGTGCTCGCGGAGGTGCACGAGTTGCTCGGCGAGGTGGAGGCGTGGCTCTCGGCCGAGCGAGAGGGAAGCGATCTCGCCGAGGCGGCGCTCGCGCGCTGCCGTGAGAGCTTGGGGACGGCGCGCTGGCCCGTCGGCGCATAATGCACCGTGCCACCGACCGTCCACTGGGACGAGGCCGAGCGCGAACGCGCCGAGGTCGGCCCGCTCGCCGGCTACTGGACCGACCTCGGCAACGCTGCGGGAAGCGTCGGTGTCGGCGTCCACCGGATCGAGGTCGACCCCGGCAAGCGATCGACGCCGCTGCACATGGAAGGCGACGAGGAAGAGATCTTCTTCGTCCTCCGCGGCTACGGCCTGTCCTGGCAATACGACGACGGCGACCACGCGACCTACGAGATCCGTGCGGGCGACTGCCTCGTGCATCTGGCCGAGGGCGAGGCGCACAGCGTCGTCGCCGGTTCCGACGGCATCGACGTCCTGGCGTTCGGCACCCGGACGTGGGCGCGGCTGACCTACTTTCCCCGGATCGAGGGGGCGCGGATGGGGCCGGCCTGGGCGGAGAAGCTTCCGCAGCACCAGTGGGAGCGCGAGGCCGCGCTCCCGGACCCCGAGCTCCCGGAGCCGAGTTCGCGCCCCTCGCGGATCGTGAACATCGAGGACGTCGAGCGTGAGGACGACGAGCGGGGCGTCTGGCGCGGGCTGGCGGGAGCGGGTGGCTCGGTGCGGACAGGCCTCAACTACATCGAGGTCAAGCCGGGCCAGATGTACTCCCCGCTTCACTGCCATTCCGCCGAGGAGGAGCTGTTCGTCGTCCTGGACGGAGAGGGCGTGTGCATCCTCGGCGAAGAGGAGCATCCGGTGCGGCGCGGCCATGTCGTCTCCCGCCCCCCGAGGACGCGGGTCGCGCACGGATTCCGAGCCGGAGAGGGCGGCCTTACCTACCTCGCGTACGGCACGCGCGAGCCGAACGACATCGCCTACTATCCGCGCTCGAACAAGATCTACTTCCGCGGGGTCGGCGTAATGGCGCGCCTGGAGCAGCTGGACTATTGGGACGGCGAGCGCTAGCTCCGAAAATCCTGCCTATTTGCAGCGCTAAAGGGTTCGGCTAGCATGAGTCGAAGAAAGCCCCGGAAATGGGCCTTGCCAGGCTACTCCCGCGTCCGCAGACGCGGGCCGAATCCTCGAAAGGAGCGGCGGTGGGGAGGGTAATCGCGCTCGCCAACCAGAAGGGCGGCGTCGCGAAGACGACGACGACGCTGAACCTCGGTGCCGCGTTCGCCGAGCAGGGCATGCGCGTGCTGCTGGTCGATCTCGATCCGCAGGGGAACCTGACCATGAGCCAGGGCCTCAACCCCGACGCGATCGAGCGCTCGATGTTCGACGTGCTCGTCCACCAACTGCCGATCGCCGAGGTCATCCAAGCGGCGGAGACCGATCTCGCCGTCTCCTCGATCGACCTCGCTGGCGCCGAGCTCGCCCTCTCCAGCCTGATCGGTCGCGAGCGCGCCCTCGACAAGGCGCTGCTCCCCGTGAAGGAGAACTACGACTTCATCCTCGTCGACACGCCGCCGTCCCTCGGGCTCCTGACGATCAACGCCCTCGTGGCCGCCCACGGCGTGATCGTCCCGGTCCAATGCGAGTACCTCTCTCTGCGCGGCTTGGTTCAGCTCGAGAACACGCTCTCGATGATCCGCGAGAACCTGAACCCGGAGGTCGAGATCCAGGGGATCCTGCCCACGATGTACGACTCGCGCACCCTGCACTCGCGCGAGGCGGTCGAGATCTTGCAGGAGAACTTCGGCGACCTCGTCTTCGGGACGAGGATTCGCAAGACGATCCGCTACGCCGAGGCCCCGGTGAAGGGAACGTCCATCCTGAAATACGACCCCCAGGGCTCAGCGGCGGAGGCCTACCGCGAGCTGGCGAAGGAGGTGCTCAATGGCTCGCAGGCGCGCCAGCATGCGTGAGGGCCCGCTCGCGGAGCTCTTCCGGGCGACCGAAGCGGCACAGCGGCAGCAGGAGCGGCAGCAGGAGGGCGAGGCGTCGGTTCCAGCCCCGCCTGAGTCGCCTGAGCCGCCTGAGCAGACCGTCGAGCACGTTCCCGACTTTGCGCAGCCGGAGCCCGAGCCCGAGCAGGCTCAGGCGGAGGTCGTGCCGATGCCCGAGATGCCCGAGCCGGAGCCTGTGGCCCCAGCCCCTCCACCCGAGCCGCGCATCCGCCATCTCGAGCCCCTGCCGGAACCGCCGCCGCGGCTGCACCGCGTTCCGCGCGCGGACACGGGGGCGTACCTCGCCGTCATTCGAGTCGTCGGCGTCGGCGGCGCCGGCCTGAACGCGCTCAACCGGATGATCGACGCCGGCATCTCGCAGGTCGAGTTCGTCGCCGTCAACACCGACATCCAGCAGCTCCAGATGTCCGACGCCCCCGTGAAGGTCCACATCGGCCGGGAGCTCACCGAGGGGCTCGGCTCGGGTGCCGATCCCGAGCTGGGCCGGCTGGCGGCCGAGGAGGCTTACGACCAGATCAAGCGCGTGCTTCGCGGCTCGGACATGGTCTTCGTCACCGCCGGAGAAGGCGGGGGCACTGGTTCCGGCGCCGCGCCGATCGTCGCGCGGATCGCCCACGAGCTCGGCGCGCTCACAGTCGGGATCGTGACGACCCCGTTCAAGTTCGAAGGTACGCGCCGTCACCGCGCGGCGGACGACGGCGTCGAAGCGCTGCGCAGGTCGTGCGACACGGTGATCGTGATTCCGAACGAGCGGCTGCTCGAGGTGCTCGACAAGCAGACGTCGATGCTCGACGCCTTCCGGATCGCCGACGACGTCCTCCGGCAGGGTGTCCAGGGGATCTGCGACCTGATCACGATGCCCGGCCTGATCAACCTCGACTTCGCCGATGTCCGCACGATCATGAAGGGCGCGGGCTCGGCGCTGATGGGAATCGGGTTCTCGTCCGGCGGCGAGAGCCGCGCCCGCGAGGCGGCCGAACGGGCGCTTCGCTCTCCGCTGATCGACGAGCAGATCGTCGGCGCGAAGGGGATCCTGCTCTCGATCGCGGGCGGCGATGACCTGTCGCTCTACGAGGTGAACGAGGCGGCAGAGGTCGTGCGCGCCTCGGCCACCGACGACACGAACATCATCTTCGGCGCTTCGGTCGACGAGCGTCTGACCGGCCAGGTCTGGGTCACGGTGATCGCGACCGGCTACGGCGCACGCGGCGTGCGCACCAGCTTTGTCTCTGCGCGAGCCGGCGACGAGCTCGAGCCACCGAGCTTTCTGCGCGACTCCTAGTCGCCGGCCGGACCGGGATGCCGCCCGCCGGCGGACGGGGCGCATGCCGACGGACGCCTGCCCGCCAACACCGCGAACGCGCTGCCGGCGTTGACGTGGAAGCCCAGCTCGACGGCGCCCGGCCAGAGCGCCGTCAACTGGATCATTCCGTCGCGGCTGCGGGCGAGACAGCCCGCGGAGATGGTCCAGTACGGCGAATAGCTGACCGCGAGGTGGTAGACACCTGGGTCGGCCAGCCGCAGCGAGACGCGTGTCTGAGTCAGGGCGAGGACCTCTCCCCGCCCATGCCCGGTCAGCAGCGGCACCGGCCGCGGGACGGCATAGACGGTGACGTGATCGTCCCAGAAGACGATCCGCAGTCCTGAGCGGTTGCCGAGCAGGAGCGCCTTCTCGTCCTGCGAGCTGTAATCGGTGGGCGCATCGGTCAAGACGACGTAGCGGACGCCGAGCCGGCGGAGCCATGCGAGGTACGCCTTCGCCCCGAAGTCCCGGTAGAGCACGCTGTTCTGCGAGAAGTCGTTCTGGCGGTACCACCCGCGCGCGAGCGGTATCCCGGCCTTCGGCAGGTAGACGGCCGGCCAGTGTCCCGTCGTGTCCACCGCCTCGACCCTGTAGGCGGGCGAGAGGTGGTGCTCTAGGAAGCGGATCGTCGGCTGCCAGTAGGCCGCGTGGGCTGCGGGGTCAGATTGGCCGGACACGAAGCTGAAGGCGAACGGCGTCGTGTTCCAGGAGACGGCCAGCGCGAGGACGAGGACGGTGACGGGAATCGGTCGCCAAGACCGCAGCGAGAGCGTGAGCACGGCCAGCGGCACGGCCGCCAGGCGGAGGCGCGCGATGTTCTCGCCGACCTGGGTGGGGATGAGGTAGAGCGTCAGGCAGGCGGCGAGGTAGACGAGGAAGATCGCAAACAGCGGGCGTGCCCGCTCGACGCGCCAGCTGGCGGCGGCGCCCAAGAGGCAGAACGCGCACACGGCGAAGAACTCCTGCGTCGAGAACGGATATCGGCCGCCGCTCGGGAACAGCCGCCAGAGCACGAGCTCCAGCAACCCCACGACCAGCACGGCTGCGAGCGGGACAAAGAGCTTCGACCTGATGGGGCGACGCGCGATCGCGATCCCCGCGAGCACGAGCGAGAGCAGCAGGAAGGCGAGTGGGCTCGCCGCGAGCGCCAGCGCCGCGAGCGCGGCGAAACACCAACGCCTCCCGGACTGGATCGCCCACAGCGCGAGCAGCGCGAAGGCGGCGCCGAGCGCGAAGGGGAACGACGCTGAGAGGACGATTCCCGCCCAGACGATGGCAAACGTCCGGGTCGACCAGCGGGCGGCGCGGCCCCACTCGCGCGTGACGACGACTGTGAAGGCGAGCGCGGCGACGGCGACGCTCAGGACGGCGAGCGGCCGGATCCCGAAGACGGCCGCGAGCGGGTAGTAGAGGACGCTGTAGTTGATGAAGCTGTAGCGGCCCGCGTACCAGAAGTTGTTCCAGAGCGTGAAGCCGTGCTGGATGAAGACGGCCCTCTGGTAGGCGTGCGCCGCAAGGTCTGAGCCCGGCGGCCCGAGCCACGCAAGCAGCGAAGCGGCTCCGGCTGCAGCGCCCGCCGAGGCCACCGCCTCGCGGAAGAGGGAGGAGGGACGGGTCAAACTAGGTTCGGGACCATAACGGCAGCCGCCGACACTGCGCATGCCCCCGCGGTGCCGACGAGCGCCCAACGCCGCACCGCGCCGGGCACGGGGGCGAGCAGGAATGCCGAGAGCCCGCCGAAGCAGACGCTGATCACGGTCTCGAGCGCGTGGAAGCCGATCCCGACGGTGAGTGCGTCCGTGAGCGCGATCCCACGCGCCTGGAGGGCGACGACAATGGCCCCCGAGGCGACGCCCCAGTTCCCGGGCGTCAGTGGGAAGAGTCCCGCGACGTCGAGTGCTGCGACGATGAGCAACGCGGCGAGTACCGGGTGCGGCACCCCGTAGGCGGCCGTGACCGCCGCGGCCGCGGCGAGACGGCCGGCGGTGGCGGCGAAGATCCAGCCGGCGACCGCGAGCGCCGTGCGCGGTTGGCTGCCGAAGAGCCGGAAGGCGTCCAGCAGGTGCGCGATCCTCGAGCCCAGACGCCGCTTTCGGGCCAGTACGGACAGGACGACGGCAATCCCCGCCGCGGCGACGAGGACCCCAAGCGGCCACCATGAGGCCCCGGTCGTGGCGGCGCCCGCAATCACCATCGCGCCCAGGGCGAGCGCCCGAGCCGCGCCGATCGCGGCGAAGACGCCGCCCGTCGTCCAGACACGGCCCCCGCGCTCGAGCGTCTGGGAGAAGAGCGCGATCCGGACTGCGTCTCCGAGCCGCGCGGGCGCAAAGGAGTTGACGAGGGAGCCGACTCCGTACCGCGCGGCCGAATCGACCGGACCTGTCTCGGCACCGAGCCGGACGAGGGCCGCGCGCCAGGCGAGGCCCGTGCAGGCGAGCGAGGCGACGAAGGCCGCGCCTGCTGACCAGAGCCAAACCGGGTCAGCCTCGCCGACTTCCCCGAGCGCCTTGGTCAGCTTCGGCCCGAGCAGCTGGGGCGTGGCCGCAACGGCCGCGACGAGGACGAGGAGCACGACCGCTGCCACGACGGCCCGATGGTCCCGTCGAACGAACCCTCTCAGCTCGGAGAACGTCACCTACTCAGTGAAACGGAAAAAACCGATTTTGGTGTGCGCGTTTCGACGCTCGTTACGCTTTGTTGCAATGCGAGGCGCGATCGCGGCAGGCCACCCGCTGACGGCGGAGGCTGGAGCGCGGGTGCTCGCGGAGGGTGGGAACGCCGTCGATGCCTGCATCGCCGCCGGCTTCACCTCCTGGGTCGCAGAGAGCCCGCTCACCGGCCCCGGTGCCGGCGGATTCATGCTCGTCCACCGCGCCCGTGACGGCGCCAACCGGTTGCTCGACTTCTTCGTCGCCGAACCAGGCCTCGGACGCTCCCGCCGCCCAAGTGCGGAGATGGAGGAGGTGGACGTCGAGTTCAGTGTCGAGTCGTCGCAGGTCTTCCACATCGGTGCCGCGTCCTGCGCCGTGCCGGGCGCTGTCGCGGGCCTCGAGGCGGCGCACCGCTCCTTCGGCTCGCTGCCGTGGCGGACGCTGCTCGAGCCGGCGATCGAGCACGCGCGAGCCGGGATCGAGCTGACCCCGGTGCAGGCGTACCTGCACGCGATCCTCGACATGATCCTCCGGCACAAGCCGGAGGGGCGGAAGGTCTACGGCCGCGGCGGCTCGAGGCTCGTCGCCGGCGACCCACTCGTAATGGGCGACCTCGCGATGACGCTCGAGCAGATTGCCGACGGCGGAGCCCGCGCCTTCTACCGCGGCGAGCTCGGCCGGGCGATCGCCCGGCACGTGCAGGAGGAGGGAGGACGGATCACCCGCGCCGACCTCTCCGAGTACCGGGTGATCCGGCGCCGGCCGGTGCGCGTGTCGGTCCTCGGGCACGAGTTCCTCTCGAACCCGCCGCCGTCCTCCGGCGGGATCCTGATCGGCTACGGGCTCCTGCTGCTCGATCGGCTCGGGCTCGGCGGCGGGCCCGGCACGGCCGAGGCTGACGCGCGACTCGTCGAGGTGATGAGGGAGCAGACGCGGGTGCGGGACAGCAGCTTCACGGGTGATCTCCACCGCGGCGGGCTCGCTCGCCGGCTCTTCGCGGACGAGCGCGTCCAGGACGCGATCGAGCGGATCCAGCGTCGCGAGCGCGGCCGGGCCGACGAGACGGCCCTCGTCGGCACGACGCACATCTCCGTCGTCGACGAGCGCGGCAACGCCGCCTCGATGACCGCGTCGAGCGGCTCGGGATCGGGCGTGATCGCCCCTGGGACCGGCGTCCACCTGAACAACATGCTCGGCGAGTACGACCTCAACCCACGAGGCCGCCGTTCCGTCCCCGGCAGGCGGCTCACGAGCATGATGGCGCCCTCGCTCGTCCTCCGCGGCAACCGTCCACGGCTCGTCGTCGGGAGCGCCGGCTCGGTGCGCCTGCGCGGAGCGATCCTCCAGATCGTCGTCAACGTCGTCGGCCACGGGCTTCCCGTCGACGAGGCGATCACCCGCGCGCGCGTCCATCTCGAAGAGCCCCATGTCCACTGCGAAGGGGGCCACGATGCAGCCGAGCTCGACCGTCTGGCGGCGCTGGGCTACGACCTCGTGCGCTGGCGTCGGCGAAACCTCTACTTCGGCGGCGCCTCAGGCGTCGAGTTCCAGGACGACGGATCCCTCGCCGCCGCCGGCGACCCCCGGCGCGGCGGCTACGGCTTAGTGGTCGAATGAGCGGTTCTGTCCTGGTACGCCGAGCCGCGCCCGGCGACGCGGCGGCGCTCGTCGAGCTCGGCCGCGCCGTCGGGGTCGAGCCGGAAGGTTGGCTGCTGACCGCGACCACCTGGCGCAGCGTCGCCGACGAGCGGCGCTACCTGCGCGCCGTGCGCCGGTCTCCACACGCAGCCGTCTTCGTCGCCGAGGCCCCAGAGGGGATCGTCGCGCGCCTCTCGATTGCCCGCGACTCGCACCCGGCGAGCACGCACGTCGCCGATCTCGGCTTGATGGTGGCGGCCGGCCACCGTCGGCGCGGGATCGGCCGGGCCCTCCTCGACGAGGCGGTTGCCTGGGCACGCGAGGCGGGCGTCCGGAAGCTCGAGCTGCACGTGTTCCCACACAATGAGCCGGCGATCGCGCTCTACGAGCAGTTCGGCTTCGTCCGCGAGGGATTTCGCCGCCGTCATTACCGGCGCGGCACCGAGTACGTCGATGCGATCCTGATGGCCTATGACGTGGAGTAGCGCATCCGGAATCCGGACCGGGCCGTGACGCACCTGATCCACGCCTACGGGCTCTACTTCCTCTTCCTCGTAATCGGGCTCGAGTCGGCCGGGGTCTGGCTTCCGGGCGAGACGGCGCTGATCACGGCGAGCGTCCTCGCTTCGCAGGGGGACCTCAACATCATCGCCGTGATTCCCGTGGCGGCCGCGGCGGCGATCGTCGGCGACAACGTCGGCTACTGGATCGGACGCACAGGCGGACGCCGCCTGCTCGACCGGTGGAAGCGGCTCTCGCCCGTGACCGAGCGCTTCCTTCCCTGGGCGGACGCCTTCTTCGATCGTCACGGCGGCAAGACGGTCTTCTTTGCGCGCTTCATCGCGGGTTTGCGCGTGACCGGGGCGTGGATGGCGGGGATCAGCCACATGCCGTGGTGGCGCTTCCTTGCCTGGAACGCCGCCGGCGGGATCTGCTGGGCGACCCTCGTCGGCCTCCTCTCCTACTACGCCGGCCGCGCCGCGGCCGAGGCGTTCGGCCGTTACGGCTTGATCGGCGTTGGCGGGGTAATCGGGCTGGCCGTCTTCGTCTTCGTGGGCTTCCACGTGTTCAAGCGCTGGGTGCTTCGAACAGAGACGTAACGAATGCCGATCGCGGCCCTCGTGACCGCCGCCGCGGCACTGATCTTCCCCGCGGCCCCTTCGGCCCCGGCCGTGCCGCGCTTCCAGCACGTCGTCCTGATCGTGTTCGAGAACAAAGAGCGGGACCAGGTGCTCGGCAGCGGCGATGCGCCGACGTTCGACGCGCTCGCCAGACGCTACGGAGTGGCCACCCGTTATGCGGCCGTCGCCCACCCGAGCCTGCCCAACTACCTCGCGCTCGTCTCCGGCTCGACGCATGGGATAACGAGCGACTGCACCGACTGCTCCGTGGGCGGTCGCAGCCTCGCCGACACGCTCGAGGCGGCCGGGAAGACGTGGAAGACCTACGCGGAAGGCCTGCCGCGCCCCGGGTTCACCGGCGCGTCCTCAGGCCTCTACGCGAAGAAGCACGACCCGTTCCTCTACTTCCGCCGCAACCAGACGCAGTCGCGTCTCGCAAGGATCGTCCCGCTCGGCCGCTTCGGCGCAGACCTCGCTGCCCGGAGGCTCCCGAGCTTCTCGCTGGTCGTGCCGAATCTCTGCCACGACATGCACGACTGCTCGGTCCGGACAGGCGACCGGTGGCTCGCGTCGTTCCTCCGCCCGCTGCTCGACAGTGCGGCCATGCGCCGCGGGGTCGTCTTCGTCGTCTTCGACGAGGGCAGCTCCGACGTCGGCGGCGGCGGGCGCGTCGTGGCGCTCGCGCTCGGCCCGCTCGTCCGTCCACACTCGCGCTTCACTGGTGCGACGAACCATTACGGCCTGTTGCGGACGGTCGAAGGAGGGCTCGGCCTTCCGCTTCTGAGCCGGTCCGCCATGCAACCTCCGATTACGGGCATCTGGCGCCACTGAAAGAGAGGGAACCGGCGGCGGAGGCCGAAACCTTTCGTTCGTGACGATGCTGGCGACGCTCTCGCAGGCGATCGACGCCTGCGACCCGTACACGGACGGTCACTCCGCACGCGTCACCGCGGTGGCGGAGTCGATCGCGGCTCGGCTTGGATGGAGCGAGGAGCGGCTGTTCGCGCTCCGTATCGGCGGCAGACTCCACGACGTCGGCAAGCTGGCCGTCGCGGCCGAGGTGCTCCGCAAGCCGGGTCGGCTGACAGAGGCGGAGTTCGAGCAGATCCGTGAGCATCCTCGCGCCGGCGCGAGGATCATCGACCGGCTCGGCTGCTTCCGCGCGGCCCTGCCGTACGTCCTCTACCACCACGAGCGGTGGGACGGCGAGGGCTATCCGACGGGCAAGGCGGGCGAGGAGATCCCGGTCGAGGCGCGAGTGCTCGCCGTCGCCGACGCATTCGACGCGATGACCTCGGCGCGTTCCTACCGCGCACCGCTGACCGTGGCGCAGGCGCTCGCCGAGATCGACCGCTGCTCGGGCACCCAGTTCGACCCCGGGATCGCCGGGCTCTTTCTCGAGCTCTGGGAGAACGGGGCAGTCGCGGCGGCCGGTTAAAGCGCCGCCCATACTTCGAGCGTCGAGCGGACGCGGCGGA
>JBARRS010000187.1:0-3009 GCA_049644345.1 Gaiellaceae bacterium
AAGAAGGGTGAGACGAATGGAAAACGCCGAGAAAGGGTTGAACGACGCCGAGATCGCACAGGTACTTCGGATAGATGAGAGATTCGTGGGGCTCGCGCTGATGGAGGCTGGCTACACGCGCGGGCGCGGTCTGACCCCGGAGGAATTGCTGCACGTCAAACTCGTCAGGTACGCCGGCTGCGAGCACCCGCCGTACTACGACTTTGGCGACGAGATCATCCTCGGCTTTTGCGCGCTCTGCCGACAGGAGCATGTTAAGCACCGACCCAGCCTCGACCCTAACCCCGAGAGGCTCTTTTCTCTCTGAGCCGTCCTAGCGGGGAGCGCGCTTGCTGGAACTCAGCAGCGGCGCTCGCTGGACTTCGGCGCCCCGGATTCACGTCTCCCTCAGGAGCCGGGCGCTGATGGGGGCTTCAAGCGCCTACGTACGGAGCAAGAGGTCGGTCTTCACGGCCGCTGTCCATGCGGTCTCGCTAGGTCGTGTCAGCACCTTGTCAGCGAATACGTTCTCGAGCATGGACGAGCGGAGGGGCCGACGGCGCCACCTATGAGCTGGACGAGAACGGCGATCTCGTCTGGTTCATGTCGCCCAGCGTGATCCGCGAGGCGATGCTCCGAGCCGAACAGTCCGAGACTGACGCGCCCGAGGAGCCGACAGCGCCGAACCGTTGAGCTCGTAGCGGCATCGAATCCCGAACCGTTCGCGCCGGCCGCGATCTCGAGCTGACCCCCTCCCCCAGGGGTGGGGGTATCCCCGGGCGGCCTCGAGCTACGTCTGAGTCCCGGCCGCGGGTTTGAACCCTGCGTTATCTATCCCTCGAAGCGGCGCAGCACGACGCAGGCATTGTGCCCGCCGAAGCCGAACGAGTTCGAGACGGCGATCCGGACGTCGGCCCTGCGCGCCTCGTTCGGAATGTAGTCGAGGTCGCATTCGGGATCGGGTGTGTCGTAGTTGATCGTCGGCGGTAGCACGCCGTCACGGACAGCGAGCGTGCAGAAGATCGCTTCGACGGCGCCGGCGGCGCCGAGACAGTGACCGGTCGCGCCCTTCGTCGACGAGACCGGCGTCCGTTTAGCCGTGTCTTCGCCGAGCGCGAGCTTGATCATCCGCGTCTCGCTCGCGTCCCCCAGTGGGGTCGAGGTGCCGTGCGCGTTGATGTAGTCGATCTCGTCGGGGCTGATCCCGGCGTCGGCGAACGCCATCCGCATCGCCCGCGCGGGGTGCTCGCCGGTCGGGTCGGGTTCGGTGATGTGCTCGGCGTCTGAGGAGACGCCGTAACCGATCAGCTCCGCGTAGATCTTCGCCCCGCGCTTGCTCGCGTGCTCGAGCTCCTCGAGCACGAGGATCGCGCCCGCCTCGCCCATCACGAAACCGTCACGGGCGGCGTCGAACGGCCGGCTCGCGGCCGCCGGATCGTCGTTTCGGCGCGAGAGTGCGCGCAGCGCGGCGAAGCCAGCGATCCCGGTGCGCGTGATCGCCGCGTCGGTGCCGCCGCAGAGCATCACCTCGGCTCGCCCTAACCGGATCGCGTCCAGGCCATCGCCGATCGCCATCTGCGAGGCCGCACAGGCGGTGCAGTGCGAGCTGAGCGGGCCACGCGTCCCGAGCTCGATCGAGACCCAGGCCGCGCCCATGTTCGGGATGATCATCGGGATCGAGAACGGGTTGACTCGGTCGGGCCCCCGGTCGATCAGCGTTTCGCAGCAATCCTGGAAAGCCTGCAGGCCGCCCATCGCGCTCGCGACCGAGGCGCCGACCCGGTCGGACTCCTTCTCGACCTCGAGCCCGGCGTCCGCCTCGGCCTGCCGCGCGGCCGCGACGACCAGCTGCGCGAAGCGGCCCATCCGCCGCGCCTGCCTGTGCTCGATCCACCGGGTCGGATCGAAGTCTTTCGCCTCGCAGGCGAACCTGACCAGGAACTCGCGCGGATCGAACGCCGTAATCGGGCCCGCGGCGGAGCGACCGCCGATCAGGCGCTCCCAGCTCGTCGCGACATCGCTGGCCAACGGCGTCACCGCGCCGAGCCCCGTGATCACCACTCTCTGGCGTTCGTTGGCGCCCATCAGCCCTCCAGATCCTCAGTCTGCCGTCGACGAGAAGCACCTCGCGCGTGATGCTAACGAGCAGCACTCAAGGGTCGAAGGCCTCGGACGGGCGGTAGCCGAGCGGATCGTTGCTTTAGGTAACAGTAACTGATCGCATCGGAGGCAAACGTTAGTATTTGATCGACGGTACACGGTCGGCTAAGCTTGGGCGATGATGCAGACGCTGGCCGAGGTGACTATGGCCGCGGTGACCAAACAGGCGCGCGTGCGTGCGCGTCTTTCGATGCGGGGGCTGGCGCGGCGGAGCGGCCTTTCGGCTGCGCAGATCAGCCGGATCGAGGCGGGCGAGGTCGAGCGGCCTGCTGCTGAGACGCTCGTAAAGCTCGCCAAAGCCCTCGATCGGGACGCGCAGCTCCTTCTTGTTTTCGCCGGACACATCAGGGGAGCTAGGGCACGGCAGCTCCTGCGAGAGGCGATCGAGGCCCTGCCCGAGCCGGGCAGGGCTGAGCACGCCGATGCACTCGCGCGACTCGAGGCCGAGGATGAGCGCGAGCGTCGGCTCCGGGAAGAGCTGGCCGAGGCCGAGAGGGCGCTGGCAAAGGCTCAGCAGGACCTGGACGAGGCCCGCTTCGAGGCAGCGGACACCAAACGAGCAAAGCGTCTGCCCGAAGCTCACGAGTGGTTGCGCGAGGTCGGGATGCTTGCCCAAGGCTGCGCTGTCGAGGTCGCTGAGAAGCGCCGGCAGTTTGAGCGGCTCGATGATGCTCAGAGCGAGGAGGTCTGCAGCTTCGCCGGCCGCCTTTTCCTGCTCACTGCCGCTGGCGGCGACCACCTCGAGGCCTGGCGGCAGTTCTCGGGTCAGATCAGGCCTGACGATCCGGAGCTGCGCCAGCTGCTGCAGGCATGGCGTCAGCTTGAGCACGAGCGGCGCAAGAAAGTACTCGAGTTCTCCCAGGATCAGGT
>JBARRS010000188.1:0-33230 GCA_049644345.1 Gaiellaceae bacterium
TGGAACGTGACCTGGGGATCGTCGTCCGCTTCGCCGACATCCTGGACGACAGCACGCTCGACCTCGAGGACGTCGAGCGGCAGCTCTCGGAGCGAACGCGCGTCGTCGCCTTCCCCTGGGCCTCGAACGCGGTCGGGACGCTCGTCGACGTGGCCCGCGTTGCCAAACTCGCGCATGAGGCCGGCGCGCTCGCGTGGATCGACGCCGTCCACTACGCGCCGCACGGGCCGATCGATGTCGCCGCAGCGGGCGCGGACGTCCTGATCTGCTCGCCGTACAAGTTCTTCGGTCCGCACTTGGGGCTCGCGTTCGGCCGCGCCGAGCTGCTCGAGCGCCTACGGCCGTACAAGGTGCGGCCGGCCGCGGACGAGCCGCTGGGTCACCGCTATGAGACTGGCACGCTGCCACACGAGCTGCTCGCGGGGTTTGTCGCCGCCGTCGACTACATCGGCTCGATCGGCTGGGAGGCGATCCAGCAGCACGAGCGCGAGCTCGGCGAACGCTTCCTGGCCGGCCTGCCCGCGACTTCCCGCCTCTACGGGTTGCCGACGATGGATGGGCGCGTGCCGACATTCGCGCTCACGGTCGAAGGACGCCGGCCGTACGCTGTCGCCGAGAGACTCGGAGAGCGCGGGATCGCGGTCTGGCACGGCAACTACTACGCCCTCGAGGTGATGCGGCGGCTCGGGCTCGAGCCGGACGGCGCCGTCCGCATCGGCATCGTCCACTACAACACGGCCGAGGAGGTCGACCGCCTGCTCGCCGAGCTCGACCGCGTCGCGGGCTAGTCCGCCGAAGCCGGCGCCGGGCGAGCGCTCCAGCGCGTCGCGGCGCTTGCGCGCGCGAAGCTCCGCGCGGCCTGCTCGTCCAGCGTGAGCACGACAGGGCCGTGCACGATCAGCTCGGAGTCAGCCCGCTCCTTCAGCAGATCGGAGAGGAGACCGACCACGAGCCACTCGCGGCCCGGGAAGACGGTTGCACGCAGCCGGATCCGGACGAGGCCCTCGCCGAGCTCCTCGACCTGCTCGATCCAGGGGCGCCGAACGAACGTCGTCGGCCCCTTCGGCAACAGCGACTCGACCCCGGAAACGAGCTGCCCGCCACGCTCGCGATCGCTGACGAAGAGCTCGACCGCCAGCTCCTTTGCGCCCGACGGCAGCACGCGGACGCCGGGGATCTGCGAGTTGTTGACGTGGATCGTCTCGCCGTCCACGGTCCGCAGCTTCGTACGCCGAAGGGAGACGTCCTCGACCACGCCCTCGAACTCGACCATCGGGATCGCGATCGTGTCGCCGACGTGGTACCAGCCTTCGATGAACATCATCAGCCCGGCAATCACGTCCATCAGGACGCGCTGGATCGAGAAGCCGACGAGGATCAGCACAAAGGACGCGCCGGCGATCGTGCCGAGGTGGCCGACGCCGCCCGTCAACTGCGCGACGGAGAAGACCGCGGCGACGGCAAACGCGCCGTACGCGATCGCGGCGCGGATCATGGCGACGGTCGTCTCCCGCCGCTTGATCTCGTTGATCTTCGCGCCGATGGTCGCGGCGGCAGCCTCGTTGCGGCGGTCCTGCCAGACAAGGATCCTGCGCGCGACGAACGCGGCCGCGCGCGACACGACCCACGCGCCGGCGAACAAGCTGACGATGATCAGGATGGTGAGCATGTCGGGCATGTTTCCCCACGATACGCGTGGGCCGGCACCCCACCGCAACGCGCAGGCGAGAATCCTTACGAACCCTTAATCCATGAGGCGGCAAACGAAGACAACTGGCGTCGAACAGGTGACGGACCGGTGAGCTGGCCCGGGCTCGCCGAGCGCCTCGAGGGGCGGCTGGTCGTGCTCGAGCCGATCGCGCCGGACCACGAGGCAGGACTTGCCGAGGCGGCTGCGGACGCCGGCCTCTTCCGGTGGATCGACCCCCCGTTCTCCTTCGAAGAGGCGATGCGCCTGACGGCGGCGGGCGAGGAGCAGGCATTCGTGACGCTCGCGGGCGGCCGCGTGATCGGCAGCACCCGCTACCTGACTCTCAGGCCACTGAGCCAAGGGCTCGAGATCGGCTGGACGTGGCTCGTGCGCGACGCTTGGGGCACCGGCGCGAACGTCGAGGCGAAGCTGCTCCAGCTCGAGCACGCCTTCGAGCGTCTCGGCTGCGTGCGCGTCGAGTTCAAGACCCATGCGGAGAACGAGCGCTCGCGTGCCGCCCTCGCGGCCCTGCCGGCGCAGTTCGAGGGGATCTTCCGCAAGCACAAGCCTTTCCGCGACGGCTGGCGCGACTCTGCCTACTACTCGATCGTGGACGACGAGTGGCCGCGCGTGCGTGCGAACCTCGAGCGCAGACTCGGGGCGAAGCTCGGTCGGTAGCATCCCGCGCGTGGACGGCTTCGACTTCGTACACCGCGAGCGCGTTCGGTTCCGCGACATCGACGCCCTCGGCCACGTGAACAACGCGGTCTTCCTCACGTATGTCGAGTCGGCGCGAGTCGCCTATCTGCTCGAAACGGGCGCGGTGAGCGGCATCTACGACATGCCGATCATCGTTGCCCACGCCGAGATCGACTTCCGCTCGCCGCTACGGCTCGACGACGAGATCGAGGTCGGGGTGCGTGCAAGCCGGTTCGGCACGAAGAGCTTCGACCTCGACTACGAGCTCCGCGTCGGGGACCGGCTCGTCGCGGAGGCGAAGACAGTGCAGGTCGGCTACGACTACGCCCGGCGCGAAACGATCGAGATCCCAGAGGAATGGCAACGCAGGCTGACACCCGCAACGGTCTAGCGACCTTCGAGCGCGAGGCGCTCCCGAGCGGACTGCGCGTCCTGATGGCGCCGATGCCGCAGGCGCCCTCGGTCTCGTGCGTGATCATGCTCGCCGCCGGTTCGCGCTACGAGACGGCCGAGACGAGCGGGATCGCCCATTTCGCCGAGCACATGTTCTTCAAGGGCACGGAGCGCAGGCCGACCGCGCGGGACATCGGCGCGGAGGTCGACGGGATCGGCGGAGAGTTCAACGCCTTCACCGGCAAGGAGTACACCGGCTACTACGTGAAGTGCGCCGCCGAGTTCAGGGACACCGCCCTGGACGTCCTCGTCGACATGCTCCGCAACTCGAAGTTCGCACAGGACGAGATCGAGCGGGAGAAAGGCGTGATCGTCGAGGAGATGAACATGTACTTCGACACGCCGCGCGACTTCATCGGCGGCTTCTACGAAGAGCTGCTCTACGGCGACCAGCCGCTGGGCTGGGACATCATCGGCCGGAAAGAGACTGTGACGTCGGCGAAGCGCGAGACGTTTCTCGACTACACCGGCCACTGGTACAAGCCGTCACGGATGATCGTCGGGCTCGGCGGCCAGCTCGGCGAGCGGCCGCTCGAGCGGATCCAGGAGCTGCTCGGCGATCTGCCCGACGAGCCCACGGGCCGGCCGGCGCCGATCGATCCCAGTCTCATCGACAAGAGCCCTGTGAGGATCCACCACAAGCAGTCCGACCAGGCGCACCTTTGCCTCGGCGTCCCGAGCTACCCGATCGTCCATCCGGACCGCTACGCGCTCCAGCTGCTCGCCACAGTGCTCGGGAGCGGCATGTCGTCCCGTCTCTTCACCGAGGTTCGCGAGCGCCGCGGCCTCGCCTACTACGTCTACGCGATCAATCACAGCCACACGGACGCGGGCTCGATGCACTCACAGGCCGGCGTCGACATCGCCCGAGCGGACGAAGCGGTGAAGACGATCGTCGCCGAGTTCAGGCGGATTGCGGATGAGCCGGTCGAGTCGGAGGAGCTCGAGAAGTCCCGCAACCTCGCCAAGGGCCGCTTCCTGCTTCAGCTCGAGAACCCACAGGGAATGATCATGTTCGGCCTGCGGCGGGAGGTTCTCGAAGGACAGTACGCGAACCCGCAAGAGGTGCTCGATGGCCTCGACGCCGTCACGGCAGAGGACATCCAGCGGGTCGCCCAGGACATCATCGCGGGAGAGAAGCTCCGGCTCGCCCTGATCGGCCCGTTCGAGGACGCCGAGCCCTTCGAGGCACTGCTCGCGTAGGCAAGCCGGTTCGTTCGCCGGGGGACGAGGAGCGCTTCGAAGGCTCCTCGTCCCCTAGCCTTTAAGCTCCTACTCGGCGCGGCCAAACGCCTTGATCTCTTCCAGCTCCTCCGGCGAGAGCTCGCGCGGAACCTCGCCACGAGCCAGCTTCTCGCTCTGAACCTGCTCGCGGATCTCGTCGACGATCTCGGGGTTCGCCAACGTCGTCACGTCTCCGACATCCGCGAAGTTCGAGATTCCGGCGATCACCCGGCGCATGATCTTGCCCGAGCGAGTCTTCGGCATGTCCGGCACGACCCAGACGTTCTTCGGACGCGCGATCTTCCCGATCTGCGTCTCGATCGCCTTCTCTACCTTGCCGGCGATGTCGTCGCTCGGGTCGAAGCCGGGCTTGAGCGAGACGTACATCTCGACCGCACGACCGCGAACCTCGTCCATCACCGGGACGGCCGCAGCTTCGGCGATCTCCTCAACCGTGATCGTCGCCGACTCGAGCTCCTTGGTGCCAAGCCGATGCCCTGCGACGTTGATCACGTCGTCGACCCGGCCGAGGATCCGGAAGTACCCGTCCGCGGCGTGAAGAGCTCCGTCGCCCGCGAAATAAGGCCAGTCGCGCCAGTCCTTGCTCTCCTTGTCGCGGGAGTACTTCTCGTAGTAGATCTGCACGAACCGGTCGGGTTGGCCCCAGATCGTCTGGAAAATGCCCGGCCACGGATTGCGAATGCAGATGTTGCCCGCTCGGCCGCTCCCCGCCTCGACGACGTTGCCCTCTTCGTCGTAGACCACGGGGTAGATGCCGAGCACGCCCGGCCCGCAGCTACCCGGCTTCATCGGCTGTAGAGCCGGCAACGTGCTGCCGAGGAAACCGCCGTTCTCGGTCTGCCACCAGGTATCGACGATCACCGCCTCGCCCTTGCCGACGACGTCGTGGTACCAGCGCCAGACGTCCGGCTCGATCGGCTCGCCGACCGTCGTCATGTGCTTGAAGCGGTGGTTGTACTTCTTCGGCTCTTCCGGGCCGAGCTTGCGCAGCATCCGGATCGTCGTCGGCGCGGTGTGGAAGATGTTCACGCCGAGCCGCTCGGCGATCCGCCAGGGCCGACCCGCATCCGGATACGTGGGAACGCCCTCGTACATGACGCTCGTCGTCCCGAGCGCGAGCGGCCCGTAGACGATGTACGAGTGACCCGTGATCCAGCCGATGTCGGCGAAGCACCAGTAGGTGTCTTCCGGGTGGATGTCCTGGTAGTACTTCGACGTCCCGGCGACGTAGGCGAGGTAGCCGCCGGTGCTGTGCTGACACCCCTTGGGTTGACCGGTCGTGCCGCTCGTGTACATCAGGAACAGCGGCGCCTCGGCGGGCATCGAGACCGGCTCGACCAGCTTGCCGCGGGAGTCGCCCAGAACCTCGTCGACGAAGAAGTCGCGACCGTCGACCATCGGCGTCGGTGATCGGTATTCACCCGGGTAGCGCCGCCAGACCAGGACCTTTTCGATCTCGACTCCTGCCTTGCGGGCTGCCTCGACCGCCTCCTCGGCCTTCGCCTTGTGGTCAATCAGCTCGCCGTTGCGATAGTAGGCGTCCATGGTCACCAGGACGCGACTCTCCGAGTCGGCGATCCGCTGGCCGCAGGCGGCGCCGCTGAACCCGCCGAAGACCTCGGAGTGGATGACCCCAAGCCGGGCGCAGGCGAACATCGAGATCGGCAGCTCGACGACCATCGGCAGATGGAACGTCACGCGGTCGCCGACCTTCAGGCCGCAGAAGTCCCGGAGCAAAGCCGCGAACTCGTTCACCCGGCGGTAGAGCTCCTGATAGGTGAGCGCTTTCGTCTCTTCCTCCTCCGGCTCCGGCACCCAGATGAAGGCCGCCTTGTTGCGACTCGATGCCAGGTGTCGATCGACGCAGTTGAAGCACGCGTTCAGTCGTCCGCCGACGAACCACTTCCAGAACGGCGGGTTGCTCGTATCCAACGTCGTGTGCCAGTACGCGTCCCACGACAGCAGGTCGGCGTACTCCTTGAAGCACTCCGGAAAACGCTCCTCGCTGAACCGCTCGAAAATGGCCGGGTCGGCCGCGTTCGCCTGCCCTATGAACGTCGCAGGTGGGTACTCGTACTCCTCCTCACGCCAGTGAGCCGCGATCTGTGCTTCGGAAACCTGCGTCTCCTCCGCTACCTCCATTGCGCGACCTCCCATTGATCCTTCGTCGTCTCGATCGCGTGCGATGTCGTCTTTGCCATCAACGCTCCTACCGGGCCCTCGCAGGCGTAGCCGAGCGTCCGATCGGGAGGCTCGTGCCCGTCCAGAAAGGCCGACCGAGCGGAAGAATCTCACGCCCGGCCATCCCGCGGAGCACGAGCCCGGCCGATGCGTACCACGCCGTCGCAGCTGTCACGATGCCGGCCCAGCCCCCGGCCCTGATCCAGCCGACGTTCGCGCCGCTCGGAGCAGCGATGCCGCGATGCGCCGCCACCCAGAACCCGATCGCGAGCAGAATCTCGGTGACCTCCAGCGTCAAGAAGACCGCGAAGACGGCGCCGTTCACGCGAGTGCTCCAAAGCAGCATGTACGTGTTGAAGATCGCGAACGCGAACAGGAACCAGGCAAGCGAGTTCGCCAGAGGAGTCTTCCCCGTCAGAAGCACGCCGAGCTTGGTGTCGACGGCAAAGACGACGAAGATTCCGAGCGAGAGCCAAAAGCCACCGTAGGTCGAGAACGCCGTCGCTCCGAAGACGTTTCGGTTGCGAAACTCCCACATCCCCGCGAAAAGCTGAACCGCGCCGCCGTAGAACAGCGCGACACCGACCCAGATCAAGTCTGGGATGAAGTTTGCGTTGTGGCCGCTCAGCATGAATGTCGTCAGCGCGAACGCAGCAAGCCCGAGGGGCGCTGGATCGGCGACGGGAAGAGGGGCGGCCGCAGGTCGTTCCTCGACGACAGCCATTCTGCCTCCTTCTGTCGTCCAGATCCTCGCGGAGCGAGAATCCGGCGCGTACCTGCCCTCTTGAACTCTACCCCTTCGGGGTACGATCTAAGCGCGATTCCGCTTACGGCTGCAGGTCGTACGGGAAGTCCGTCAGCAGCTCGGCTCCGTCCTCCGTGACGAGGACGAGATCCTCCAGCCGGCAGCCGCCGTAGCCCGCGCGGTAGAGCCCCGGCTCGATCGCGACCACGTCGCCGGCGACGAGCTCTCCCGGCGCACGCCCGAGCCACGGCTGCTCGTGCACCTCGAGCCCGACGCCGTGCCCGAGCGAGTGGTAGAAGCCGCTGTCGAGCACGGTGCCCGGCTGCTTCGAGAGCTGCGTCGGATACCCGTGCTCCTCGAAGAGCTCGCAGGTGCCGCGGTAGACGTCCCGCCCCGCGACGCCGGGGCGAATGGCCGCCAGGGCCCGAACGAGCGCTTCGCGGCAGAGCCTCTGGTACTCGCTCAGTTCCTCCGAAGGCGCGCCGACGACGAACGTCCGCGTCATGTCCGCGAAGCAGCCGGACTCGCGGTCGCGCGGGAAGAGGTCGGCGACGATCGGCTCTCCCGGCGCGATCGGCCCCGAGCCCATGTCGTGGCCGACGGCGGTCTGCGCACCGTGCGAGACGATGAACTCGTCTGCGGTCAGAGCGTGCTCGGTGAAAACCTGCTCGACGGCGACTTTCAGGCGCTCGCATGTCAGCGGCTCGCCGTCGAGCAGCACGCTGCCGTTGCTGGGCTCGGCGCGCCGGAGCAGCTCGCGGAGCGTTCCCATCGCCGCTTCGCTTCCACGCTGCGCGCGCCGTATCCCCTCGAGCTCGGCCTCGTTCTTGACGCGGCGGCGGCCGACGAAGAGGTCGCGGTCCGCCTTCACCTCGACGCCGTTCGCACGCAGGAACTCCGCGAGCTCGAGCGGGAAGCTCGGCGGCACCGAGGCGCGCTCGATCCCGAACCGCTTCACCGCCCGCGCGGAGGTCTCCAGGTCGATCTGCTCGCGAGTCACGCCCTGCGCGTACAACTCGTCGATCCCGAACTCCTCCAGCGGGAAGACCTCGAGCTCTGGCCGCGACCGCTTGATCCCGTTCACCTCGAAGGAGGCGGAGACGGCGTAGTGCTTTCCGTCCTTCTCGGCGTAGAGGAACGGGTCGGGGACCGGGTGCGGCACCTCGTGCCGCATCTCCGGCGACTTGATCCCGTCGGCCCAGATGAGGAGGTCCGTCACAGCGCGGGAATGCTACCCCCCAGGTAGGCTCAGGCGACATGGACGACGTGCTCGAGCGCGCCCAGCAGCTCGTGGCGGAGTACGACCGAGAGCTCGAGCGTGAGCTTCCAAACGGCGCCGAGATCTTCGACGCGCACGTCCACATCGGCAACGACATCGACGGCATGGTCGGTCGCTACGACGAGCTCGAGCGCCTCATGGACGGCTACGGGGTCTCACGCGCGTTCATGTTCTGCATGGACGAGGCGGATCGCCATCCCAGCTTCCGGGCGCCGAACGACCGGACCCTCGAATACGCCGAGCGCTCCGGCGGCCGGCTGATCCCGTTCGTCCGCCTCGACCTCGCGGAGGCACCGATCGAAGAGGCGGTCCGCTGCCTAGACCGCGGTGCCCGCGGGATCAAGCTGCATCCGCGCGCGCAGCGCTTTCTGCTCAACGACGAGCGGCTCGCACCGGTATTCGAGCTTGCCGCCGAGCGCCGCGTGCCGATTCTGATTCACGGCGGGCGCGGACTGCCTCCGATCGCCGACGACCTGAGACGGCTGATCGAGAGTTACCCCGAGGCGCAGCTGATCATTGCGCACGCCGGAATCGCCGACCAGCCGGAGCTCGCGGGCTGCTTCGCCGGCAAGGCGGGCGTCTTCTTCGACACGTCCGTCTGGAGCCCAATCGACTTGCTCGCGCTCTACCGTGTCGTTTCGCCGGAGCAGGTCCTCTACGCCTCGGACTATCCGTATGGACAGCAGCCGAGCTCTCTCCTGATCGCGCTCCGAACAGCGAGGCTGTCGGGTCTCGACGAAGAGGACCTCCGCAACATTCTCGCGGGCAACGCCGACCGGATCGCCGACGGAGAGTCGCCCCTCGACCCGGCGCCGCCCAAGGGCGGCGACACGTTCTCCCAGCCGATCGGCTTCGCCCGCATCCACCAGTACCTCTCGATGGCGACCCCACTCCTGTGGACTCGACAGGCGGACACGATCGGCGTGCTGGGGCTGGCCCTGAACGCCTGCTACGAGCGCGACGGCCACGAGGACGAGAGCGAGCGAATCAGGGAGCTCCTGAGCGCAGCGAGTGACCTCTGGCGGACGCTGCCGGAGGTCGAGGACGAGCAGGAGCAGCGCGTCGTCGGGCGGACGACGTTTCGACTGATCCACCTCGCGGACATCCTCGCGGTGACCAGCGGTGCTTGAGCTCAAGGTCAACGGCGAGCTTCACCGCGTCGACCCGCGGGTCGGACGGACCCTCGCTGAGACACTCCGTTCTGACCTCGGGTTGACGGGCACGAAGGTCGCGTGCGGCGAGGGCCATTGCGGCGCCTGCACCGTCCAGCTCGACGGTGTTCCCGTCTACTCGTGCATCACGCTCGTCCACACAGTCGGCGAGCGCGAGGTAACGACGATCGAAGGCCTCCGCCAGCATCCGCTGGTGGACGCGTTCATCCGCGCCGACGCGCTCCAGTGCGGCTTCTGCACGCCCGGCCAGATCGTTGCAGCCGCCGCACTCGTCGACGCGAGCCCGCAGCCGTCGAGCCAGGAGGTTCGGCACACGATGGCCGGGAACCTGTGCCGCTGCGGCGCGTACCCGAGGATCGAAGAGGCGGTGCTCTCGTGGCAAGGCTGATCCGGACCGAGAAGGAGGTCGAGGGCAACTACAGCGAGCAGTGGATCGTCGTGGAAGAGGATCCCCTCGAGCAGTGGCCGGCGGGCCCGCGCGAGATCGTCGGCCGGGAGGCGACGAGGATCGACGGCTTGGAGCGCGCCCGGGGCCAGGCGGCTTACACCGCCGACCTCCAGTTGCCCGGAATGCTGCACGCGGCCGTGTTGCGCTCACCTCACGCGCGCGCGCGCGTCAAGAAACTCGACCTTTCGCGGGCGAGAGAGGCGCCTTTGGTGCGCGGCGCGATCGGACCCGAGGACTGCCACGTTCTCACCGACGAGCCGTCGTACCAGGGCCACGCGGTCGCCGCCGTCGCCGCCGACTCCTTCCAGGCTGCGCAGTCGGCGCTCGAGCTTGTCGACGTCGGATGGGAGGTGCTCGACCCGCTGCTCGACCCGGAAGAAGCGGTCCGCGCGGATTCCTTCGTCTCGGAGCCCCGTGGCTACGAGCGCGGCGACTTCGAACGCGGCCTGGCGGAGGCGGACGTCGTCGTCGAGGCCGATTACCGGACCCAAACCGTCCTCCACAGCGCGATGGAGACGCACCAGTCGGTCTGCCGCTGGGAGGGAGACACGCTCGAGATCTACATCTCGACCCAGTTCATCTGGGGCATCCGGGACAGCGTCGCCGAGCAACTCGACCTGCCTCCCGACAAGGTTCGGGTCGTCTGCAACTTCATGGGCGGCGGCTTCGGAGCCAAGAACAGCCCGGGCGACTACACGTACATCGCGATCGCGCTCGCCGGCAAGACAGGCCGTCCCGTCCGCTGCGCCCTGACCCGGCGCGAGGAGAGCCTCGCCGCCGGCAACCGCAACTCGACGATCCAGCGGCTGACCGCCGGCGTTCGCTCGGACGGAACGCTGACAGCCCTCCGCGGCGAGTACGTGAACGCGGTCGGCTGGTCGGGCTTCTCCGGTCCGACGTACGGCCCGCTCGAGATGCTCTACGCCTGCGAGAACGTCCGCACGCAGACCTGGGGTGCGAAGCTGAACACGCCGCCGAACGCGGCCTTCCGCGCTCCCGGGTTCGCCGAGGGGACGTTCGGGCTCGAGTGCCTGCTCGACGAGCTCGCGGCGCGTCTCGACCTCGACCCGCTCGAGCTGCGGCGCCGGAACTACGCCCAGTCCGACCTCGTCGACGACCGACCGTTCTCGTCGAAGAACCTCGCCCGTTGCTACGAGCTCGCCGAGCCGTACTGGGCGCGCCGCGACGAGATTCGCCGCGCCGAGGGGCCTTGGAAGCACGGGATCGGGCTCGCGAGCCAGACCTGGTACGGCGGCGGCGGCCCGCCCTCGTACGCGTGGATCCGAGTCGGCTCGGACGGCCGGGCGACCGTCGTCACCGCGATGCAGGACATCGGCACCGGCACGCGGACGGCGATGGCGCAGATCGCGGCCGAGGAGCTCGGCGTCCCGCTCGAGCACGTGCAGGTCTCTCTCGGCGACTCCGCACGCGGGCCGTACGCGTCGATCTCGGCAGGCTCGTCGACCACGCCGTCCATGGGCCCCGCAGTGCGGGCGGCCGCAGCGGACGCAAAGCGCCAGATCATCGAGATCGCCGCCCAGCGCTATCACCTGGAGGAACGGGTTCTCGACGTCAAGGACGGCAAGGTCGTCTCCGCCGACGGCGGCTCGTGGGCCCTCGACGAGGTCTGCGGCCTGCTCGAGGACGCTCAGATCCTCGGCAAAGGAGGGCGCGGCCCGAACCCGACCGGGATGCGCGTTCTCACCTTCGGCGTGCAGGTCGCGGAGGTCGCGGTCGACGTGGAGACTGGCGAGGTCCGCGTGGAGCGGATCGTGGCGATCCACGACGTCGGCCGGATCATCAACCCGCTCGGCGCTCGGAGCCAGGTCGAGGGCGGGATCATCCAGGCGATCGGCCACACGCTCTCCGAGGAGCGCCTTCTCGACCCCGAGTCCGGCTCCGTACTGACGCAGACGCTCGACGCGTACAAGCTGCCGACGATCGCCGACGTGCCCGAGATCGTCTGCGAGTTCGTCGACGTTCCCGACGAGCACCTGACGAACCTCGGCTCGAAAGGGCTCGGCGAGCCGCCGATCATCCCGACGTCGGCAGCGATCGCGAACGCCATCCGCGACGCAACCGGCGCCGTCGTCCGATCGCTGCCGATCACGAGGGAAGACCTGCTGCGGGCCCTGCGTGACGCCGAGCAGCGGGAGCGGCGTGGATCTGCTGCGGCCGTCTAGCCTCGACGCGCTACCTCCAGCAAGTAACAGTCTGTTACTTGCCGGAGGGACCGACCTCGTCCCGCTGCTGCGCGACGGGCTCGTCGCCGCGGAGACGCTCGTCGACATCCGCGAGGTCGTGCCGCGCGGGATCGACGGGACGCGCATCGGAGCCGGCACCACGCTGGCCGAGCTCGAGGTCGACCCACAGATCCCGGAGGCGCTCCGCGAGGCCTGCCGGCTCGCCGCGTCGCCGCAATTGCGCTCGATGGGCACGATCGGCGGCAACCTGCTCCAGGCCACGCGCTGCTGGTACTGGCGGCTGAGCTTCCCCTGCTATCTGCACGGCGGAAATCGCTGCCACGCCCGCGAGGGACAACACCGTGAGCACGCGATCTTCGGCAACGAGCGCTGCGCCTCGGCCCATCCCTCCGACCCTGCCGCTGCCCTCATCGCGTGTAACTCGAGCCTCGTGACTGACCGCCGCACGCTTCCCGTCTCGGAGCTCTACCGCTTGCCGACGGACGACGACCGGAACGTGACCGCGCTCGAGCCCGGCGAGCTGATCCTCGAGCTCGACGTGCCGGAGCCCCAGGCGAGCACCTACGTCAAGGCGATGGACCGCAAGCGCTGGGCGTTCCCGCTCGTCGGCGTCGCCGCGGCCCGCTTCCCGGACGGCGTGCGGATCGCTCTCGCCGGCGTCGCGCCGGTGCCGTGGCTGATCGAGTCGCCGGACGAGCTCGACCGGGCGACGCCGCTACCGGGCACCGCGTACAAGGTGGACCTTGCGCGGACACTCGTGAAGCGTGCGCTCGAGGCAGTAGCCGTCACGTCCTGACCGTGATCGCAGCCATCGTCCTGGCGGCCGGCGCCTCGACCCGCTTCGGCTCGCCGAAGCAGCGGCTGCTGCTCGCACCCGTGCTCGAGCGCGTCCGCGCCGCAGCCGCGGTCGACGACATCGTCGTCGTCCTCGGAGCCCACGAGGTCGAGACGGACGCGCGCACCGTCCACTGCGCGGAGTGGGAGCGCGGGCCCGGCGCCTCGCTCCGCTGCGGCCTCGCGGCGCTGCCGCCGGAGGCCGAGGCCGCCGTGATCGTGCTCGCCGACGGGCCGAGGCTCGCACCGGCCGCGATCGACCGGGTCGTCGCGGCCTGGCGTGAGGACGCCGGCGAGGTCGTCGCTGCGAGTTACGGCGGGATCCGGGGCCACCCGGTCGTTCTCGGGCGCGAGGCCTGGTCCGGCGTTCCCGACGACGGAGCCCGGGCACTCGGCGCCGTCCTCGTCGCCTGCGACGATCTCGGGGCCCCAGGCGACGTCGACCTTGCCGATGACCTAGAGCCATGAGCACGCCCGCCGAGCTTCTCCCCGAGGGAGAGGCGGCCGAGCGCTCGCCGCTCGCGGCCGCCCGCATTCAACGCAAGCTCACCGTCGAAGAGACCGCCAGGCGCGCCGGCCTGGAGCCTGAGGAAGTCGAGTGGCTCGAGGAGGGCCGCGCCTACCGTTTTCGAACGCCGGACGCCGCTCTCCTCGCGTCAGTCCTCTACGCCACGGCGCTCGACGTGGACCACCGCGAGGCGCGTGCGATCGCCGGCCTGCCGGTCCCGCCGGCGCCGGCCCGCTACGGGATCGGGCGCTACGTCGCGGCCGCAATCGCCGCCGCGGCGCTGCTCGCGCTTCTCTTCGCCTTCGTCGTCGTCCCACAGACGCAACACCGCACAACGCACCGCGTAGGCGTCCCGCTGCCCTCACCGTGGAGGATCACGGTCGATGTCCTCAACGGCGGGGGCGACATCAACTACACACGGCAGGTCGCGAGCCGTGTCGGCGCGCTCGGGTATCGGATCGCGCGCGTGACGAAGGCAAACCGGTTCGACTACCCCAACACGGCCGTGTACTTCGAGCCCGGCGGGGACGCGATCGGGCAACGCCTCGCCCGGCAGCTCGGGGTCGACGCGCGCCCGCTCCCCGGCGGCCGGAATCCGCGGCGCCTCGTCGTGATCGCGGGCCCGCCCCGCGTCGGCTAGAGAAGGGGCGTCCGCAGCTCGGCGAGCTTCTGCTTGAGGTCAGGCGTCATCGGCTCGGTGACGACCTGCCTCACGTACATCTGGAGCTCCTGCTCGAAGCGGTATCGCTTTCTGCAGTAGGAGCAGTCCTCGAGGTGTTCCTCGGCCTCCTGCCTCTCCTCGTCCGTCAGTACACGATCGAGGTACGGCTGGAGCATCTGCTCGCATTCCACGCAATCGCACATCAGGCCTTCTCCACCGCTTCTTCCGCCAAGCGCGTCTTCAGGATACGCCGCCCCCGGTGCAGGCGCGACATCACCGTGCCAATCGGGATGTCCAGGATGTTCGCCGCGTCCTGGTAGCTGAAATCGCCGAGGTCGACGAGCACGACGACGTCCCGGAAGTCGTGTGGGACAGCAGAGAGCGCCTCGACGATGTCGTCCTGCGAGAGCCGCTCGACGACGCGCTCCTCGTCCGCGCTCGAGTCGCGAGCCGACTCCTCGAGCCTGTTGTAGAGGAAGTAGTCACCTTCCTCGAGCGGCTGGGTATCCGGGGCGCGCTGCGCGCGCCGCCCGCGGTCGATGTTCAGGTTCGTGAGGATCCGCAGCAGCCAAGCGCGCAGGTTGGTGCCCGGCTGGTAGGAGCGCCAGCTTCGGAACGCGCGCGCGTACGTCTCTTGCATCAGATCCTCGGCCTCCTCGCGGGAGGAGACCAGCCGACGCGCGACCCGGTAGACCTGATCCGACAGCTCGAGCGCTTCCTCCTCGAATCGCACGCGATCACGGGCGTCCTCCGCCAGTCTTCTCGCCTCTGCTTCGGTGGTCTCGCTCATCGCGGCCACCCTAGCAACGGTGCTTTCGTGCTTCAAAGAACGCTCGAGAGGTCCCAGAGATTCCGCGTCGGGCGCTACACCGGCTCGAGCGGGCGGAAGCCCGCCTTGGCCATTGCCGAGAGGAGGGCGTCGCGGTCCGTCCGCTCGTCGTCCCAGGCGAGCATGACCTGGCCCATCAGATTCGCGTTTGCGAACTCCAGCCCGTCGTGGCCGCGCAGCGCCGCAGCAAGGCGGTTCACGCACCGCTCGCAACGGATGCCGCTCACCTGGACCGTCTCCTGCCGCAGCATCTAGTCCGATCCTAGCGTCCGCTCGACGGCGTCCGCGACGACCGGACCGAGCCCGCGCTCGCGTCCGACCTCGAGCTGGCGGTCCCCCTCGCAGCGCGCCGGCTCGAGCACGGTGACGAGCTGCTCGCTTCCGAGCTCCCGCAGCGCCGGACGCGCCCGCTCCAGCAGCTCGTCGGCGAGCTCCGGCACGCCGAGCAGCCGGTCTCCGTCGGGATGGATCAGCTGCGCCCGCGGACCGAACCGCAGCGCAGCCCAGCGGTTCTGCGCGTAGTCGCCGCGGGGGGAAGGCGGGCGCACCGGCTCCTTCAGGGCGGTCACGCAGAGCGCCTGCACAAGCGCCGCGAAGGCACCCGTGAGCGGAAGCGAGGTCGGCTGGTCCGGCATTCGGACCTCGAGCGTCCCGAACGTCGGGTGCGGACGGACGTCCCACCAGAAACGGGTGTGGTCCTCGGCCAGGCCCACGTGCACGAACCGCTCGACGAACTCCTCCCACTCGCGGTAGGACGAGAACGCGGGCGGCCCCCCGCTTCTCGGGAGCTGCGCGAGCACTTCCGCCCGGGTGGACGCGAGCCCGGTTTCCTCGCCGGCGAAGTAGGGCGAGTTCGCCGAGAGCGCGAGGACGACCGGCAACCAGGGCAGCACGCCCTCGAGCGCCTGCTGACAGGCCTCGGCGCTCGGCATTCCGACGTGGACGTGAAGGCCGCACACGGCCTGGCGGCGAGCCGACACGCCGGCGTAGGCGACGAAGTTGAGGTAGCGCTCCTCCGGCAGGACTTGCTGCTCCTCGGGCCGGCTGAACGGATGCGAGCCGCTCGCCGCCAGGGCGAGCCCGTTACGCCTAGCGACTTCGGACGCGCGCCGGCGCAGGGTTGCGAGGGCCTCGAGCGCCTCGTGGACGGAGCCGCAGACCTTCGTGTTCAGCTCGACGAAGGAGGCAAAGAGTTCCGGCTTGAGCAGCCCCGGCAGCTCGCCGTCCGTCTCAGCGATCAGCGTCTCGACACCGGGCGCAAGCTCGAGGGTCTCGTCGTCGACGATGAAGAGCTCCTCCTCGACGCCGACGGACCACGCCGAGCTCTCGCCGAAGTGGCTTTCGATCATCTGCGAACGCTAGTGAAAACGCTGGAGGGCCCGGGCAGGCGGCGGGCCCTCCAGCTGGCGCTCCCGTCAGCCGTGCTGGCGAACGGCTTTGTCCGGGAGCGCGGCCCCGGATTTCACGGGGCCTGTCGGGACGGTCAACCTAGGGGAGAGGACGGTTGCCGTCCGAGCTTTACGCTCAGCGTCAATTTCTTCTGTCCGCGCCACACCTCCAGCGAGATCGAGTTGCCGGGCTTCTTTCCGGCGATTGCGTCACGCAGCTGATCGAAGGACGAAAGGGAGACTCCGTCCGCTTTCACGAGCAGGTCGCCCCCGAGCGAATACGTCTCGCCGGCGACGATCACCGGCTGCGGTCCGGCGCGAAGACCCGCTTTCGCCGCGCCGCTGCCGGGCTCGACCCGCCCGACGAGCAGACCCGCGGAAGGCAGGCGGAACAGCTTCGCGACCGCGGTCGAGACCGCCTTCACCTCGACACCGAGGTACGCGTGCTCGACCTTCCCGGTCTTGATGATCTGGGCGACGACGTTCCGCACGGTGACGATCGGGATCGCGAAGCCGATCCCGACGTTGCCGGAGCCGTTGCCACCGGTCGCGATCTGGGCATTGACGCCGATCACCTCGCCGCGCGCGTTCAGCAGCGGTCCGCCGGAGTTGCCCTGGTTGATCGCCGCGTCGGTCTGGATCACGTGGTCGATCGGGTTGTTGTTCGGCGCCGAGATCTCGCGCTGAAGAGCGCTGACGATCCCGGCAGTGACCGTGCGCTCCAGCCCGAACGGATTGCCGATAGCGACCACGGAGTCGCCGACGCGGACGCCGTCGGAGTCTCCGAACGGCAAGGGCGTCAGCGCTCGCGAGCGCGCGTCCACCTTGAGCACCGCGATGTCTGTCGACGGGTCCGAGCCGACGACGCTCGCCGTCATGCTGTCCCGGTTCGAGAAGCTGACCTGGACGCTGCGCGCGCCTGAGACGACGTGGTAGTTCGTGACGATGTGGCCCGCCTTGTCGATCACGAACCCCGCTCCCAGCGCCTGCTCGGTCTGCCGCTGCGGGAACGTGAACCCGAAGAACGGATCGGGCGTCGTGACGATCTTCGTCGTCGTCAGCTGGACGACCCCGGGCGCGGCCTCCTTGAAGATCTGGTTGATCGAGAGCGCCTTGCCGTTCAAGAACGCCGCCGGTGCGGCTGCCGAGGGCGCGGCCTGAAGCTCGCGGACGGTCGTGGTGCCGCCCAGCCCACCGACCGCGGCCGTGATCCCGACTGTCGCTCCGCCCCCGAGCAGAGCGGCCGCCAGCAGTCCCAGGGCCGGGAGAACGATCCGGGAGCGCACCGCTTCTCTTATAACGACGACCTCTTAACAGGCCGTTGGTGGCCGTTAAGCCTTCTTTGCGCCTCTGTTAAGCAATGTTCACGCGGACCGGGGGCACAACCGTTCGGTCGATTCAGGGAGCGGCATTCTCCGCCGATAGCGGTAGGGAATGCCGCTTCCCACCTACCGTGGACCCTTCGGCAAGCCGCAGGCCGAACGGCTTCTCTGGCGGGCCGGCTTCGGGCCGAAGCACGGTGAGGCCGAGCGCCTCGCCAAGCTCGGGCTGCACGAAGCCGTCCGCTCCTTGAGCAGGCCCGGCCGCACCCGGCTCGTCGGGCCGAAGCCGCACGACGACAAAGGCCGCGGGCTCGCGCCGCGCGACGCGTGGGGGCACGACGAGCTCTGGTGGCTCGACCGGATGGTGCGGACGACGACGCCGCTCGTCGGCGTCGTGCAGTAGACAATGAGGAAGTGAAGACGACCGTCACTGTCGCCTGCGTTCAGGCGCAGCCGGCGATCTTCGATCGCGAGGCGACGATCGACCGGCTGGCGGAGCTCGCCGCGGAGGGGGCCGGCGCCGGCGCGCAGCTGCTCGTCTTCCCTGAGACGTTCGTGCCCGTCTACCCATCCTCGATGTGGGCGAAAGCGCTCGCCGGCTGGGGCGAGCCGGGCGCGAAGGAGGCCTTTGCGCTCCTCGCCCGGGAGGCCGTCGAGGTGCCGGGCCAGGCGGAGGCCCGCATCGGCGAGATCGCCCGCAACCACGGTGTGTGGATCGTCACCGGGGTCAACGAGCTCGACCCTGAGCGCCCGGGCACCCTCTACAACACACTCCTGTACCACGGACCGGACGGAAGGCTCGCGCTCAAGCACCGCAAGCTCGTGCCGACGAACCATGAGCGCCTTGTCTGGGGCCAGGGCGACGGTGGGGGCCTACGAGCGATCCAGACGGAGCTCGGTCGCGTGGGCGGCCTGATCTGCTGGGAGAACTACATGCCGCTCGCGCGCTTCGCGCTCTACGAGTCGGGCGTCGAGATCTACATCGCTCCGACCGCCGACGACGGCGACGCGTGGCAGGCGACGCTCGTACACATCGCCCGCGAGTCGCGCGCATTCGTCGTCGCTCCCTCCCACTTTCAACGCGCTTCCGGTTATCCCGAGGAGTTTCCGCTGCACCACCTCCTCGACGGCCTCGACCTCGTCGGCCGTGGAGGCAGCGCGATCCTCGCCCCCGACGGCAGCTACCTCGCCGGCCCGCTCTACGACGAGGAGGGAATCCTCTACGCCGAGCTCGACCCGGCGACCCTCTTCGCCGAGCGTCAGCGTTTCGACCCGGCCGGGCACTACCACCGCCCCGACGTCTTTTCGCTGCACGTTCGGTAGCGAGGTGCGATATGTTGCCTAGGCGATGCCTAGGCGGCGTACGTACCCGGCATCGGAGGCCGCCCGCATGCTCGGGATCAGCCTCGACACCCTCCGCCGGTGGGACCGCTCGGGGCGGATCCGGACGGTACGCGATCGAGCGAACCGGCGCCTTGTCCCCGCGGCGGAGATCGAGCGGCTGCGGGGCCGCCCGGAGCGCGAGGACATGTCGGCCCGAAATCGCTTTGCCGGGGTCGTCCGAGAGGTGAAGACCGAGGGCCTCCTCGCGCAGGTCGAGCTCGAGGCGGGCCCATTCCGCATTCTCGCGGTGATCACGCGTGAGGCCGCGGAGGAGCTCGGTCTCGAGCCGGGCGTCCGCGCGACGGCGCTCGTGAAGGCGACGTCGGTGATGGTGCAGCGATGAGGGGCGCGATTCCAATCGCCTGCGGCCTCGGAGCTCTCGCGCTCGCGGCCCCTGCCTCGACCTCTACCGGAGCCGCCATCAGCGTCTACGCGGCTGCATCGCTGACAGAGGTCTTTCCGCGCATCGACTCCCGCCCGCACTACAACTTCGCCGGCTCGGACCAGCTCGCGACTCAGATCCAGCAAGGGGCACCGGCGGACGTCTACGCGGCCGCGGCTCCGAAGTTCCCCGAGCTGCTGTACCACGACGGTCTCGTCCGGAAGCCGGTCGTGTTCTCGACGAACACCCTGATCGTGATCGTGCCGAGGTCGAACCCCGCGAGGGTTCGCTCCGTCTACGACCTGCGGCGCACCGGGATCAAGGTGATCATCGGCGCACAGTCGGTGCCTGTCGGTGCCTACACGCGCCAGATTCTCGACACGCTCGGAATCACCGGTGCGGTGATGAAGAACGTGGTCGATCAGGAGCCGGACGTGAAGGGGATCGTGGCGAAGATCGCGCTCGGCGAAGGTGACGCGGGATTCGTCTACCGCACCGACTCGCGCCCGGCGACGAGCAAGGTTCTGCCGATCGCGCTGCCGAGCTGGGCTCAGCCCCCGATTCGCTACGAGATCGCCGTCGTGAGATCGACCCCCCACCTGGTGGCAGCGCGGGCGTTCGTGCAGCGGGTGCTTTCGAAGCGAGGCCGGCGCCTGCTGATTGCCGCGGGCTTCGGAGTGCCCAGACGCCGATGAGATACGCGTTCGGCGCGGCAGCCGCGGCCGCCACGGCGCTCGCGCTTGCGTTCCTCGTCCTGCCCCTGGTGGCCCTGTTCGTGCACGTCCCGCCGGGTCATCTCGTGGACGCACTCGGGAGCAGGGCCGCCCAGGACGCGCTCCTGGTCAGCCTCAAGACGAGCGCGATCGCCCACGCGGCGGTGCTCCTCGTCGGCACGCCGGCAGCCTACGCTCTCGCGCGGCGCTTTCGTGGCCGAGAGGTCGTCCTCTCACTGATCGAGCTGCCGCTAGTCCTGCCGCCTGCGGTAGCGGGCATCGCCCTGCTCGTCACCTTCGGGCGCCTCGGCCTGCTCGGCGGCACTCTGAGTGGGCTCGGCGTCCACATCTCCTTCACGCAGACGGCGGTGGTGCTCGCGGTCGCGTTCGTCGAGAGCCCCTTCTACCTCCGCGGCGCGATCGCGAGCTTCGAGAGTGTCGATCGGACGCTGCTGGATGCCGCCCGCACGCTCGGTGGAGGTCCCGCACGGGTCTTCGCGCGGGTGGCTTTGCCGCTCGCGGCCGGCGGCCTCGCAGCGGCTTCGGCGGTTGCTCTGGCGCGCGGCCTCGGCGAGTTCGGCGCGACGATCCTTTTCGCCGGCAGCCTCCAGGGCGTCACGCAGACGCTCCCGCTCGCGATCTACGCGCAGTTCGAGGTGAACCTCGACACGGCCCTTGCGATCGGAGCCCTGTTCGTCGTCGTCGGTGCCGTTGTCCTGCTCACGATCAAGCTCCTCCCGGGATGGACCCGCTTCGCGTTGACATTGACGTCCCGCTCCGCCACTTCGCCGTCGAGCTAGAGCTCGCGGTCGGCGGGGGGGAGACGGTGGCACTGGTCGGCCCTTCGGGCGCGGGCAAGACCACCGTGCTCCGATCGATCGCCGGCCTCGTCAAGCCTGCCGCCGGCCGCGTCGCCGTCGGGGGCCAGACGTGGTTCGACTCCGAGCGCCGCATCGACGTCGCGCCAGAGCGGCGCGCGGTCGGGCTCGTGTTCCAGGACTACGCGCTCTTCCCGCATCTGAGCGTCGAGGCAAACGTCGCCTTCGGCGGGCGCCGCCCGGTCGGCGACCTCCTGCGACGCTTCGGTATCGCCGAGCTCGCGAAGGTGCGTCCGCGCGAGCTGTCGGGAGGCGAGCGGCAACGCGTCGCACTCGCGCGGGCGCTCGCCCGAGATCCCGCCGTGCTGCTGCTCGACGAGCCACTCGCGGCCCTCGACACGCAGACCCGTGGACGCACACGCGGCGAGCTCCACGATCTGCTCACGGATATCGGCCTTCCCACCTTGCTCGTCACCCACGACTACGCCGACGCGGCAGCGCTGGCCGAGCGCGTCGCCGTGATCGTCGACGGCCGGATCGTGCAGGTTGGGACGCCGCCGGAGCTGGTGGCCGAGCCCGGAAGCCCCTTTGTGGCCGACTTCGTCGGCGGCAACATCCTTCGCGGCGTTGCTCGTCCCTGTGGTGACGGGCTCAGCGAGGTCCGGCTCGAGGACGGCACGCGACTCTTGTCCACCGACGTCGCCGACGGGTCGGTCGCGGTTGTCGTCTACCCGTGGGAGATCGCGCTCGGCCTCGATGCGCCCGACGACTCGACCCGGAACCGCGTGGCCGGCCCGATTGCGAGCGTCGTCCCCGTCGGAAACCGCGTTCGCGTGCGCATCGGCGTGTTGACGGCGGAGGTGACAGCGGCCTCTGCCGACCGGCTGGGGCTGAAGCCGGGCGAGCGGGTGATCGCCAGCTTCAAGGCGACGGGTACCAGGCTGTTCCCGCTCGGCTAGAGTGGCCGAACCGGGGTGCTCCGCCGCCGAGCGAAGCTGAGATCACACCCGCTGAACCTGATCCGGTTCGTACCGGCGAAGGGAGTGAGTTGACATAGACACGCCGTCGTGGGGCATAGAGCCCGTTCCGGAGCGGCTCCGGGTCTTCGGCTTCCTCGACTCGGGCCTGCTCTGGGTGAGCCTCGGCCTGTCGCTGCTCGTGCTCGTCGCCGGTACGTACCTCGTTCCGGCGCTGTCGCTACCGAAGGCGCTGCTGGCGATCGTGGTGGGCGGCCTCGTCGGGAACGCGATGCTTGCCGCGGCGGGGCTGATCGGCGCGGACGCCCGCGTGCCGGCGATGGTGCTGATGCGCGCGCCGCTCGGCCGGCGTGGCTCCTATCTCGCGACCGTCCTCAACGTGGCCCAGAACCTCGGCTGGACGATCTTCGAGCTGATCGTGATCGCGACCGCCGCGAACGCGCTCTCGAAGCACGCGTTCGGCTTCGACCACCTGCGGCTCTGGACTGTCGCGGCAGCCGGGATCACGACCGCGCTGGCCCTGCTCGGCCCGATCGGCTTCGTCCGGCAGTGGGTGCGCCGCTTCGCGATCTGGGTCGTGCTGGCCTCGCTCGGGTACCTGACGTGGTGGTCACTCGCGCACGCCAACCTGCACGAGCTCTGGCACCGGCCGGGCAAGGGCGGCCTCACCTTCTGGCAGGGCGTCGACCTGATGGTCGCCATGCCGGCGTCGTGGCTGCCGCTCGCTGCTGACTACACGCGCTTCTCGAGCGGCCGTGGCCGCGCGTTCTGGGGAACCGGGGTCGGCTACCTGCTCCCGAGCGTCTGGCTCTATGCACTAGGCGCCGTGCTCCTGCTCTCTCGCGGAGTCTCCGACGCGCCGTCCCTGCTCCAGGCAATCGCAGGCGGTGGCGCGGCGAGCGCGATCGCCCTCGTCGCGCTCGGCGTCGACGAGACCAAAGAGCCGTTCGCGAACGTCTACTCGACTGCGGTCTCGCTCCAGAACCTGCTTCCGCGCGTGCCGCAGCGGCTGCTGATCCTGCTCGCGGCCGGCGGCTCGACGGTCGCGGCGCTGAGGATCGACCTGACCCACTACCAGAGCTTCCTCCTCCTGCTCGGCTCCTTCTTCGTGCCGCTCTTCGGCGTCCTGCTCGGCCACTGGCTGCTCGCCGGCGCGCACTACGCCCGCCGCCACGTCTTCGAGGCGCCGGCGCTGCGGGCGGAGCTGCTCGGCGCCTGGCTCTCCGGCTTCTGCCTCTACCAGTGGCTCCAGCCCACGGGGCCACACTGGTGGATGAGCCTCGTCGACCGGACGCACGCCGGAACCACCGTCGGCGCCTCACTGCCGAGCTTCGGCCTCGCGTTCGGTCTCACGCTGCTGTTCGGCGTGCTCCCGTCCGCCTTACAGTGGCGCCGTGCGCCCGCTCGGAGTCGTCGGGAACCTCTCGCGCGACCGCGTTGACGGCGGCCCACCGCGCGTCGGCGGGCCGCCCTTCCACGCGACGCGCGCGCTCCGCGCGATCGGCCGGCCGAGCGTCGTGGCGACGAAGCTCGCAGAGGCCGACAAGCCGCTGCTCCTTCCCCCTCTGCTCGCACTCGGCATCCCGGTCGAGTGGCGGCCGGCGCAGACGACCGCCGCCTTCGAGATCGCATACGACGGCGATGCGCGGACGATGGAGATCGAGGCGGTCGGCGATCCCTGGACGCCGGAGGAGGCGCGCGGCTGGGTCGCCGAAGCGCTCGGCCGGGCCGAATGGGTACACGTCGGCCCGATCGCCCGCTCGGACTTCCCTCCCGAGACCCTGGCAGAGCTCGCGCGCGGGCGCCGCCTCTCGCTCGACGTCCAGGGCCTTCTGCGGCCCGCCCGAACCGGCCCCCTCGAGCTCGACGCCGACTTCGACCGGGAGGTGTTTCGTCACGTGAGCGTGCTGAAGCTTGCCGAGGAGGAGGCGCAGACGCTCGTCGGCGAGCCTGATGAACAGGCGCTCCGTTCGCTCGGCGTACGCGAGGTCGTCGTGACTCTCGGCCCGCGCGGCTCGCTCGTCCTCACCGATGAAGGGCTCGAGCGCGTGGCCGCGCACGAGCTCCAACCGAGGGATCCGACCGGCGCCGGCGATGCCTTCGCCGCCGCCTACCTCGCCTCGCGCGCAGCCGGCCTGCGTCCAAGGGCAGCCGCGCGGCGGGCTACGGCGCTCGTGGCCGAGCTGCTCCGATGATCGCCGCGGTCGAGACAGCCGACGGCGTCTACACGATCGACCTCGAGACCGAGGAGGTGCTCGGCCTGGAACAGGGCGCGACCGTGCCGCTTGTCCCTGCTCCGTCTGTGCCGCTTCCCCGCGTCGTCGCCGCCGCGGCGGCCGGCTCGACCGTCGTCGCGGTAGTCGACCGGCGCCCACCGCTCATCGTCTCGTACGACGCGGGTCGCACCTGGACCGAAGCCGGCGGCGGCCTGCCGCCAGGGCGCGCGATCGCGATCGACGAGGAAAACCCGGACTTTGTCCTCTACGCGGCGCGCAACCGGCTCTTCCTCTCGGAGAACGGCGGTCGCTTCTGGCGCGCCCTGGCACCCGAGCTGCCGGAGATCCTCGCGCTCGCGGTTACGGAAGCCTGAACTCGCCGCGGGCGACGATCACGGCCGAGCCGCCGACCTCGACCCGCTCGAGCTTCTCGGCCGAGCCGTCCGCGCGGGCGAAGAGCGTCGACGGTCGCCCGATCTCGACGCCCTGCGTGATCTCGATCTCGTCGCCGAAGGCGATCCGCCCGTGACGGGCGAGGTGGACGGCGAGCGGTCCCGCGCCTGAGCCGGTCGCCGGGTCCTCGGGAATGCCTCCGCCCGGCGCGAACATCCGGGTCTTCCAACGCGTGCCGGAGCCGGCGAAGCAGTTGAAGCCGGTTGCGCCGGGGAACTGGGCGAGCCGGCCGAGGTCCGGCCGCAGCGCAGCCACATCGTCTTCGGAGCCGAGCGCGACGAAGACGTGCCTGACCCCGTTGTCGTAGAGCTCGACCGGCAGCTCCGAGCGCTCGACGCCGAGCGCAGCCAGCACCTCGTCGGTCGCGTGGAAGGGCTCCACCGTCGGGAGCGGCTGCTCCATCCGCCCGAACCGGATCCGGTTGCCGTCACGCTCGAGCTTCACAGGCACGAGGCCGGAGCCGGTCTCGAGGCGAATCTCCTCGAGCTGGAGCGGCGCACCGAGCACGAATGCCGTCCCGAGCACCGGGTGCCCGGCGAACGGCAGCTCGACCGAGGGCGTGAAGATCCGGATCCGCGCGTGCCCGTCTCCCTCCGCCGGATAGACGAACACGGTCTCCGAGAGGTTCAGCTCGCGCGCGAGACGCTGGAGCAGCTCCTCGTCGAGCCCGCGTGCGTCCGTGAAGACCGCGACAGGGTTGCCGGCGATCGGCCGGTCCGTGAACACGTCGCAGACGACGTAGCGAAAGCCCGCCACGAGCGCGAGCGTACAGGCCGGGGATAGCCTTCGATCGGTGCCGAAGAAGTCCGTGCAACTTTCCGGCGTCGTCGTCGCCGAGTCGGCGATCTGCTCGATCGATCCCGACGAGGGCGTGCTGATGTACCGGGGCTACGACATCGCCGACCTCGCCGAGCACTCGACATACGAGGAGACCGCGCTACTGCTGCTCGACGGCGAGGCGCCGTCATCGGAGGCCCTTGCGGCCTTCGAAAGCGAGCTGGGGGAGCGGGAGATCCCCGGTGAGACCGCCGAGGTCATCGACCGCTCGGCGACGGAAGCCGCGCCGATGGACATGCTCCGCACCGCCGTGTCGACGCTCTCGTTCAGCGATCCTGGGCGCGGCAAGATCGACCCGGAGTCCGGGCGGCGTACGGCGGCGCGGCTGATCGCGCAACTGCCGACGATCATCGCGCGCTACCACCGCCGCCGTCACGGGCTCGAGCCGGTCGCGCCGGATGCCTCGCTCTCCTACGCCGAGAACTTCCTCACGATGCTGCACGGCGAGCGCCCGGACGAGCGCGCCGCCCGCGCCTTCGACGTGGCGATGATCCTTCACGCCGAGCACGAGATGAACGCGTCGACCTTCACGGCGCGTGTCGTCGCCGGCACCGGCGCCGACCTCGCCTCCGCCGTAGTCGCAGCGATCGCGGCACTAAGCGGACCGCTCCACGGCGGCGCCAGCGAGGCGGCCATGGCCACGTTCGAGCGATTCGGCTCGGCGGAGCGTGCCCCTGACGAGGTCCGGGGCATGCTCGAGCGCAAGGAGAAGCTCTTCGGCTTCGGCCACCCGCTCTATCGCGCCTACGACCCGCGCGCGGTCATCCTCAAGAAGATCTCGGAGGACTACTCCCACAACGGCGGCGAGCCCAACTGGTACGCGATCACCGAGTCGACAGAGCGCACGGTCTTCGAGGAGAAAGGTCTCTTCCCGAACGTCGACCTCTACTCGGGCTCGGTGTATCGCTACCTCCGCATCCCGACCGATCTGTTCACGCCGCTCTTCGCGGCGAGTCGCGTGGTCGGGTGGTCGGCCCACGTGCGCGAGCAGTACGCCGACAACAAGATCATCCGGCCCTCTACCGAGTACGTCGGCGCGTCCCGCCGCTCCTTCCCGCCCGAGTAGGCTCGGGCATGCGCCTGGTCCTCGTTCGCCATGCAGAGGCCGCGCCCGGCGAGCCTGACGACCTGCGCGAGCTGACGCCGGACGGCAAGCAGGCGGCACGCGAGCTCGGCGGCCGGCTTGCGGAGCAGGATCTCAAGCCCGACGTCGTGCTGACGAGCCCGCTCCTGCGCGCGCGGCAGACGGGGGAGGAGCTCGGACGCTCGCTCGCGGCTCCGGTCGAGCCCGACGAGCGGCTCGCCCCGGGAGCGACTGCCGAGTCTGTGCGCGAGGCAATCGCGGGACGCGGCGCGGTCGTGGTCGTCGTTTGCCACCAGCCGGACTGCGGCCGCGTCGCGGCAGAGCTCTCCGGGGGGCCCGAACCACGGTTTCCGCCGGCCGGGCTCGTCGAGCTTCAGCTCGAGGGCTGAAGCTCGCAGGACGGCATCGCTCGCACAGAGCCCCAGCCGCTACAGTCGGCCGGCGTGAGCTCGGTCAGCGTCCGCGACCTGCGCAAGTCGTACGGGCGACTCGAGGCGGTGCGCGGGATCAGCTTCGAGATCGCCCGCGGCGAGGTCTTCGGCCTGCTCGGGCCGAACGGCGCCGGCAAGACGACCACCGTCGAGATCCTCGAGGGCTACCGCACCCGGGACGCCGGCGAGGTCTCCGTGCTCGGCGCGGACCCGCAGACGGCCGGGCTCGACTGGCGCGAGCGGATCGGTGTCGTCCTCCAGTCCTCCGCGATGTACGAGCGGCTCTCCGTGCTGGAGATGCTCGAGCTGTTCGCCGGCTACTACGAGCGCCCGCGCCCGGTCGACGAGGTGATCTCGCTCGTCGGGCTCGGGGAAAAGCGCGACACGCTCGTCCGTCGTCTCTCCGGCGGCCAGCGGCGGCGGCTCGATCTCGGACTCGCCCTTGTGGGCGACCCGGAGCTGCTCTTCCTCGACGAGCCGACGACCGGGTTCGACCCGGCCGCTCGCCGCGCCGCCTGGGAGATGATCCGCTCGCTCCGCTCGCTCGGCAAGACGATCCTGCTGACGACCCACTACCTCGACGAGGTCGAGCAGCTCGCCGACCGCGTCGCCGTCCTGCGCGAGGGCCAGATCGTCGCCTCGGGGACGCCGGAGGAGCTGACCGGCACGAAGCCGTCGACCCAGATCCGATACCGGCAGAACGGACGCGAGGTCGTGCTCGAGACCGAAGAGCCGACGCGCCTGCTGCACGAGCTGACCTCCAGGGCTCTCGCAGAAGGCTTCGAGCTCGAGGGGCTCGAGGTGCGGCGGCCGACCCTCGAGGAGGTCTACCTCTCACTGACGGGGGCGGAGCCCGAATGAAGTTGTTCCCTCACGAGTTCCGGGGGCAGCTGCGGCTCTACTGGCGCAGCCGCGAGCTTGCGTTCTTCACCTTTGCGCTGCCGATCGTGATGTTCGCCCTGCTCGGCTCGGTGTACGGGAACGACCGGATCAAGCAGGAGGGCGGCATCCGCGCGGCCGACTACCTGCTGTCGGGGATGCTCGGCTACGGCGCGATCGCGACCGGCTTCGCCGGCCTCTCGATCGTGCTCGTGATCCGGCGGGAACAGGGGGTTTTGAAGCGGTTGCGGGCGACGCCGCTCCCGGCTGGAACGTACATCGGCGCACTTCTCTGCACGACGCTGATCGCGTTCGCCATCGAGGCCGTCTTCATGGTCGTGATCGGCCGTCTCTCGTTCCACACACACGTCAGCCACGTCATCTCGCTCGCGCTTTCGCTCCTGCTCGGCGCGCTCGCGTTTACTGCGCTCGGGCTCGCGCTCGCTTCGGTGATCCGCTCCGCCGAGGGGTCGTCAGCCGTCGTCAACGCGGTCTACCTCCCACTCGCGTTCGTCTCGGGCGCCTTCTTCTCGCCGCATTCCTTCCCGCAGGTCCTACGCGCGATCGCCGACATCTTCCCGCTCGTGTACGTGATCCGCCTCGTGCGCGACGTGACGCTGCGGGGAGCGCAGATCTGGGACCGGCCCACGGCCGTGGCCGTCATCGCCGGGTGGGGGATCGCCGGTGCGATCGTCGCTGCGCGGCGATTCGAGTGGGCCCCGCGGGAAAGTTAGGTCCTCGCGTCTTTGGGTAAGAGGGCCGCGATGCCGGTCGAAGTCCCGATCGCGTTCGCGACCCGCGAGATCGAGCCGCCCGGGCTCGAGATCCGCGTCAACTTCGGCATGTTCTCGGGAAGAAAGGCGACGCCGGCCGAGATCGACGAGCTCGCGGCGCGGCTCCTGCCGAAGATCGAGGAGGTCTCGATCGTGGCGGAGGAGAGGCACGAGATCGGCGAGGAGACGGAAGCGGCGCTCCACCAGATCCGGATCGAGGTTCAAGCCGACCATGTGCCGGCAGACGAGCGCGATGCGGACGTGCTCGCCGGGCGTCTCGTCGAGGCGGCCGAGTCGTGGGCCCGCGAGTGCTTCGCCGAGCGGCACGTCTCCGAGCTCTAGCGAAAGGCGCCGATCAGCGCTCCGCCCGCGACCACGAGCGCCGCACCCGCGACGAGGTGGCGCCCGACGAGCTCGCTCCGCCTGAGCAGCAGCGCGGAGAGTGCGACGCCCCAGAGCGATTCGGTGGCGACGAGCGGCGAGACCACGGTGACGCGACCGCGGTAGTACGCCTCGAAGAGACACACGTACGACAGCCCGAACAGCACGCCCGCGGGGACGTAGGCCGCCGCGCCGCGAAGACGGACGAGTGTCGGCCGGAAGAGCGCAGCGATCACCACCGCTCCCGCGAGGAGCGTCGCGGCAGCAGCCACAGCCGGGCGCGCCGCGGTCGAGCCCGACAGCCAGCGGACGAGGTTGTCGCGCGATGCGAAGAGCACGGTCGCCCCGAACGCGTAGCCATAGCCGGCCAGGCGGAAGTGCTCAGGGCGGCCGCGCTCGCGCGCGAGCTCGATTCCGCCCATGACCACGAGCGCGGCCCCGAGGACGAGCGGCGCGCGCACCGGCTCCCCGAGCAACGTCAGCGCCATCGCCACCGCGACGAGCGGAGCGCTACCGACGACGACCGAGGATCGGGAGGCCCCCACCTCGCGCACGGCCAGCGTGAAGAGGAGCTGAGAGCCTCCCGGCGCGATCACTCCCGCGAGCAGGAACGGCCACGCGCCGGAGAGGCCGAGCCCTCGGTCCGGCGCCTCGGCCGCGCCGGCGACGAGCGTGACGCCGAGCGCGACGACCACGGTCACGAGCGCGGCGACCTCGGCATCGGGGTTCCGTCGGAGCGGGATCCGCAGCGCGACCGTCATCGCGCCGAACAGGAGCGCCGACGCGCACGCCAGGCCGACAGCCGCCACTTGTCTGCTTTACGCCGTCTCGACGGTCGGCTTGCCCCCGGAGACGATCCGGAGGGCGACGATCGCGTCGCGGCGGATCCACCAGGCGTCCTGCGTCTCGAGCCAGTCGGCCGGGTGCCAGGGCAGGTCGTCCCCGTCCCGCTCCCCGATCAGCACCTCGAGCGCCGCGTGCGAGGAGACGTGCCCCGGAAGGAGAAGAAGCCGCACGCTGCCGTCGGCGAGTGACGCCTCGAGCGCATCGGGCCGCTGCGCTTGCTCCGCCAGCCATTGCTCCGGCTCGACCACGGGACGGCCCGTCCCGAGTTCCGGGGTCTCCACGGCGCGAGCGTATAGCAGATCGCGGCTCTAATCGCTCTCGCCGCGATGCCCCGTGTCGAGCGTCTCTGCCTTCGGCGGGGGGTCTTACCAGCCCTTACGCCAGGCGACGATCAGCAGGCCGATCGCAACGACGGCGGTTGCCGCGACGACGACGAAGTTCGCCGCCAGAGCGAGGGTGATCAGCTTGGCCCGAGACGGACTCGACTCGGATGATTCCACCGGCGCAGCCGAGCCGTCGCCGCCGTTCGGCGGCGCGGCCGTCTTGGCACCCTCGTCAGCGTGCCGCCAGCCGACGGCGCTGGCAAGCGCGCTCGTGATGAACTGGTTGAGGCTGACGCCCTCCGCCTCGGCCGAGCGCGCGAGCTCGGCATGAAGCGTCTGCGGCATGCGCAGAAGCAGCCGGCCGCTGTGGCTCGCGTCTTCTCTCCGCACGCGCGTCGCCATGAGAAGAGTGTACGGCGTCAGCAGTGATCGGTCACACCGATTTCGCTGCAAACGGACGCCGGCGGCGCATGGAGACTGGGGTTTCGTCCTCGAGCTCGGCGCGGAGCTTTCCGAGCGCTCCTTGGAGGAGCCTTGACACGTGCACCTGCGAGATGCCCACGGCCCGGGCGATCTCGGACTGGCTCAGGCCCCACAGGAAGCGGAGTTGCAGGATTCGGCGCTCGCGCTTGTCGAGCAGACGCAGCCAGGCCGCGAGCTCGAGCCTGTCCTCGATCGCGTCGTAGGGATCCCGGCCGTTCGTCGCGGCCGGCTCGACGCCGGGCTCGCCGCCACGCGCGAGCGGAAGCGGCATCGAAGCGCGCTCGGTGTCGAGAGCCTGAGCGACGTCGTCCTCCGGAAGGCCTACCTCCCTCGACAGCTCGGCCGGCGTCGGAGAGCGCTCGAGCCGTGCGGCCAGCTCCAGGCGGGGCCGCCGGACGCGAACGCTCAGCTCCTGAAGGCGGCGCGGCAATCGGACCGGCGTGGTCCGGTCCCGGAGGTGCCTCTGGATCTCGCCGACGACCGTCGGAACGACGAAGGTCGTCAGCTCCACCCTTCGATCGAGGTCGAACCGATCGATCGCGAGGATCAGCCCGATCGCGCCGACCTGAACGAGATCCTCCAACTCCTCGCCGCGATGGCAGTACCGTCGCGCGAGCATCTCGACGAGTGGGAGGTGCCCCTCGATCAGGAGCTCTCTCGCGCCGCGGTCACCGCGCAGCCGGTACGCCTCCAGCAGCCGACGGGCGGTCCTCGAGTCGAGCCACCGGACCCCTGCCGGGCCTGCTGCGAGCGGATGGTCCGTCGTTCCTCCCGTGGCGCCCTTCCTTTTCCTCCCGCAATACCGTAACGGGAATGCGTAGAGATTTCCAAATCTTTGGCTGAGTTGGGTCGAAAACGGGTAAATACATTGCGGGAGGCGCAGCACGATGCAAATTCGGCTTTCGCGACCGCATTCAGTTCAGCATCGCCGCTTTGTAGTTGCGACGGCGGCGATCAGCGGTCTCGCGGCGCTCGGAACGGCCGCTCCCGCGCTCGGCGCGGACGGACTCTCCCCGATTCCTCCCCAGAGCAGCCTTTCGAGCGTCGCCACGGCGCTCGACGCCGCTTCCGCCCAGGCGATCAGCGACGCGGCGGCCGGAATCGCGCTCGGCGCCTCCCAACCATCCCCTGATACCGCCTTCCTGTCCCCTCCCCGCTCCAATACCCATGCGAAGCGCTCTCCCCAGGCGATACCAGATCCGATAGCGCCCGGGGGAGGGACCGGCATTAGACCGGTACCCGGGAAGACTAGGCGGCAGTATCACCCGCAGTCGCGGCGATATCGTGGTCGCCTATTTCACATTAGACATGTAACCGGTATCAGTTCTACTCCTCTGTCGATCTTTCCTGGAATCGGTCTTTGGACTGGTGAACCAAATCTCCCAGATGTCTTTAAGGGAATTCCTTCAGATTCGCCCACTGATACTGCGCTCGCCGTGCCCGGCGTGCGCCCATCGGCGCCTCGGTGCGGCAACACCAGCGTCTCCGTCAGGATCGACAGCCCCGGGAACAATGGTCCCGTCTCACAGGCCACCGACGGGGTCGCAGGCCGAGCCCAGTCCCCGTGCGGCAACACGAACATCTCGATCCGCGTGCGAAGCCCGGGGGACGACGGGCCAGTTTCGCAGCAGACCGTCGTCCTGCCCGGCTTGGAACCCGTGCTCGCAACCAGCGCGGCGCTAACCGGCCAAGCACTTGCCGACGTCGGGCTCCCGTTACCCCGCCCAGATGCTGAACCCCCTCACCGCCTTCGCGCGGCGGCCGCGTCGAGCGTGCGGACGCGCCGGCCGCGCACCAAGGCCGGGACCAACGAGCTGCTGCCGCGGGCCGGCGCGTCCCAAGGCGCGATCGCATTTCCGGGATCGACCCAGCCGGTGGGCAGCTCGTCGAAGTCCTCCAGCCGCCGGCACGTGCAGTCGGCGAGGCCGGCGCCACGTGAGCCGGCCGCGCCCGTTCCCTCGGCTCCTCTGCAATCGTCGTCGCTCGGTGCCGCCGCGTCAGGGGGCTCTACCGGCTCGGGCATCAGCTTTCTCCTCGCAACCCTCGCCGCCTTGCTTGGGTCGTACATCCTCGTCCCACCGCCGGTGGGAAGACGGCTGAGGGTCATTCCCCAACGGAGACCGCGGAACGCTCACTCCTCCCGATTGGAACGACCCGGATAACGGCGGCTGGTTGAAGCACGTTTCGCGCCGGGCGCCCGCCCGGCGCCAGTCGGCAACCGGAAGGAGAAGACGATGAGACATCGTCTCCTTGCGGTCACCACCGGCGCGATCGTCGCTCTCGCGATGGGAGTGCAGACCGCGACGGCAAGCCCACCGTCTGCCAGCCAGATCGTGGGACAGGTGGCCCAAAGCGAGCAACAGGCCGAGTCCGGTGCCTTGGCTGCCCAGCTGCAGCCGGAGAACACGAACGTCTCCGTCCGCGTGCTGAGCGATGGCGCCAACGGTGACGTCACGCAGAGCAACGACGTCTCCGCTGACTCGAAGGCCAAGAACGAGAACGAAGCGACCCAGAACGCGACCCAGAACGACCCGAGCAGCAGCAGCTCCTGCGGCTGCGAGGGGGCGACCGGCACCCAGGCGATCGGTCAGAT
>JBARRS010000189.1:0-41137 GCA_049644345.1 Gaiellaceae bacterium
GTGACCGTCGGGACGACTGTCACCTTGGCCGTCAGCGTCTTTGTCACGTTGCCGCCGTTCGGGTTCGGGTTTCGCATCGATCCCGTCGACGTCAGCGTCCAGATCGCGTTCGCGCGGTCGAGTGTCCCCGACCAGGTGACCGTGCCCTTGCCGAGCGTGGTCGTTCGCGTAGGGAGCACGGTGGGGTCGAGCGAGTTGACATTCGGGTCGTTCAGGACCGCCATGGAATTGTTGATCCCGGCCTCGGCGAGCGTGAAGGCGCCTGTCTTCGTCTTGCTCTGGTCGGAGGCGCGTGAGTTGCGGGTCGTGTACTCGATCGCGGTCACGCTCATGAGCCCGAGCACGACCATGATCCCCAGCGCCATCGGCAGCGCCAGGGCACGCTCACTCGTTAGTCGCTTCCGCAGTGTCCGCAAGTTCGAATTCAGCTCCGCGAGCTGTTCCTAAGAACAATGTCGTCCGCTAGCTCGTAACTGTCGACACTCTTACGGGGGTTGACATTCACCGGCAGATCGACGTGAAGAACCGCGAGCGTGCTCGTCGTCTGCGCCGTGAACGTGAAGATCGAGCCGTTCGTGAGGTAGTCGGCCCACTTGACGCCGCCCGTGCACGTGGCGCCGACGACCCGGTAGAGGCCGTAGCGGTTCGTGCCGTTGCTCCGAGTACACCAGGTGACCGAGCCGCTGCCCGTTTTGCAGTAGTTGGGCAGGGTGATCGTCAGCGAGGAGGATGCTCCTGTCGGAGTGGCCGTGCTCGCGCAGTGGATCTCGCGCCGCAGCTTGTCGAGAGCGAGCCGCGCGTTCAGCTGTGCCTGGAAGCGGTGCTGCATGCCGGTCTCGGCGTTCGACCCCTGGACCAGCAGAACCGTGAGCCCGGTCATGACGACGCTGAGGATGACCAGCACCGTCAGCATCTCCACGAGCGAGTAGCCGCTCGAGTCCCGCAGGCGCCCCAGCGGCGCCGCGAGCTTCTTCATCGAGTATGCGCCTCCACGTACGCGAGGGCTGCCTTGGCGACCGACTCGCTCAGCGAGCCGATCCCCCACTGAGCCTCGAGCTGCCTGTCGGTCCGGATCAGCGTCCGCACGGCCTCGGCGCCGTGCCACCAGCCGAAACGCGCTCCGGTGACGATCCAGGCGTGCTGGTAGAGCCAGTGCCGGACGTTGCGGTCGGTGCGCTGCGGGCGGGCGGCGACCCAGCGTTCGAGCAGGCGCGCCCGTGCAGGCAACGAGATCTCGTTGAGTGGCTCCTTCCGCACGCCGCGGACGACGAACGCGGGCGGGCGGCGGAAGGCGTGCTTCACACGCGGCTTCGTCCGCCGTGCAGGCTTCCGTACCTTCGGCTTGGCGAGCTTTCTCGGCTTCGCCTTCGGTAGAGCCGGCGCCGGCAGCGTGGGCCTGGCCACGGGTGCGTCGGCGAGCTCGATTTCCGTCCTGCTGGCCGATGCGTCGACGGGAGTCCCGTTCTGGGGATACGTGCCTTGAGCGAGCCTGAGGCTGATCGTCGGAGCGCCGGTGTCGATCACACGGACACCCGGCGCGGGCGTCTGCGCGACGACGGTGTTGCCCGCGTAGCCGTGCGCACCGCCGACGACGCGCCACCCGAAGCCGGCGTCGTCGAGCATGCCTTCGGCGAAGACGTAGACCTGGTGGCGGACGTCCGGAACAACGAGGATCGGCCGCTGCGGAGCGGCGGGCTTCGCCTTCGGCTTCGACGGAGCGACGATCGTTTTCCCCGCCGCGAAGGTCAGGGTCGCGGTCGCCAGCACCCAAATGAGGGTGACCGCGACAAAGCGTGGCAAGAGCGCCGCAAGCCGGACCGCCATACTCGCTCTATTCGGCAGATTTCGCCGAAAACTCAAGGTCCTAGCGCGTGAACGTGATCACGGCGCCCGAAGCGGGTTCGGGCGCGGGCGGAGCTGGCGGAACGACCGCGAAAACCGGTCCCGGCCGCCCGGCGGGCGCCGGCGCCGGGGTAGGCGCGTCCTGCCAGCGGAAAGCGATCCCGGCGAAGTGCTGGAACCAGGCCTCGCTCTGCGGGAAGCGCGTCGTCGGGTCGAGCTGGAGGTGGAGATGCGGACCAGACGCGTCGCCCGTGTGGCCCACGAGTCCGACGAGCTCCCCGGCCGAGAACGCGGCGCCGGCGCGAACGCTCGGCTCAAGGTAGGAGAGGTGGCAGTACGTCCAGGTCTGACCGTCGCTCGTATGGATCGTGAGGCCGATGCCGCAGCGGGGATCCGGATACCGCCACCCACGCAGGACGACGGCGTCGTTGAGCGCGTAGACCGGCGAGCCTTCGGGAGCGGCGATGTCCGCGGCAGGGTAGTCGTGGTGCGTGTGCGCGGTCGAGACGACCGAAGGGCCTCCGCCGACGGGAAACACGTAGCCGTCCTGGTAGGCGGGCGCGCCGAAGGCCGCGCCGGCGGAGCTGAGGGACGCCGCCTCGACCCCCTGGCGGGCCTGGGCGAGGCCCGTCTGCGCGCTGTTGAGGTCGGCGATCAGCCGCTGGGCGCCCGCCGCGACAGAGGCTCGCGTCGCCGCGACGAGCCCCGCCTGCCGCTCGAGCTCGAGCTGGGCGGAGAGGAGCGACGCGCGGTTCGCGCGTGCACGAATCCGCCGCTCGCGGGCCAGCAGCTTCCGTTCCTGACCCTGCGCGGCGACGACGGCGCGGTTCGCCTTCACGACGTTCAGCGAAGCCTCGGTCAGGCTCAACTGCTGCTGCTCGAGCTGAAAGCCCGCATTCAGACCGCCGGAGCCGAAGAGCTGCGCCAGCTGCACGACCTGGTCGACGTACCACTGCGCGTGGTTGTACGAAAAGATCGCGCGTTGGATGTTCGTCCGGCCGCCCGAGGCGGCGAGGTAGCGCGCGGCGCTGAAGACGGCGTCCTGGGGATCCCAGGGGTCGGCGATGCCGTCGCCGTTCGCGTCGAGCCCCCAGCGAAGCCAGGTCGAAGGCATGAACTGCATCCAGCCGATAGCGCCTGCCGAGCTCGGGCCCATGTTCTGGCCGAAGTTCGACTCGACCTTGTTGATCGCCGCGAGCACCTGCCATGGGACGCCGTAGGCCGCGGCGGCGCGCTGCCAGACCGTCTTCAGCTCTCCGGAGGAGAGCGCCTGCAGCTGCGAGGGCGGTGACGTCCACCCCGGTCGCAGGACGAGCTGGCCCGGCAGGTTCGGCACGTCGGCGCTCGGCAGTGCTACCGGCGAGGACGGGATCACCGCGAACGTGTCGGCCCGAGCGGTGCCTGAGATCGCGGCAAGCGCAACCGCGAGCGGGACGAGCAGCCGCTTCATGCCCCGGTGGGACGGACGACCCGGAGCTCCGGCATCGGATTCTCCTCGGGCTCCGGCGCCCGCTGCGGTTGCCGCTCGTCGTTGGCGGGGCCGACGGCGTGCCGCTTGAGCGAGTACTCGACCGCGACGAGGAAGTCGTGCCGATTCGAGGAGGCGTTCGCCGCCACCTCGCGGTCGACCTCGCCGGCGAGCACGAGCTCGATCAACGCCGTGGTGAAGGTCTGCATCTGGAAGAAGTCGCCCTCGGCGATCGCGTCAGGGATCTCCTCCGGCCGGTTCTCGCGGATCAAGTCGGCGATCCGCGCGTTGTTCACCATCACCTCGACGGCCGCGACACGGCCGCCGGCCGCGCGCGGAAGCAGGCGCTGGCTGATCACGCCGTTGAGGACGCCGGCGAGGATCGAGCGGATCTGGTCCTGCTTCGCGGCCGGGAAGAACTCGACCATCCGGCCGAGCGTCTCGGCGGCGTCGATGGTGTGCATCGTCGAGAGGACGAGGTGGCCGGACTCGGCGGCCTTCAGCGCCGTCTCTGCTGTCTCCGCGTCGCGGAGCTCGCCGATCAGGATCACATCGGGGTCCTGGCGCAGGACGCGGCGGATCGCGGCGAGGAACGACTCGGTGTCGAGCCCGACCTCGCGCTGGTTGACGATGCAGCCCTGGTCCCGGTGGAGGATCTCGATCGGGTCCTCGACCGTGACGATGTGCTGGCGGCGTGTGCGGTTGATGTGATCCAGCATGGCCGCGAGCGTCGTCGTCTTCCCCGAGCCGGTGGCGCCGGTGACGAGCACCAGTCCGCGGTGCTCTGTCGCGAGCCGCTCCACGCCCGGCGGGAGGCGAAGCTGCGCGAAGCTGGGGATCGCGGCTGGAATCACGCGGAAGGCGAACGAGATCGAGCCGCGCTGACGGAAGACGTTGACGCGGAAGCGCGGCAGGTCCTCCGCCGTGTAGGCGAGATCCAGCTCGCCCGTGTCGTGGAAGCCGACGAGCTTCGCCGGCATGAGCTCGGTGAGAGTCGCGAGCGCCGTCTCCAGATCGCTCTCGAGCATGGCCGGTGCATCGTCGAGCGCGCTGAGCTCGCCGTCGCGCCTGAGAACGGGCGGCTGCCCGAGCTTGAGGTGGACGTCGCTCGCGCCGAGCTCTACGGCGCGCCGCAGGATGGAGTTGAGCTCCACGGAGCCCACATCGGCACCCCGGAACGCAGGCTTGAGACTTAGGCCGGTTTTCCGAGCGCCTCGACTAGGCGCAACGGCGCGCGCACGAGCCCACGTGCGTCGCCGGGGCTCTTGACGTCGCCGCGGACGAATCCCTCGAAGAATCGCCAGACGATCGGTAGGCGGATGACCGCGAAGGTGAACCGCGGGAAGCGGTCGAGTGCGAGCTTCGCCTTCCACGCCGACGCCTCCAGCCGGTTGAGCGCCGTGTCGAGGTCTCGCTGGTAGGGCTCGAGGTCGCCGGCGCGGCCGGCGAGCAGCTCGAGGGTCGTTCCCGCGGCGAGACGTGCGCTCAGCGCGGCTTCGTAGATCCCGTCGCCAGAGAGCGGGTCGACGAGCCCGGCCGCGTCGCCGACGAGCAGTGCGCGACCCTCGACGACGCGGTCGCCGGGTCGGCGCATCGGCAGTCGGTAGCCCCGCAGATCGACGAGCTCGCGCTCGTCGACGCGGTGGAGGTCGCAGAGCCGCCGGAGCTCCTCGCGCAAACGCGGCCCTTCCTGCTCCCAGCCGCCGACCCCGACGTTGACGTGATCGCCCTTGGGGAAGACCCAGCCGTAACCGCCCGCGACCGCGCCGAGCTCGAGCACCGCACGACCGCGGAAGCGGGCCCGGGGAATCGCCTCGTAGCTCGCGTTGCCCTCGTAGGCGACGCCGTAGCGCCGGCCGTCGGCGAGCCCGAGCGTCCGCGCAGACACACCGTTGACGCCGTCCGCGCCAACGATCACGTCCGCCTCGACGCGCTCACCGTCAGCGCTGACGATGCCCGCCGGATCGATCTCGGTCACTCTGACGCCCTGGCGGAACTCCGCGCCCGCCTCGGCCGCCTGCTCGGCGAGGTACGCGTCGAGCCGGCGCCGCTGCGTCATCAGCACGAGCGGAAAGGGGCTGCGGCGTTCGATGCGGGAGCGGTAGGCCAACCGAAGCTCGAACCGGTCGACCGAGTCCTCAACCACCGGGGCCGGATCGATCGGCAGCTCGCGCAGCGCGCGGGCGGTGAGGCCGCCGCCGCACGGCTTGTCGCGGGGGAACCGGGCGCGGTCGAGCATGAGCACGCGCGCGCCCGCGCGCGCGAGACGATAAGCAGTCGACGAGCCGGCCGGCCCGGCGCCGACGACGATCGCGTCGAAACGCTGCACGGGAGCGAATCCTACGCCGCTAGAATCTCCCAGCTTCCCGGGGGTGTGCCCGAGCGGCCAAAGGGAGCGGTCTGTAAAACCGCCGGCTCAGCCTACGGAGGTTCGAATCCTCCCGCCCCCACTCTCAGTGGCAGCACGTGAGCGAACGGAACAGCTCACGGTTGACATGTGACTAAATGGTCACATATGATTGCGGGCATGGACACGGTGTTCAGGGCCCTCGCCGACCCGACTCGCCGGAGCCTGCTCGACGAGCTGTTCAAGCAGGACGGGCAGACGCTCAGGACGCTCGAGCAGCGGCTGCCGATGACGCGCTTCGGGGTGATGAAGCACCTACGCGTGCTCGAGGAGGCGAATCTCGTGACCACGCGACGGCGCGGGCGCGAGAAGCTCCACTTCCTGAACCCGGTCCCGATCCGGTTCGTCCACGACCGCTGGGTGAGCAAATACGCCGAGCCCTGGGCCGCAGCGCTGACCGGGCTCAAGCGCGACATCGAGGAGGACGAAGTGGAGAAGGTTTTCGAGATCTACATCAAGACGACGCCGGAGCGCCTCTGGGAGGCGATCACCGACGGCGAGATGAGACGGAAGTACTCGTTCGGCTCACGCGTGAGCTCCGACTGGACGCCCGGCTCGCACTATGAGGCCACCGGTCCGGACGGCACCGGGATCTGGGTCGAGGGCGAGAACCTGGAGGTCGACCCGCCGCGCCGGCTCGTTCAGAGCATGACGGCTCTCTGGAGCGACGAGGTGAAGAAGGAGGGGCTCTCGCGCGTGACTTGGGAGATCGAGCCGGTCGGCGACTCCTGCCGGCTGACCGTCACCCACGACCAGCTCCGCGAGGACGCCAACGACGAGCTGTACGGCGGCTGGCCGATGATCCTCTCCGGTCTCAAGACCCTGCTCGAGACCGGCGAGCAGCTCACGACGCCCGGCTCCCTGCGCTTTTCGGAATCCTCGAGCCATCAGGCGGCTTGAGACCCTGACCGACTTCGACGAGGCGTCGCTGCATATCGGCGGCGCCTCGATCCCATTGGCCGCTCGTTTACCGAGCGAGTGCTTGACCGCCTCGCCACGCCGGTCTAGCGTCCCGCACGTGACTCTGGTCGCGATGCGCCAACTTCTCCCAGCAAAATGACCGTCACCACGCAAGAAGCGCCGCCCACACCGAGGGCGCCTGATCGGAACCTCGCGCTCGAGCTCGTGCGCGTGACCGAGGCCGGCGCGCTCGGCGCCGCCCGCTGGGTAGGCCGTGGCCGCAAGGAGGCTGCCGACAAGGGTGCGGTCGACGCCATGCGGGCGGTGCTGGCCACGGTCTCCATGAATGGCGTTGTCGTGATCGGCGAGGGCGAGAAGGACGAGGCGCCGATGCTCTACAACGGCGAGCGTGTCGGCGACGGTTCGGGCGCCGAGGTGGATGTCGCTGTCGATCCGCTCGAGGGGACCCGGCTGGCCGCCCTGGGGCAGGCGAACGCGATCTCGGTAGTAGCGGTCGCCAAGCGCGGGACGATGTTCTTCCCAGGCGCCGCCTTCTACATGGACAAGATTGTCACCGGCCCCGAGGCGGCGGACGTGATCGACATCGACGCCTCGCCGGCCGAGAACGTCCGACGGGTGGCCGAGGCGAAGGAGAAGCAGCCGAGCGAGCTGATCGTGATCGTACTCGAGCGCGAGCGGCACGAGCGGCTGATCGAGGAGCTGCGCGCGGCGGACGCGCGGGTGCACCTCATTCGCGACGGCGACGTCGCACCGACAATCGCGGCCGCGCACGCCGGCTCGGTCGAGGTCGACCTCCTGATGGGGATCGGCGGCACGCCCGAGGGCGTAATCGCCGCCGCGGCGATCAAGTGCCTCGGCGGGGCGATCCAGGGGCGGTTGTACCCAAGGAACGAAGAGGAGCGGCGCGCGCTCGTCGACGCGGGCTACGACCCTGATCGGGTGCTGACCACCGACGATCTCGTCTCGGGCGAGGATGTCTTCGTTGCGGCGACCGGCGTCACGAACGGCACCCTTCTCCGAGGCGTCCGCTACACGAAGGACTACGCGCTCACGGACTCGATCGTGATGCGCTCGCGTTCGGCGACGGTTCGCCGCATCGAGGCCCGCCACTCGCTCGCCCGGTCGGGCCTGGTCCTGCCCGAGCAACACTAGCGTCGTGCAAGATTTGCGAGCCTGCTTACACCTCGAGGGCCTGACCCGTCCCGGCGTGCGCAAGCCCTTCGGCACCGCGGAGGGCTCCGCGCCGACATCATCCCAGCGGTGAGATCGCGGTCGGCGAATCCGTCGTCCCGATTTAATCGGGCGGCTTCGACCGGTCCGCCCACTCGACGAGCCGCCAGGCAGCGGGCAAAGCGGCGGCGGCCAGGTACAGCTTGAAGGTGTCGCCGGGCACAAACGGGTACAGGCCGAGCTCGAGCGTCTTCTCGAGGCTCGTGTGGAGGACGACAGCAAGCCACGGCAGGCCGAAGAGGTAGATCAGGACGTTCCCGGTCAGCATCGCACCGACTGCCGAGGAAAAACGGCGATCCCAGCGGCGCTCCGCGAGCCGACCGGTGAGCGCGGACACGAACGGATAGCTGACGAGGTAGCCGCCGCTTGCTCCCGTGATCACGGCGAGTCCGTGTCCGCCGCTCGCGTAGATGGGAGCTCCCACAAGCCCGATCAACACGTAGAGCAGTGCACTCGCGGCGCCGCGCAGTGCTCCGAGTGACGCGCCCACAACGAGGACCGAGAACGTCTGCCCAGTGATCGGTACAGGCGTGAACGGTAGTGGAATCGAGAATTGCGCCGAGCCTGCAATCAGACCCGCACCCAAGAGGACCAGCCCGGCGTCGGTGACAACGCCTGCTCTGGGCACGGCAGCGAGGCGGAGTGTGGCCGCTTCCGTACGCACCATTACCTCCTACGCTCCCGACCGCCTACAAGACTCGCCATGAGCCACCTCCTGTCTCCGCTGATCGGCAAGAGACAAGATCATTGTGCAGGGCAAAGGTCTTGGTCAAGCAGCGCGAGCCCGCCGCACGGTGAGCCGGCGAGATTGACGAAGAGCACGGAACCGTCTCCCCGCGGCTACTCGACGCTTTGCGCTTGGATCGCAGTTATCGCGACCGTGTTGACGATGTCGGTCACCGTGCAACCGCGGCTCAGGTCGTTGACCGGTTTGCGCAGTCCTTGCAGCACTGGTCCGATCGCCACGGCCTTCGCCGATCGCTGCACGGCCTTGTACGCGACGTTGCCGGTATCGAGATCGGGGAAGATGAAAACAGTTGCCCGCCCCGCTACTTCGCTCCCGGGGAGCTTCAGTTTCGCAACGCTCGCGTCTACGGCAGCGTCGTACTGAATCGGCCCCTCGACCTTGAGCTCGGGGCGCCGTTTCCGCACAGCTTCGGTTGCTGCGCGCACGGCGTCGACGTCGTGACCCTTCCCGGACTCCCCTGTCGAGTACGAGAGCATCGCGATCCGCGGCTCGATGCCGAAGCTCGCCGCAGTCTCCGCCGCGCTGATCGCGATGTCTGCCAGCTGCTCCGTGTCGGGCTTCGGATTGACCGCACAATCGCCGTAGACGAGCACGCGATCGGACAGGCACATGAAGAAGACGCTCGAGACAACAGATACGCCTTCGCGGGCGCGGATCACCTCGAATGCGGGGCGGATGGTGTCGCCCGTCGTGTGCACCGCGCCCGAGACCAATCCGTGGACCGCGCCGGCCTCGACCATCATCGTGCCGAAGTAGCACGGATCGCCGACTACGTCGTACGCGAGCTCCTCGGTCACATTTTTGTGCTTTCGCAGCCCGAAGTAGCGGGCGGCGTAGCCGTCGCGCAGCGGCGAAGTGAGCGGGTCGACGACCTGCGCGCCGTTCAGATCGACACCGAGCGCGGCCGCGCGTGCCCCTACTTCTTCGGGGTCACCGAGGACCGTTAGATCGACGACGCCGCGCCGCAAGAGGATCTCAGTGGCGCGCAAGACGCGGTCGTCCTCGCTTTCCGGCAGGACGATGTGTTTGCGATCGGCCTTTGCCCGCTCGATCAGCTCGTACTCGAACATGATCGGCGTCACACGCCGGGGGCGGTCGAGCACGATCCTGCGCCCGAGCTCGGCCGTGTCCACGGCGGACTCGAACAGGCCCAGCGCCATAGCGATCTTCCGCTCGTTCTCGGCCCGGATGAGCGAGGGCACGGAGCTCACGGCGCTCGCAGCGACATGGGTCGCCTGTGACACCTCGAGGACGGGGAAGGGTGCCCGTTCGAGCAGCCGCAGCAGCGTTTCGCTGAGCGGATACTCGCCTGTCAGTACGACTCCCGAGACGGTCGCGACGGCCGGTGAAAGCCCTGAAGCGAGGGTGGCGACGAGAATGTCGGACCGGTCGCCGGGCACGATTACGAGCGTCCCGTCGACCAGGTCGTCGAGGAAGTGCTCGACGCTCATCGCCGCGACCCTGACGTCGCGAACGGGACGGTGAAGGGCCTCGCGCGGGTCGAAGAGAACGCGTGCGCGGAGGTCCGCCGCCACCTCGGCTACGCTCGGGTACGCGAGCTCGGGCTGCTCCGGAAGGACGTAGACCGGCTGGCTGCCGTCCTGCCGACTCAGCTCTGTCGCGACCTCGTCCACGAGTTCCGCGCGAACAAAGTTGACGAAGACCCCGAAGAGGGAGCAGCCCTTCTCCTCGAGCGCCGCCCGGGCAACCCGAACGGACGCGACCGTTTCTTCCGGCGAGCCGCCTTTCACGACGGCGACCACCGGAGCGCCGAGCTCGTTCGCCAAGTCGGCGTTTCGGCCGAACTCGAGCGCCGGCGTGGTACCGGCGAAGTCTGTCCCTTCGCAGACCACGAACTCGCACTGCCGCTCGAGCGTCTTGTACGCCTCGACAACGCGCTTCTTGAGCTCGTCATAGGAGCCGATGCGTCCCGCCTCCCCCTCGGAGAGCGCATGCATTTCCTCGAGCGTCGTACGGAGTTCGTAGCGGCGGCGGATTAGCTCGATCTCAGGGTCGGGCTCCGTGTCCGAGGAGACGATAGGCCGGAAGAAACCGAGCCCCTCGACCCGCGCCGAGAGCAGCTCCATCAGGCCGAGAGCGACGATTGACTTGCCACTCTGCGGCTCCATGGCGGTGATATAGAGATTGCGGGCCAAGCTGTGCGGGTCGGTTGGGGAGGGCAACTTGTTTCACATCGTCTTCACTGCGGTCAAGGAGCCCGTTCGACGCCGTCTCGGCCGTCCTCGCCCCCGCAGGCGGTGTGAAAGCGTCGACCGAACGATTTGCTCCGTGCACCCGGGTAGGTCGTCAACGGTCCGAAACCGCAGTATCATCGCTTCAAGTGCGTCGATTGCGGCTTCTTTGGGACGATGCTGGGCTGGGGGCTAAATGAGCTGGGACATCCCAATTGGCACCGAGTTCGCGGGCTACAGGATCACGAGTGTCCTGGGCCGCGGCGGCATGAGCGTCGTCTTCGCCGCCGAGCACGCCACCCTCGGCCGCACCGTCGCGCTCAAACTGCTCTCGCCGGCCCTCGCGGCCGACGAAAGCTTTCGCGAGCGGTTCGCGCGCGAGTCGCAGCTCGCGGCAACTCTCGACCACCCGAACATCATCCCGATCTATGACGCGGGTGAGGCGGAGGGGTTTCTCTACATCGCAATGCGACACGTTGACGGACAGGATCTCGGGTCTCTCCTCGAGCAAGAGGGGCCGCTTTCACTCCCGCAGACGCTCTTTTACATTGAGCAGGTCGCGGCGGCGCTCGATCACGCCCACGAGCAGGGGCTTGTCCATCGCGACATCAAGCCTGCGAACGTCATGATTGCAAAGCCGTCTGACCGCGTCTATCTGACCGACTTCGGGGTGGCGAAGCAGACTTCCACTGCCGGTCTGACCAAGACCGGGTACTTCCTCGGGACATTTGAGTACGCCGCTCCGGAGCAGATCGAGGGCAGACCGGTCGACGGTCGTACCGACCAGTACGCGCTCGGTTGTGTTCTCTACGAGTGCCTCAGCGGCGAGCCGCCGTTCGAGGCAAAGACGGAAGCTTCTGTGATTCATGCGCATTTGGTCGAGCCTCCGCCGAAGGTCACAGCCAAGCGCTCCGACCTTCCTTTCGGCATCAACGACGTCGTCACGACAGCGATGGCGAAGAGCAAGGAGGATCGTTATTCGAGTTGCGGCGATCTGACCAGAGCCTTGCGTTCCATCGCCCTCGGAACGGTCGCTTCGGAGCGAAGCGTTGCCCCGGCTGGAGCGACAGTCCAAGCGTCCTCTGGAACGGTCCTGTCCAAACCAGGGACAGCGGAGGCCGAGTCAGTGGCAGCCGAGCCGCCGCCCACCGCGCCGAGGCCCAGGCGCACGTTCACGTTCTCGGGGCGCCGCCTCGTAGCATTCGCCGTCTTGGCCGCGCTCGTGATCGGAGGTGCCGTCGCGGCGGTCGTCTTGCTCACCGGCAGTGGGAGCGGAAAGTCGAGCTCGGCCAACTCAGGCGGAGGGACCCCGTCACACACGACCGGAATGGCTGCGGTGGTCCCCAACGATCTGCTGAAGTACTGCAAGAAGGCGACGCCGCAGCTAGGGGCGGCCCAGACGGAGACCTGCACGTCCCCCTCGAACGTGTCGTTCTTTTTGCCTGACACGTGGCAGTTCTCGCTCTTCCGTGACACTGCGGGGTTGATGAGCGCGTACAACACGCTTCGCAATCAGGCCCTCGTGCAGCGGCAGAACTTCGGGGGCTGTAGCGGACTCGTCTGGGGCGGCGAGGGGCAGTGGTACCACCCGTCGGTGACGAACCCTGGGCAGCTCGGTCCCTTCGCGGGACGGAGGTTCTGTTACTTCACGACTCCTCAGAGGGAGCCGACGATCGTCTGGACACACGAGAAGCTCGGCCAGTCGAACCACATCGATTTCCTCGGCGTCGCGCGCGCCAGCGATCCCGCCGCCCATACCGACCTGTTCGGCTGGTGGCGGTTCTGGCATCACAGACTCGGCCACTGCGAACCGAAGAAGACGTGCTCGGCGAAGCTCTAGTCGCGGCTGGGCTGCTCTAGGAGGGCTTGGTGGAACGTCGCTCGTCGTCGGGGTGCGATGCTCGTTCCGAGGCAAGGACGCAGGGAGCGTCAATAGCCAAAGCTATTGGCGCGACTGAGGACGCAGCGTCGGGGCGAGCAGCGCGGCCCGGCGGCACAGCGCTACGTTTCGCCAAGCCCTCCTAGGCCAGCCGCTCGAGCTGACCGGCGATCCGACCCTCGGTCGTCGTGTCCCCGAGCTGCGCGGCGAGCTTTCGAGCCCGCGTCCAGAGGTCGACGGCCTGGGACGTCGCATCGAGCGAGGCGGCTCGCTCCCCCGCTTTCTCGAGGTACTCGAGAGCTTTGGCGAGGTTCTTGCTGCGCGTGTAGTAGTAGGCGAGCACGTCTAGGTACTCCTCGCGAGCGGCTGCGTAGAGCTCCTCGAAGACGGCGGCGACGCGCTCGTACAGCTCCTCGCGCCGTGCCGGCGTGAGCGTCGAGAGCGCTGCCTCCTGAAGCAAGCCGTGCTTGAAGGTGTACACCAGCTCCGGGTACCGCCCAAGTTCGCGGATGAACTGCGCTCGTAGCAGCACTGAGACGCCGCGCTCGAAGTCCTCGCGTCCACAAACGTGCTCGAGCACTCGCGCCGGGAAGGTGCGGCCGACGACGGCGGCGATTTGTGCAAGCCGGCGGGCCTCATCCGGCAGGTGGTCGATTCGTGCCATGAGCAGACCTTCGAGCGCCGGCGGGACGAGGGCCGCCGGGGTGATCGTCAGTGCCCACGTCCGACGGCGCCGCTCGAGGCCACCGCTCTCGATCAGAGACCGCAGCAGCTCCTCGAGGTAGAGGGGGTTGCCCTCGGCGCGTGTGATGAGTTCCTGTCGCGCGACCTGGTCGAGCCCCTCCGGCATGAGCATCTCAAGGAGCTCGTCGGCGGCGGCGTCCGCCAGCGGCCCGAGAGCGAGCTCGGCGACCCGGTGGCCGTAGTGCTCGAGGGCGTGCATCCGGAAGCGCGAGCCCTCGGACGGCAGATCGGCGCGGAGGGCCATCGCGAGGAGGAGGGGTGCCATGTCCGTCAACTCGAGTAGCGCCTCGGCGAGCTCGCGAGTCGCGGCATCTGCCCAATGCAGGTCGTCGATCGCGAGGATCACCGGCTGCTGCGCGGTCAGGGCCTCGACCCAAGCGCAATATGCGCGGCGGATCTCCTCCGCGAGGCCCTCAGCGCTCAGCTGTCTCAGGCTTGTCATTCCCTGTGCGTCCACGCGAACGGAAAGAAGTAGGCCGAGGCGGGGAAGAACATCGGCCAGATCGAGGGTCGCCAGCGACGTCAGCTTTGCCCGTAGTTTCGTCCGGACAGAAACCTCGGCCTCTCCCGGCTCCACACCGAGCCATTGTCGGAGCACCTCCACAAAAGGCCAGTAGAGGAGCTCGCCGCCGTACGAATGGCAGTGCCCCTCGAGCCAGATCGTGCGGTCGCCGGCAATCGTGGTGAACTCGGCTAGGAGCCGCGTCTTACCGATCCCTGCGTCGCCGACGAGCAGGAGCGCTTGACCCCGCCCTTCTGTGACCTCTTCGAGCGCTGCGCGGAGGCGCGCAACCTCGGCTTCACGGTCCACGAGCGGTGTCGGCGCGGGACCCCGAGTACCCGTTTGGACCTGGACGAGGCGCCAGGCTGCGACCGGCTGCTCCCGGCCCTTGACAGTTACGTCACCGAGCGACTCGAGTATGAAGCGGTGGGCAAGGCGGCGCGCCGTCGACTCTCCAACCGCGATAGTGCCCGGAGCGGCGATCGACTGGAGGCGGGCGGCAACGTTTGTCGTATCACCGAGGGCCACTTGCTGCTGGTCGGCAGCTCCGACGACGCCGACGGCAGTCTGGCCGCTGTTGATCCCGACCCGGACGTTGAACTCGGAGACCTCCCACGCCGCCTCGATGTCTGAGGCGTATTCGTCCACGACCTCGAGGATGCGCAGGGCCGCGCGCGCGGCGCGCTCAGGATCGTCCTCGTGGGCCGTCGGCAGGCCAAAGAACACGGCGATGCCGTCGCCCATGTACGCCTGAATCGTGCCGCCGAATTGCTCGACCGCCCGCGCCATTCTGTTGACACACTCGCCGATCAACGCCTTGACCTCGTGCGGCGCGAGGCGCTCGCCCAATGCAGTCGAGCCGACGACGTCCGCGAAGAGGGCGGTCACGGGCCGAAGCTCGTCATCCGCGGAGACCGGAGCTGCGACGGCGTCGGTGGACAATTCCTCTGCGGGCGGCGGAGGCGGCGTCACGCTGCTCGCCTCGTCGCGACGCAGCGAGACACCGCAGTACGCGCAAAACCGCGCCTGGCTCGGGACTTCGGCGCTGCACTCGGGGCAGCGGCCCGCCTCGATCGAGACCACGGCTGGGACCGCCGGCAAAGGTGTCTGACCTGCGTCGGAAGGAGTCACCGGTCCCCGTGTTACCGGCGCCGCCGCCGTATCCGGAGCACGCGGAGGCCGCTCGACCTCGAGCACCGTCTTTCCGAGTCTGACGGTGTCGCCCGGGCCCACCTGCACCGGCTCCTTGATCCGTTGCCCGTTCACCCAGGTGCCGTTGAGCGAGTCGAGGTCTTCGATCTCGCAGAAGTCCTCACCCGCTCGAATGACCGCATGCCGACGCGAGATCTCCGGATCGCCGATGACGACATCAGCGTCCCCCCGACCCAGAACGAGCAACGACTCGACGTCCAAGCGCTGCCCGGCGAGTGGGCCCTCCTTGACCAGGATCGAGGGCACGTCGTCTATCGTACTCCAGCGCTCGAGCAGGACCCGTGTGGCCATCACCCGCGCCATCGCTGGCTTCGAAGCCAAAACCGGAGTAGCGTTATCCCGCCGCTGAGAAGATGCTCGTCGCGCTGATCGCCGACATCCACGGCAATGTCCCTGCGCTCGAGGCCGTCCTCGGCGAACTCGAGCAGGACGGAGTCGATCAAGTCCTCTGCCTGGGCGACGTTGGCATCGGCCCGCAGCCCGTCGAGACGCTGGAGCGAGTCGAGGAGCTCGGTTGCCCGGTGATCATGGGCAACTGGGACGCTCTCTTTCTCGGTCGGCATCCTTCGCTCGACGGCGAGCTCGAGCACGTGCTCGCGGCGCTGGGCGCATGGTCGACGGAGCAGCTTTCGCCTGCCCACGTCGAATACGTGAAGAGCTTCCGTGAGACGGTGGAGGTGGCCCTGGGCGACGGGGCCACCCTGCTTGCGTTCCACGGGTCGCCCCGCTCGTACGAGGACGCAATCCTTGCGACGACCTCGGACGAGGAGCTCGAGCAGATGCTCGACGGCCGGAAGGCCTCCGTCCTCGCCTGTGCGCACACGCACTTCCAGCTCTTCCGTCGTTTCGGCGAGTCGATCCTCGTCAACCCAGGAAGCGTCGGCCTTCCTTTTCGCCGACAGCAGCCGGGCGTGATGCGCGTTGCGCCGTGGGCCGAATACGCTCTTGTCACGCACGACCCCGGCCGTCTCGCCATCGAGCTACGCCGAACGGCGTACGACGTCGAACGCTTCCTCCAGATCATGCGTCGAAGTGGGATGCCCCACGCGGACTGGTGGGCCGACCTTTGGAGCGCCAAGGGGCAGGCAGTCGCTTGAGCCCGAAACCCCTGGACGGAGCGCCGGTCTCTGGGCGCTCGTCCGAGAGAATTGGATTCCTGTATCCCGGCCAGGGCTCGCAGAAAGTCGGCATGGGCGCCGAGTTGCTCGCCAGCGAGCCGGATCTATTCGAGGACTACCTCGCGCAGGCCGAGGCCAGCGCAAGGCTGCCGGTTCGCCGGTACTGCCTCGAGGGACCGCTCGAGTCGCTGACGCGGACCGAGGTCGTCCAGCCGGCCCTGTTCGCCGTCTCACTCGCCTTGACCGACGCCGCCCGAGCCCGGGGCCTGCAGCCCGATTTCGCAGCGGGCCACAGTCTCGGCGAGTACACGGCAGCGGTCGTGGCGGGTGCGCTGTCGGTGGAGGACGGGTTCGAACTGGTCAGCTTGCGGGGACGGCTGATGGCCGAGATCCAGTCGCGGCGGCCAGGAGCGATGGCTGCCGTGATCGGCCTGACAGGGGAGGAGGTGGCGGACCTGTGTGTTCAGGCGGCAGGCGCTGGAACGGTCACGCTCGCCAATCTCAACTCGCCGACGCAGATCGTCGTCGCGGGTGAGGAGGCGGCCGTCGAGCACCTGATGGTGCTCTGCGAGGAAGCGGGGGCGGCGCGCGTGGTGCGGCTCCAGGTCGGCGCCGCCTTCCACAGCGAGCTGATGGAGCCCGTGCAGGCGCGGATGGCCGAGGCGATGGGAGGCGTCGCCTGGCGCGACCCGCAGGTGCCGCTCGCGAGCAACGCGTTCGGTCGGCTCGTTCAAACGGCGGACGAGGTACGCGAGGCGCTCGTCGCGCAAATCGCAAGTCCGGTCCGCTGGGTCGACTGCGTCCAGGCGCTCGTCGAGGCAGGCTGCACGACCTACCTCGAGCTTGGCCCAGGTCGCGTCCTTTCCGGGCTCGTTCGGCAGATCGCCCCCGGAGTCGATGCCGTCTCCGCCGGCTCTCCCGAGCAGCTCTCCACGCTTTTGCAGGAGCGGCCGCACTTCTCCGGGGGTTGAGGTGACCTACAGGCGATACGAAAGCCGCGAGGTAACCACCGCGTCGGCCAGTCGCGCGTAGAGACGCGCATTGTCGATCGCCGTTGCCGCCTGGTTGGCGAGGGCAGCCGCCAAGGCCACGTCCTTCTCATCGAAGGCGCCGTCGCGCTTGTTGAGCACCTCGACGGCGCCGATCACGCGCTCTTTCGTCCGTAGCGGTACAGCGAGCAGGTTGTGCGTCTCGAAGCCGGTCTTCTCGTCGATCGCGCTGTAGAAACGCGCATCGTCATGTGGCCGATCGACGACGAGCGGCTCGTCCTTTTCGATCACCCAGCCCGCGATCCCGACACCTGCCGGCATGCGCTGCTTCTCCACAGCGGGCGCAGGCTCGCCGGTCGCGATCTCCACCGTCAGCTCACCGGTCTCCTCGTCGAGCAGCAGGAGGGAGCTCGTCTCCGCGCCGAGGAGTTCGGCAGCGGAGTTCATGATCGTTCCGAGCAGCTCGTCGAGCTTGAGCGTCGAGTTGAGCTGGCCCGCGATCTCGATGAGGCGGTTCAGTCGGCCGACCTCTTCGTCGAGCCGGCGTCGCAGCTCCGCGATCTCCCGGTCCTTGTCCTCGAGCTTCGGCATCGGGTTCCTCCCTCGCCTAGCCAGCCGCCGCCGCGACCTGTTCCGCTTCGGCCATCAACTGCTCGACGAAATCCGTCGACACGTCCCCGGAACGGAACTGGGGGTGCGCCAGGATTCGACGGTGGAAGGGGATCGTCGTCTTGACCCCTCGTCCTTCGATCTCGAACTCTGCGAGCGCCCGCTGCATCCGCTCGATCGCGCCGGCGCGGTCGGGCGCCCACACGATCAGCTTCGCGATCAGCGAGTCATAGAATGGGCTGACCGTCCAGCCGGGGTAGCAGTGGGAGTCGACGCGCGTCCAGGGTCCGCCAGGCTGAATGTAGGTGTCGAGCCGGCCTGCGGTCGGCGCGAAGTTGTTGTCCGGGTCCTCGGCGTTGACGCGGCACTCGATCGCGTGCCCGTGGAAGTGAACCTTGTCCTGAGAGACCGAGAGCGGCTCGCCCGCGGCGACCCGGATCTGTTCCTGGATCAGGTCGACGCTCGTGATCATCTCGCTCACGGGGTGCTCAACCTGGATCCGCGCGTTCATCTCCATGAAGGCGAAGTTGTCCTCGTGGTCGAGCAGGAACTCCATCGTTCCTGCGCCCGTGTAGCCGATTGAGAGCGCCCCCTTGACGGCCTTCTCGCCGATGTCCTTGCGCATCTCGGGCGTCAGGTGGATCGACGGAGCCTCCTCGATCAGCTTCTGGTGTCGCCGCTGGATTGAGCAGTCGCGCTCGCCGAAGTACACGCCAGCCCCATGCTGGTCGCAGACGATCTGCACTTCGGTGTGGCGCGGCGCTTGGAGGTAACGCTCGATGTAGACGGCGCTGTCTTTGAAGACGGCCTGCGCCGTTGCGCGGGTTGTCTGGTACAGGCGCGGCAGATCGTCGGCGCTCCAGACCACACTCATCCCCCGGCCGCCGCCTCCCGCGACCGCCTTGATGATCACCGGATATCCGATCGAGTCGGCGATCTCCTTGGCCTCGTCAACCGTCTTGACCGGGTCGACCGTCCCGGGCAGCAGGGGCAAGCCCGCCTTCTGCATCAGCTCACGGGCAGTCGCCTTGTCGCCGACCTTCTCCATCACAGCCGGCGGCGGGCCGATGAATGTAATGCCCTCGTTCGCGCAGATCTCTGCGAAGTACGGATCCTCTGATAGGAAGCCATAGCCGGGATGGATCGCCTCTGCTCCCGTCTTCTGCGCCGCGCCGACGATGCTCGGGATATGCAGGTAGCTGCGGCCGGCCGCGGGCGGGCCGACGTGTACGGCTTCGTCGGCGAAGCGGACGACCGCTGAGTCCGCGTCGGCCGTCGAGTAGACGGCAACGGACGCAATCCCGAGCTCGCGGCAGGCGCGCGCGACCCGGAGGGCGATCTCGCCGCGGTTTGCGATCAAAACCTTTGCGAACACGCTCTACTCGCCGACCGGCTCCAGGTACATCAACACCTGCTCGAACTCGACCCAGTCGCCGTCGGCGGCGACGACCTCGGCGATACGGCCACCCTGATCCGCGCTGACCTGGTTCATCAGCTTCATTGCCTCGACGATCGCCACCGTTTGGCCCTCGTCGACCACGTCGCCCTCCTCTACGAAGGGCTTCGCGCCCGGCTGCGGCGACCGGTAGAAGGTGCCGACCAGGGGCGCAATGATCGGATGCCGGTGGTCGAGTTCTGCCGCCTCGGCCGCGGCCTCGCCCGCGTCCGCCGCCGAGCCTACCGGCGTCGGCGCATGGGATCCGGCGACCACGCCCGCGCCGCCGCGCTCGATCTCGATCTTGTACTCGCCGGCCTCGACTCGGAGTCGCTGCACCGTGCTGCCTTCGAGCTTCTTGATCAGCTCGCGTGCCTCGGCCCAAACGGAGCGGATCAGCTCCTCGTCGGGCGCCGCCTTGGTGCTGTCGGCTTCGCTCATGAGCTCGTGTTGTCTCCAATTGGGGGAAGGACCGGTTGCCGCCCCGGTGCGCCGAACTTGCGGAAGCGGTCATAGCGCCCCTCGAGCAGCTGGTCCGGCGCGATGGTAAGCAGCTCGCGAAGGCAGCCGACGATTGCCGTCTTCAGGTTCGCTGAAGCGGCGGCCGGGTCCGCCTGCGCGCCTCCTTCCGGCTCTGGCACGACGGCATCCATGATCCCAAGCCGGAGGAGATCGGGGGCGGTCACGCGCAGTGCCGCCGCGGCGCGTGGGGCCTGCGCGGCGTCCTTGAACAGGATCGTCGAGCACCCCTCAGGGCTGATCACCGAGTAGTACGAGTTCTCCATCATCAACACTCGATCGCCGACCGCGAGTGCGAGCGCACCGCCGCTGCCGCCCTCGCCGGTGACGATGGTGACGATGGGCACCGGCAGGCGCGACATCTCCATGATGCTGCGGGCGATCGCGATCGACTGGCCACGCTCTTCGCCCCCGATTCCAGGGTAGGCGCCGGGCGTGTCGACGAGCGTGACGATGGGCATCCCGAACTTCGCGGCGAACTCCAGCAGACGGAGCGCCTTGCGATAGCCCTCGGGTTGGGGCATCCCGAAGTTGCGCTCCATCAGCTCGCCGGTCGTGTGGCCCTTCTGGTGGCCGACGACGACGACGGCCAACTCGCCGAGTCGCGCTGGGCCGCCGACGATCGCTCCGTCCTCGTCGAAGAGCCGGTCGCCGTACAAGGGCTGGAAATCGTCAAAAACGTACGCGATGTACTCGAGCGTGTTCGGTCGGTCGATCTGTCGCGCGAGCTGGACGACGTCCCACGGAGCCCGCACGGGGAGGGCGTCCGGGTCGACGACCGCCTCCAGCCCCTCGGTGGGGGGCAGCCGGTCGACTCTCGCCCCTGCAGCGGCGGCGGCCTCGGCGGCGAGCTTGGCGAACTCGAGGAGCCTGCGTAGCGCCTGGCTGAGGTTCTCACGCGACTCGACGAGGTCGAGCATGCCGTGCTCGAGGAGGAACTCGGCAGTCTGGAAGCCCTCCGGCAGCTTCTGCCGGATCGTCTGCTCGATTACCTTCGGCCCGGCGAAACCCACGTAGCTACTCGGCTCGGCCACGAGAACGTCGCCGAGCGTGGCGAACGAGGCGCTCACGCCGCCGTATGTGGGATCTGTCAGGAGCGAGATGAAGAGGATGCGCTCGCTGTGCAGGCGCGCGATCGCTTGACTCGTCTTCGCCATCTGCATTAGCGAGACGCAGCCCTCCTGCATCCGAGCGCCGCCCGAGGCGGCGATCACGAGGAGCGGCGTCCGCGTCTCGAGCGCGAGCTCTGCTGCACGGGTGACCGCCTCGCCGACGCCACTGCCCATGCTGCCACCGATGAACGCGAAGTCCATCGCCGCGACGACGAGGGGGTGGCCGTCGAGCGTACCGGTTCCGTACAACGCTGCCTCCCGGTTCCCGGTCTTCCGCTGTGCTTCCTCAATGCGCTGTGAGTAAGGCTTCGAATCCGCGAAACCCAGTACGTCCAGCGGTTCGATCTCCTCGCTCAGGTCGACGAAGCTTCCTTCGTCGAGCAGCTGGGCGAGCCGTTCGCGCACGGGGAGCCGGAAATGGTGGTTGCACTCCGGGCAGACGCCCAGGTTGCGCCGCAGACGCTTGTAGTAGGCGAACCCGTCGCAGGCGGGGCACTTCGTCCACTGCGCCTCCGTCGTCCTCGGAGCGGCTGCGATCTCAGAGGACAAGGGCCTCCTCGTGTAGGCGCCGGTGCTCGTAGCGGGACGCGGTGAGTGCCGCCTCGACGTCGGTTCGACTCGGCGTGGGCCGGTCGCCATCGCCGAAAACCTGCGCGACGACGAAGGCAAGGACGTCAGTCGTCCTGCCCAGCCGGTCGACACGGGTGGCGTCGATCGCGAGGTCGAGCGCTGGGCGCCAGCGGTCACGCCGCAACTCGGCCTCGATCATGCCGTGGAACGCGTAGACCTCGTGCTCGGGATCGTCGTCGAGGGCACGAAGCCGCGCGAAGGCCCTCTTTGCCTCGTCCAGCCTGCCGAGTGCGAGGGCGAGCTCGGCGGCGTCGAGGTTCATCGAAACGTCGGCGGGATCGAGTCGCCTGGCCCGCTCGGCTGCGTCAAGAGCGTCCTCGAGACGTCCTTCCCGCCGGTTGATCTCGACCAGGCCGCGAAGCGCGCCGGGGTCGCCGGGCTCATGCTCCGCCGCTTGCCGCAGTGAGGCGATCGCCTCCTCCGTCTGCCCAAGCGTGTACGCGGTGTGGCCGAGGTCGACGAGCGCGGGCACGTCGTCCGGGCGGAGCCGCATCACGTTGCGAAACGCGTCGGCCGCGGCGGCCAGTCGGCCTTGATCAATGAGAGCGGCGCCGAGGTCGCGCCACGTCGCGACATCGTCAGGCTCGAGCTCCGCCGCTCTGGCGAGATGCTCGGCCGCATCGTCGAGACCAAGCTCGAAGCTCGACTTTCCAGCGAGGCGCAAGAGCTCTGGATCGTTGGGGCGATCGGCGAGGGCACCGACGACGAGATCCAGGGCGCCTCTGTAGTCGCCCGCGTCGTAGTTCGCGCGCGCCTCTTCGATGAGCTGGTCGCCCGTCGGACCCGTCATCCGCCACGGCAGCCGAAGACACGGCCCGCGTCGGCACGCGGCCTCGTGCTTGCCACAATTTCACCGCGCTCGACGCCACAGTTGCCCATAACGGCCGCCCGAAGGCTGGTGGAGGCCAGCATAAGAGGTTTCTCGAGAGGCGTCCAGAGCGCCCGCGCAGCGAGATTTGCCGCGGAACGGTTACCGACGGTTCCTGCGACCCGTCAGCAGACGGTCGAGATGATGGCCTGCGCTGATTAGCGCGAGGTGCGTGAACGCTTGCGGGAAGTTTCCGAGGGCCTCACCAGTGAGGCCGATCTGCTCGGAGTAAAGGCCGAGGTGGTTTGCGTAGCCGAGCATCTTTTCGAACGCGAGCCGCGCCTCGTCGAGGCGGCCTGCACGCGCAAGAGCCTCGACGTACCAGAAGGTGCAGATCGAGAACGTGCCCTCCTCACCTTCGAGGCCGTCGGGCGACACCTCGATGTTGTAGCGATGGACAAGGCTGTCGCTCACGAGGCTTTCCGAGATCGCGTCGAGGGTTGAGAGCCAACGCCTGTCGGTGGCGGCGATGAACTTCACCAGCGGCATCACGAGGATTGAAGCGTCGAGCACGTCGCCGCCGTAGTACTGGACGAACGCCTGCTTTTCTTCATTCCAGCCCTTGGCGATGATCTGGTGGTAGATCTGGTCGCGCGCCGACTGCCAGCGAATCAGATCGGCCGGCAGACCCCGCTGAAGCGCGATCCGAACTGCGCGCTCGATTGCGACCCAGGACATGAGGCGCGAGTAGGTGAAGTGCTGACGGCCGCTGCGAATCTCCCATATGCCCTCGTCGGCCTGGTCCCAGTTTTCGCAAACCCAGTCGACGAGCCTGGTCAAGTCCATCCACGCGTCGTGGGAGATCGAGCGTCCGAACTTGTTGTAGAGGTAGACGGAGTCCACCAGCTCGCCGTAGATGTCGAGCTGGAGCTGCTTCGCGGCGCCGTTTCCGATCCTCACGGGGGCTGAGCCACGGTAACCCTCTAGGTGGTCGAGCTCCTGCTCTTCAAGCTCGGAGCGGCCGTCGATCCCGTACATCAGCTGCAGCGGACCGCCCCCCGCCGGCCCCGACTCCCGAAAGCGCTCCGTCAGCCAGTCCATGAAGGCGGCCGCCTCCTCAGTGAAGCCGAGCAGCAGGAGCGCGTACAGCGAGAACGCAGCGTCCCGAATCCACGTGTACCGGTAGTCCCAATTGCGGCTGCCGCCGAGCCGCCCGGGCAGACTGGTCGTCGGCGCCGCAACGATCCCACCCGTCGGCTTGTACGTCATCAGCTTGAGCGTCAAGGCCGACCGGTGCAGCATCTCGCGCCAGCGACCTTCGTAGCGGGACTGAGCCAGCCAGCGGCGCCAGTACTCGACCGTGTGCTCGAACGCCTCGCGCGTCTCCTGCTCCGAGTAAGAGCACGGCACATAGGTCTCCGGAACCTGCTCGAGCACGAACGTCGCCGTCTCGCCGGGCCTGAGCGTGAACTCGCCGTACGCGCCGGATTCGTGGTAGTCGAGCGGGATCGCGGTCTCGAGCGCGAGCGTGAGCTCGGCCGAGCGGAAGAGGATCCCGTTCTCGTGGAAGATCGTCTCGTGGGGGTCCCGGGCATAGTTGAACCGGGGCTGCACCTCGATTCGGAACCGCATCTCGCCTCTGACGCCGAGTGCGCGCCGGATCAACCGGTGGCGGTGTGCGGCTGCCCCCTGCTGGATCGGCATGAAGTCCTGGACCTCACCAACGCCCCCAGGAGTGAGGAAGCGGGTGATGAGGACGTTCGTGTCCGGGAAATACAGCTGTTTCGGGATCCACTCGGTGATCGCCGGCGCGATCCGGTAGAACCCGCCGCGCTCCTTGTCGAGGATGCCCCCGAAGACGCTGGGAGAGTCGAAGCTCGGGCAGCAGTACCAGTCGATGCGTCCGTCGGTCCCGACGAGCGCAATGCTGTGTAGGTCACCGATGATTCCGTGCTCGGCGATCGGCAGATAGTCGGCGAGCAACGAGGCCGGCGCGGCCAGAGTGCGCGTCAACGTCTTCGCCATGACTCAGATTCGAAGCTCGTCCGTGGCCTGAAGCCTCCGAGCCTCGGTCTGGAGCATCCGAAACATCACCTGGGGATTCGCGAGGAGAAAGCCCTCCACGCCATCGGCGGGAACGAACAGACACCTGAGCGGCGTGCGTGCGATTACGTTCGCGACCGTCGGCTCGTCGAGCAGCGCCGAAATCTCACCGAAGAAGCTCCCCTTGGAGAGCACCGCGAGCTCCTCGTCGTCGAGGAGAACGCCCACCTCGCCGTCGACGATCACATGAACCCCCACGTTCAGCTGGCCGCGGCGCAGCACCCATTCGCCCTCGTGGTACGACACCTCCTCCAACGCCGCGAGCAGGCTGTCGAGCTCGGACAGTTCGAGGTCAGAAAAGAGCGCTAGTCTGGAGACGCTCTCGAGCAACGCAACGTCCCCGGCCATACCGCCCCAACCCTACTGTGGTTCCCGGCCGAAGGGAAGGGACCACCGGCATAGGAAATTGGCCAGCTTTTTCAGATAATGCGCGAACAACGTCAGGGCGGTCCAACGGGCGGATTGGGGAAACGGAGGAGAAATGGGAGCGGTCACTGAAGTCGAAGCCCGCGGTCTTTCCGAGGCGGAGCTGGAGCGGATCGATCGCTACTGGCGAGCGGCGAACTACCTGTCGGTGGGTCAGATCTACCTCCTCGACAACCCGCTGCTCGAGCAGCCGCTCTCGCTCGAGCACGTCAAGCCGCGCCTGTTGGGGCACTGGGGGACGACGCCGGGTCTCAACTTCATCTACGCGCACCTGAACCGCGTGATCAAGGCTTACGACCTCGACATGATCTACATCTGCGGGCCAGGACACGGCGGCCCCGGCATGGTCGCAAATACGTACCTCGAGGGCACCTACAGCGAGGTCTACCCGAACATCTCCGAGGACCGAGAAGGGATGCGGAACCTGTTCAAGCAGTTCTCCTTCCCGGGGGGCATCCCAAGCCACGTGGCGCCCGAGACTCCAGGCTCGATTCACGAGGGCGGCGAGCTCGGCTACGCAATCTCCCATGCCTTCGGCGCCGCCTTCGACAATCCCGATCTTCTCGTCGCCTGCGTTGTCGGCGACGGCGAGGCCGAGACAGGGCCGCTCGCCGCCTCGTGGCACTCGAACAAGTACCTCAACCCCGCGACGGACGGCGCCGTGCTCCCGATCCTGCATCTGAACGGGTACAAGATCGCAAATCCGACGATCCTTGACCGGATCGGCCGCGATGAGCTCGAGAGTCTTTTCGTCGGGTACGGCTACAAGCCTTACCTGGTCGAGGGCAGCGATCCCGCCGTGATGCATCGTGCGATGGCGGAGGCGCTCGACGAAGTGATCGGGGAGATCAAGACAATCCAGAGCGAAGCTCGCGAGAACGGCCGCGCTCAGCGGCCGCAGTGGCCGATGATCATCCTCCGGACGCCCAAAGGCTGGACGGGTCCGAAGGAAATCGACGGCCAGAAGGTTGAGGATTTCTGGCGGTCGCACCAGGTGCCGTTCGCGGACCTCAGCTCGGATCCGAGCCGGGTCGGGTTGCTCCAGCAGTGGCTCCAGAGTTACGGACCCGAGGAGTTGTTCGACGAGGACGGGGGGCTCCGGCCGGAGCTGCGCGAGCTCGCGCCTGCGGGAGATCGCCGCATGGGCGCCAACCCGCATACGAACGGCGGCGCGCTCAGACGCGCTTTGCGCATGCCCGACTTCCGCGATTACGCCGTCGACTGCCCGACGCCGGGAGTGACCGTCGCCGAAGCGACGAAGGTCCTGGGCGATTTCCTCCGCGACATCATGAAGCTCAACATGGAGTCGCGGAATTTCCGTGTCTTTGCCCCCGACGAGTGCGCCTCGAACCGACTGAGCGCGCTGTTCGAGGTCACCAAGCGAGCTTGGGGGGCAGAGACAATCCCTGAAGACCACCACCTTGCCGTCGACGGGCGGGTGATGGAGATCCTGAGCGAGCACACCTGCCAAGGCTGGCTCGAGGGGTACCTCCTGACCGGTCGCCACGGCCTCTTCACGACCTACGAGGCGTTCGTCCACATTATCGACTCGATGTTCAACCAGCACGCGAAGTGGCTGAAGACGATCCGCGACCTCGAGTGGCGGCGCCCGGTCGCCTCGCTCAACTACCTGCTTACCTCGCACGTCTGGCGGCAGGACCACAACGGGTTCTCACATCAGGACCCGGGCTTCCTCGACCACGTCGTCAACAAGAAGGCTGAAGTGATCCGGATCTATCTCCCGCCGGACGCGAACACGCTGCTCGCGGTGGCGGATGAGTGCCTCCGCAGCCAGAACTACGTCAACGTCATCGTCGCCGGCAAGCAGCCCGCCCTCCAGTACCTCGACATGGACGCCGCTGTGAAGCACTGCACCGCGGGGATCGGCATCTGGGAGTGGGCGAGCAACGACCGGGGCGGCGAGCCCGACGCCGTGCTCGCGTGTTGCGGCGACATCCCGACGCTCGAGACACTCGCCGCCGTCGAGCTGCTACGCAGCCACTTCCCGCAGATCAAGCTGCGCGTGATCAACGTCGTCGACCTGATGAAGCTGCAGCCTGAGAGCGAGCATCCCCACGGTCTGTCGGACAAGGACTTCGATTCGCTCTTCACGACCGACAAACCGATCATCTTCGCCTTCCACGGCTACCCGTGGCTGATTCACCGCCTCACCTACCGGCGGAGAAACCACAGGAATCTCCATGTGCGCGGGTACAAGGAAGAGGGAACGACGACGACGCCGTTCGACATGGTCGTCCTGAACGACCTCGACCGCTACCACCTCGTCGAGGACGTCGTCGACCGGGTGTCCCAGCTCGGTGCGAGCAGCGCATACGTCAAGCAGGAAATGAGAGACAAGCTGATCGAGCACAGGGAGTACATCCGGGAGCATGGCGACGACATGCCCGAGATCCGCGACTGGCACTGGACGGCCGCCTAGGCGAGAGGCCGTCCGACACGGCTCGAGACGCTTTGACGCGATGCAGCAGCGCTCGATCTTCGACGGGATCCCGCAGGAGGAGCTCCGGGAGGTGCTCACCCGCTTCGAGCGCCGTCGATTCTCCTCAGGGAGCATCGTCGTTGCAGAGGGCGAGAGCCCGTTCGAGACGTACGTCGTCGAGTCCGGCGCCGCTGACGTCTTCGTCTCCGACAATGAGGGCGAGGAGCACAGGATCGGCTACGTGGCGCCGGGCGGGACCCTCGGCGAGATGTCGATGTTCACGGGCGAGCCCGCGGCCGGCACCGTGCGCGCAGCTACCGACCTCGACGTCTGTGTGATCCGCGAGCGGGAATTCGACCGCCTCGCCGGGCGCTACCCGCTGATCTATCGCAACCTCGGCGCGATCCTCTCCGAGCGGCTCGACCGGTCGAACCGCCGCCCGCTCGACGACACGACCGTACGCGCGACGATCATGCGGGACTGGGGCGCGCCGCCGCTGCTCGGCTACGCCATTGCCTGCAGCATCGCCTGGCACATCCGGCAGCCGACGCTTCTGCTCGTGCTCGACGAGTCCCCGCCGGAAGAGCTGCGGGACCTCGTCCGTGGGGCTCCGCGGCCCCGACTGAGACCCCGGCGAGCCGAGCAGGCGGGCCACGACGGCCAACCGCCGAGAGAGGCGCGCGCCGAGGTAATGCTGCTGACCTCGACACTCGACTTCGTAGCCGCCACGCTGACGGCGCGGATCGAGGACCTCCATCCGACCTACCAGCACGTACTTGTGCAGGTGAAGGGCGAGGAGCGGCCGATCGCGCACCACGCCCGCACGATCCACCTCGCAGGCGTCGAGGGTCGCGCCTCGTTCTTGGGCGGCCACCCAGAGCGCGTGGTTCGCGCTTGGGTTCCCAACCCAAGCCGACGTGTCCCTGAAGCCGACGGCGTGGTCGCGGTGCCGGCGCTCGCGCGAACCGAGGCTGCGCGCCTCCCGACCGGCGTCCTCCCGCCGGGAGGTGCGGCCGGCGACGCGCTCGGGTGGCTCGCCCGTGACCTCTGCGGGCTAAAGGTTGGGCTGGCGCTCGGCGGGGGCAGCGCGAAGGGCTACGCGCACCTCGGCGCGATGCGAGTGCTGCTCGACTCCGGCCTGCCGATCGACTACCTCGGCGGCACGAGCATCGGTGCCGCCGCGGCCGGCCTGTACGCCCTCGGGCTCGACATGGATGAGGCGGCCGAGGAGATGGACCGGCTCGGCTCGCGGGCCTTTCGCCTGCACCTCTCGATGCGAAGCCTCCTCTCGACTTCGAGCCTGCGCAGAGGCATGCGCGCGCTCTGCGGCGAAACGCGCATCGAGGAGCTGCCGGTCCCCCTCGCCTTGACCGCCGCCGACATCTCGGGCGGCCAGGAGGTCGTCTTTCGCCACGGCCTGCTGTGGCCGGCGGTGCTCGCGAGCATGGCGATCCCCGGGGTGTTCCCGGCGCAGCGGATCGGCGAGCACACGCTCGTCGACGGCGGCGTCTTCCACCCGGTTCCGAGCAACATCGTCGCTGAGATGGGAGCGGACCTCGTCGTCGGTGTCCGCCTGATGCAGGCGACGGACGCGCGCGCCGAGGTGGAGTCGGTCGAGCCGTCCGGCCGCGTTCCCTCGATCTTCGGCACGATCATCCGCTCGATCGAGATGATGCAGAGCAGAATCTCGGCCGAGACCGCGTCGACCGCGACGATCCTGATCACGCCGATGGAGACCGAGCTTGAGTTCGAGCACGTCGGCCTGCGCCGGTGGAAAGCCGCCCGCCAGTACATCGAGCTCGGCGAGGCCGCAGCCGAGGCGGCGCTGCCTCGGCTTGCCGCCGCCCTACCATGGATGCGCCGCTAGAGGGCGCCGTCTAGACGCCGGGTGTCAGAGTTCCTAGTCTTGCCCCATGGCTGTCGAGACGACGGCTCAGGCGCGTAGCGACGCCGCGCACACGATCGGCGAGCTGTGGCGACGCGCCGGGGCCCGCAAGAGCGATTCGTCCGCCTACCTCGTCAAGGAAGGGCGCGAGTGGCGCGAGGTCGGCTGGGCCGAGGCGAGCGAGCGCGTCGACGAGCTCGCCGCGGGTTTCCTTGCACTCGGAATCGTGAAGGGCGACCGGGTCGCGATCCTCAGCCGCACTCGTCTCGAGTGGACGCTGTGCGACTTCGCCCTCGCATCAATCGGCGCCGTTGTTGTGCCGATCTACCAGACAAGCTCGGCGGAGGAGTGCGCCTACGTCCTTGCCGACTCGGGGGCGCGCGCGTTCATCTGCGAGGATCTCGAGCAGCTGGAGAAAGCGAGAGGCCTCGGCGCCGCCGGTCCCGAGCTGACGATCTCAATCGAGGATACGGGCCGGGGCGTTCCGCTGGCGGCGGTCGTCGAGCGGGGCCGCGCCTACCACGCAGAGCGGCCCGACGCGCTCGCCGCTGCGCGCGGCTCAGTCTCTCCGTCGGACGTGCTCACCCTCATCTACACATCGGGCACGACCGGCAACCCGAAGGGCTGCGTGCAGTCGCACAGCAACTGGTGGGCGCTGCTGGAGTCGATCGGCAAGGTCGAAGGGCTGATGGCGCCCGGCGACGTCGCGCTGCTGTTCCTGCCGCTCGCGCACAACTTCGCGCGCCTCGTCCAGTTCGCGGGCGCCGCGACGGGGTTCACGATTGCCTTCGTTCCCGAGCCCAACCGTGTCGGACGGGCCCTGATGGAGGTGCGGCCGACCATCTTCCCGAGCGTGCCGCGCCTATACGAGCGTGTTTACCGGTCGGTGTGGGGGCGGCTTCGCCAGGAGGAGGGATTCCGGCGGTTCCTCGCCAACCGCGCGCTGGCGACGGGCCGGCGCGCGGCGCGCAGGCGGGCGAGCGGGCGCCGAATCGGGCCACTGCTCGCTCTCCAGCTCCAGCTGGCCGACTGGATCTTGTTCGCGAGGATCAAGAGCCGCTTCGGCGGCCGGCTCCGGCATGCCGTCTCGGGTGGAGCGCCCCTCGCAGCCGAGATCGCCGAGTTCTTCGCCGCGTGCGGCGTGGTGATCCTCGAGGGCTACGGTCTGACGGAGACGACCAGCGCCTGCGCGGTCAACCGACCGGGCGACTACCGCTTCGGAACCGTCGGCTCCGCCCTGCCCGGCGTCGAGCTCGCGCTCGCCGAGGACGGGGAGATCAAGGTCCGTGGCGAGACCCTCTTTCAGGGCTACCACGGTAACCCTGAGGCGACGGCGGAGATCATGGCCGAGGGGGGCTGGCTCCTGACCGGGGACATCGGCACGATCGACGAGGGCGGTTTCGTCACGATTACGGACCGCAAAAAGGAGCTGATCGTGACCTCCGGCGGCAAGAAGATCTCGCCGGGCAATCTCGAGAACGCGCTCGAGGCCTCCGCGTACGTCTCGACGGCGCTCGTGGTCGGCGACAACCGCTCGTATCTGACCGCCCTGATCTACCCCGACCTGGAGGAGATCCGCAGGGCCGCGAAGGGTGAGGAGGGGGTTAGCACCCTGATTCAGGGCGTAGTCGACGAGGTCAACTCGCACCACGGCGACGTCGAGCAGATCCGGCGGTTCGCGTTGCTGCCGCGTGACTTCTCGGCCGACGAGGGCGAGATCACGCCGACCTTGAAGATCAGGCGGAAGATCTGCGAAGACCACTTCCGCGACGAAATCGAGCGTCTCTACGGTCCAGACCGCGCGGCCTGACCGGTCTGCGGACGCCAGCGTGACGCGGATCATCGACCTGAGCGTTCCGATCACGCCCGCAGGCGGCGAGCCGCTTCCCCCGAAGATCAAGTACCTCGACCACCGCGCCGGCGCCCGGCTGATGGCGCTCGCACCGACACAGGACACCCGTTCGAAGGCGAGGACCCTCCGCAGGATCGTCGAAGGGCTCGTGACGGGGCGGCGCGTCCGCAAGCGCGACTTCCCGGGCGGCCTCGCCCTCGCCTGGGAGGACTTGCGCACCCAGACTCACCACGGCACCCACGTTGACGCTCCGTGGCACTACGGGCCGATGAGCGAGGGCAAGTCGGCGCGGACAATCGACGAGCTTCCGCTCGAGTGGTTCATCGGGCCGGGCGTGCGGCTCGACGTTCGTGAGAAACCGCCCAGCGCGACGCTCTCCACAGAAGACCTCGAGCGGGCGCTCGACGCGATCGGCCATCGTTTGCGTCCGGGCGAGATCGTTCTGATCTGGACGGGCGCTGACAGGTACTGGGGTCAACCCGAATACCTCGAGCGATACTGCGGGCTCGGCGGCGCGTCGACGCGGTGGCTGCTCGACCAGGGCATCAAGGTGGTCGGGACCGACGCGTGGAGCCTCGACCGTCCGCCGCTCTACATGGGGCGCGACTTCCTCGCCACCGGGGACCCTTCGAACCTCTGGCCAGCCCATTTCGTCGGGCGTGAGCGCGAGTACTGCCAGGTCGAGAAGCTGGCCAACCTCGGCGACCTGCCGGCGTCGACCGGATACACGGTCGTCTGCTTCCCCATCCTGATCGAGCGCGCGAGCGCTGGGTGGACCCGCGCCGTCGCGCTTCTCGACGCGGTCGAAAACGGCCCGGAGACAGTGTTATAAACGGCCTGGCATTCGTGATGACCGAGCCAATCGTCAAGGAAGAGCAGATCGACAAGCCCGCCCTGCTTCGTCGCGCAGCCCTGTTCGCCGACCTGCCCGAGGACGCAGTGCAAGCGCTTGCAAAGCTCGCGCGCGTTGCCGTCTATCCCGAGGGCGACGAGATCATCGAGGAGGGCGCCGAGTTCGACGAGGAGATGGACGGAATCTTTATCGTCGTCAGCGGGGCCGTCGAAGTGCGCACGGGCTCGACTGACGGCACCGACGGAACGCTGCTCATGCGGCTCGGCCCGGGCGAGTTCTTCGGTGAGATGGCATTGCTTGACGGTAGGCCGCGGTCTGCGTCCGTCTTCGCGGCCGAGGAGGCGCAATGCCTCGTCCTGCATCGCTGGGACTTCCTCCGAGAGCTGCGCCGGAACACTGAGATCGCGGAGCGGATGCTCGCCACTCTCTCGGGCCGTCTGCGCGCGATGAACGCAGCCCTGGGACGACTAGCGGAATGACCACGGTCGCACCTGACCAGCTCGACGCGGACCTGTGGGGTGCCCTGGTCGGGACGGACGCGAAAGCGCGCTCGGCGGCTGCGGGGCGTCTGCGTAGTGCGGCGAAGGCACGAGACTACGCGGCCGCGCTCGCGTCCGTCGCCGAGGATCCGCGCGAACCGCTCGGACGTCGACGCGGTGCAGGTGAGGCTCTCGGCCTCCTCGGCGACACTCGCCTGAGCACGAAGGATCCGCCGATGGTCCGGGTTCCGGCGGGGTCGTTCCCGATGGGCACGCGCGTAGAGGACGCTCCCCGCATCATCGCCGAGTACAAGCACGCCCGAGTGCAGCGCCGCTTCCTCGCGAAGGAGATGCCCCAGCACGAGGCGCAGACGGGCGAGTTCGAGATCGGGAAGTACCCGGTGACGAACCAGGAGTACGCCGAATTCGTGGGGGCGACCGGGAGCGGTCCGCCGGCCGCGTGGACCGGGCCGAGTTATCCGGAGGGGTTGGCGAACCACCCGGTCGTCCGGATCAGCCGCGACGACGCTGTCGCCTACACGAAGTGGCTGAGCGGCGAGACGGGTCGGCCCTATCGGCTTCCGAGCGAAGCCGAGTGGGAGAAGGCGGCCCGTGGCACGGACGGCCGACTCTACCCGTGGGGCGACGAGTTCGCTCCAGACCGCTGCAACACACTCGAGGGCAACACGTTCGCGACGCTCTACAAGCGCGCGCGGCCGGTCTTCAACGTCGTGCTTCGGATCGGCTCGTTCATCGTCGACAGCGGCGTCGCCGGGGACCGGTTCGACAAGGCGCTGAACACGACTCCGGTCGGCATCTACCCCAACGGCACCTCGCCCTACGGCGCCCTCGACATGGCCGGCAACGCCGAGGAGTGGGTCGCCGACGAGTTCTCGCTCTACCCCGGCTACCCGTTCGGCGACGAGTTCGACTGGAGCGCCGAGAGCTGGGTCTGCCGCGGCGGCGCCTGGAACAGACCGGGCGACGTCGCACGCACCGCTCGGCGTCACGGCAACTTCGTCGGCACCGGCTCGATTGGGCTCCGGTTGGCTCGCGATGTCGACTGAGCGGGCCGCCGCCAGCGACGGCGGGCGGCGCCCGGTCGTGACCGACGAGGAGTTCTTCGCCGACGAGAAGTTCGTCCTCGACGGCATGCGGCCCGCGACGATCGAGGGTTGGTCGACGCGCATCCACGACGAGGGCCAGGGTGACCCGATCGTCTTCGTTCCGATCCTCGGCGGCCTCGAGGTGGTGTACGCGAAGCAGCTCCGCGAGCTGGCAAAGACCAACCGCGTAATCCTTCACGAGCGGACGGAGAGCCTCGACCGTCGCGTCCCCGTTGGGCCGCGCGTCGACGAGATCCGCAAAGTCCTCGACCATCTGGAGATCGAGCGCGCACACCTCGTGGGCCTGGGCGAGGCCGGCATCACCACTTATAACTTCGGCCGCGAGCATCCCGACCGCGTGCGCTCGCTAACAGTGATCTGCTGCGGCCCCCTCTACCGGGTGAAGCCGTACTGGCTGACGAAGCGCATCGTCGAACCGGCGATCGACCGGCTGCCGGTCGAGTACCTGCTTCCGGATTCACTGATCCTGAACTTCGTCATCAAGACGACCTCGGGCAACGGGCCGCTGCCCCCGCACCTGATCGCCCACATGGTGGAACGCGTCCCGAAGCAGATGCGCGTCCATAAGTTCTCGGTGGCGCCGATCGAGAACCGCCACAACATGTACTCGTGGGCGCACACGCTACGGATGCCGGTCCTCCTCATAAACCGCGACGACGACAAAGTCGCGGCGGTCGAGGACATGGCCGAGCTCGCCAAGCTGCTGCCGCAGTGCTACGGGTACGAGATCCTGCACGACGGCGGCCGCTTCGTCACATACACGTGGGCGGACCGCGTCAACGAGCTTCTCCGGGACTTCTACGCGAAGGTCAACGCAGGAGTTTCGCCCCCGGCCGCCGTCCGCAGCCGGTGAGCGGCTCGCGCGGCGGGGCGGCGCGCGACCGTGCGAGTGACGGCCCGCTCGTCTCGGACGAGCAGCTCGACGCCGACCTCGAGTACATCGAGAGCAGCCTGCGCCACACGCGTGTCGACGGCTGGGAAACGGAGCTATTCGACCAAGGCGACGGCGAGCCGATCGTGTTCGTCCCGATCCTTGCGCACGTCGAGGTGATCTACGCGCGGCAGCTCCGCGACTTCTCCCGCGATCGCCGGGCGATCACGTACCGGCGCCCCGAGGCGACGTACGCGCCGTCGACGATCGCCGACCGAGTGCGCGAGGTCGGGGAGCTGCTCGACCATCTCGGCATTCCGGCAGCACACATCGTCGGTCGCGGCGAAGGAGCGATCGTCGCCGCCGAGTTCGCCTCCACGCACCCCAACCGCTGCCGCTCGCTCGTGATGATCGGCCTCGGCCTCCAGCACAAAGTGCCACCGACCCGGGTCACGCGCGCGCTCAACTGGGCGCTGCTCCATTTGCCGATCGACGGCCGGCTGCTGACGGACGAGAGCTGGCGGAAGAAGGTCGTCAAGTATCTCTCCGGGAAGGACCAGCGCCTCACGTACGACCAGTTGATGGGCGTCTACGCGCGGATCCCCGACTTCATCCGGGTCTGCAAGTACTCAGTCACGCCGCTCGTCCACTACTACGATTTCCGCCCGAAGGCGTCGCGGCTCGGGACGCCGACCCTGCTCGTCACGACGGATGAGGATCCGCGGGCGACGCGCGCAGACCTCGAGCAGCTCGCAGCCGCACTGCCCGACTGCCGCGGGGTCCACGTCGTCCCCCAAGGCGGGCGCTTCGTCAATTACATACAGGGCAACGAGGTGAACCGGCTCGTTCGCGAGTTCTACGGGACGCTCCAAGGCGAGCGGCCGAACGCACTCGCCGAGGCAGACTCGTGACGAAGGCCCTCATCATCGGGGGCGGAATCGGGGGGCTGACCGCCGGCGTTGCGCTGCTGCAGGCGGGGATCGACGCCGTCGTCTTCGAGCGGACGCCCGAGTACCGCGAGCTTGGGACCGGACTGCACATCGCGATCAACGCCATGCGCGGCCTGCGCGTGCTCGGGCTCGCGGACGAGGTCGTCAGACGCGCCGGGACGCCCGTCGAGCGCATGCAGTTCCTGAATCGGCGCGGGCGGACGCTGACGGAGTGGCCGGCGGCGGACCTGACCAGACGGTTCGGCGTGCCCGCGGTCGGAGTCACGCGGCCCACGCTGCACGCTGTGCTCGTCGAAGCGATCGGCAGCGCGCTCCGGATGGGAACTGAGTGCAAGGGGTTCCGGCAGGACGGCGACGGCGTCACGCTCACGCTCGCCGACGGCACCGAGGAGCGCGGCGACTTCCTCGTCGGCGCGGACGGGATCTGGTCGAAGACCCGCATTGCGATGCTTGGGGACAGTGAGCCGCGGTACGCCGGCTACACGACCTCGCGCGCGATCATCGACTTCGACAGCGAGCTCGCGCCGCCCGGGCTCTTCCGCCAGTACTGGGGGCAGGGGGCGGTCTTCATCTTTTACCGCGTCGCGGACGGGCGGCTCTACTGGGTCGCCGCGACGCGGGCGGAGGCCGGTCGAAACGGCGACGCCGCCCTGGGCAAGGCGGCGCTCGTAGAGCGGTATCGCGACTTCTCCGAGCCCGTGCCGCGGATCATCGACGAGACGCCCGAGGGGCTGATCGTCGGCGTTGACGCGAAGGACCGCCCACCGGCCGAGCACTGGGGCGAGGGCCGCGTCACGCTGCTCGGCGACGCTGCCCACCCGATGTCGCCGACCCAGGGCCAGGGCGCCTGCCAGGCGATCGAGGACGCGGTCGTCCTCGGCAAGAGCCTGCGCGAGCACGAAGACGTCCTCCTGGCACTGCCTGCGTATGAGGAGCGGCGGATCCCGCGAACGTCGAAATTCGTGCGCCAGTCTCGGACGATCGGATCCGTTGGCCGGTGGCAGAACCCGATCGCGTGTGCGCTCCGTGACCAGCTGCTCCGGACCGGCGGCAAGCGCGCGTTCGCGCGCGCGGCGAAGGAGATGGCGTACGAGTTCTAGGCGCCCCGGACAGAGCGATGGCGAGACGGTTCTGTGCCCGCCGCGCCGCTGCAGAGCGCTTGAACCGTGGGCGTGAGTCGGCGATTCTTGTCACGTCAGACGAAAGCGGGCTTGTGACCGGGAAGGAGGCCTCGTGCGCCGTGTCGTGATTACCGGGCTAGGCGTGATCGCACCGAACGGGATCGGGAAGGACGCTTTCTGGGAAGCGACGCTCAACGGCATCTCCGGCGCCGAGAAGATCACGAAGTTCGACGTGAGTCAGATGACCTCGCAGATCGCGTGCGAGGTGAAGGGGTTCGACCCGCGCTCGTTCGGCCTGGACGACTACCAATCGACGACGCTCGACCGCCACGTCCAGTTTGCGCTCGCAGCGGCGACCGAGGCGGTCGAAGACTCCGGGCTCGACGTCGAGTCGATCGATAGAGAACGTGCCGGCGCTTTCGTAGGGTCGACGAACTCCGCACCCGAAACGTACGAGGGCGCCTGGGAAAAGCTCACGAACAAGGGCAAGGAGAGCCTGATCGGCAAGGAGGGGCTGCTGCCCGCCGACTTCTACTTCGGCCTCCTCTCGAACGCGGCCCCTTCGAGCATCGCGATCCACTACGGCTTCAAGGGCCCGGCCATCCTCATCTCCGACGCATGCTCGTCGGGGGTCAACGCGATCGAGCAGGCTCGCCACGCGATCTTCGAGGGTTTCTGCGATGTGGCGATCGCCGGCGGCACGGACGCCTCGGTCACGCCGATGGGCCTCGACTGCTACTGCGTGCTCGGGGCGGTTAGCAAGCGGAACGACGACCCGAAGGGCGCAAGTCGACCTTTCGACCGCGACCGTGACGGCTTCGTGCTCGGCGAGGGCTCGGCGATGGTCGTGGTCGAAGAGCTCGAGCACGCGCAGCGACGGGGGGCGCACATCTACGCGGAGATCCTCGGCGTTGCCACGAACACGAATGCGTACCACATGACGGCCCTGCCCGCGCACGGCGCGCCGCTCGCGGACGTGATGACGAAGGCGATGAAACGAGCGGGGCTCGAGCCGAAGGACGTCGACTACATGAACGCACACGGGACATCGACGCCGGTGAACGACCGGCACGAGACCGGGGCGTCGAAGCTCGCCTTCGGCGAGAGGGCGGCGACGATCCCGATCAGCTCGACGAAGTGCGTGATTGGTCACACGCAGGGAGCCGCGAGCGCGCACCAGATGATCGTCCTCTGCATGACGCTCGACGGCCAGGTGATCCACCCGACGATCAACTACGAGAACCCGGACCCGGACTGCGACCTCGACTATGTGCCGAACGAGGCTCGCGAGGCCAACGTCGACGTCGCGATGGCGAATGCGTGCGGCTTCGGCGGCATCAATTCGTCGATTCTCGTCGGGCGATGGGGTCGCTCCGAATGAGCGCGCCTTCAACGGAGGCGCGGCGCCGCGTCGGGATTACGGGCATCGGGCTCGTCACCTCGCTCGGCGTCGGCAAACAGGAGAATTGGAACAAGGTTCGCGCCGGCGAGTCCGGATTGGGTAGGCCCTCCGACGCCCACGACCCGAACCTGCCCGTGCGTGTAGTCGGCGAAGTCGACTTCGAGCCAACGGACTTCATCACGAAGAAGCTCGTCGTTCGCTCCGACCTGAACACGCACTTCGCGTTCGCGGCGTGCATCGAGGCGCTCGCCGACGCGGGGATCGACCCCGAGCAGGAGGACAAGACGCAGGTCGGGCTCGTCTTCGCCTCGAACTACGGCGGCCTCTCCTACTATCTCGACAACCTCGCCCGCCTGCACCAGCGGGGGCCCTCATTCGTCAGCGCGTACATGGCCACTGCCTGGATTCCCTCGGCGCCGGTTGGCCAGCTGTCGATCTTCTACGGCTTCACCGGGTACAGCAAGACGCTGATCAACGACTCGGCAGGCGGGCTCGACGCGGTCGGCGCGGCGTACGCAGCCGTTCGCCGCGGGGATTCGGACGTGATCATCGCCGGAGGGTTCGAGGCCGCGCTCGCCGACGCCGCCGTAGTCTGCCTCGCCACCTTCGACGAGATCTGCAAGGACGCTCCGGATCCGGCCGCGGCCTACCGGCCGTTCGACTCCGAGCGCTACGGCCTCGTGATCGCTGAGGGAGGCGCGATCGTGATCCTGGAGGAGCTCGAGCGCGCCCGGGCGCGCGGCGCGCCGGTTTACGCCGAGCTGACCGGGTTCGCCCAGACGTCGGATGCCGTCGACCTGAAGCGGTTCGCGCCGGACGGCGAGCAGTACGCCCGGGCGATGCGCCTGGCGCTCGAGCAGAGCGGCGTCACCGGAGATCAGGTCGACTACGTCAGCGCCGACGGCCGCGCCACGCCCGACGGGGACCGGTCGGAGGCAAAGGCGATCCATCGCTCCCTGAACGAGCACGGAGCTGCCGTCCCGGTGAGCGCGCCCAAAGCGATGACCGGGAACACGCTCGCTGGCGCAGGCGCGATCGACACCGCGTTCACGGCGCTCGCGATCCGCGAGGGAATGATCCCGCCCACGATCAACATCGACGAGCAGGACCCGGAGCTCGGCCTCCGCATTGTCGCGAACGAGGCAGAGGAGGCACAAATCCACACCGCCCTTGTGCTTGCCCGCGGCACAGGCGGCGTCAACTCCGCGCTGGTGCTCAGCAGGCCCGACGGAGCGGGTTCGTGAGGAGCCGGATCACCGACGCGAACCGGAAGTGGTGGGTCCTCGCCGCGGTCACGTTCAGCCTCTTCATGGTCATGCTGGACACGACGATCGTGAACGTCGCGCTGCCGGCGATCCAAAAGGACTTCAAGATCGGCCAGTCGAAGCTCGAGTGGATCGTCAATGCGTTCCTGCTCGCGTATGCGGTGCTGCTCCTCCCGGGCGGGAAGCTGGCGGACTACCTCGGCCGGCGGCGATTCCTCCTGATCGGCGTTGCGATCTTCACCGCCGCCTCGCTCACTTCCGGCCTGGCGACGTCGGGAACAATGCTGATCACGTCACGGGCGGTGATGGGCGTGGGCGCGGGGCTGATGATGCCGGCGACGCACTCGCTCATCTCGGCCAACTTCAGCGAAAGCGAGCACGGCCTCGCGTACGGCGTCTGGTCCGGGATCTCGACGCTCGGGCTCGCGCTTGGTCCGCTTGCCGGCGGCGTCCTCGTGCAGAAGGCCAGCTGGCCCTGGATCTTCTACGTCAACATCCCGTTCGGCATCGTCGCCATCGTGCTCGCGAGGCTGGTCATCCGCGAGTCGAAGGACATGTCGACGGAGCAGGGGCTCGATCCGCTCGGGCTCGTCGTCGGTGCCGTCGGGCTGTTCACGCTCATCTTTGGGATCACCGAGGGCCACGGCTACGGCTGGACCTCGAAGATCATCGTCGCCTGCTTCATCTGCGTCGCGGTCGCCGTGCCGCTCTTCGTCCTGCTCGAGGCCAAGCAGCGCCGCCCGATGATGGATCTCTCGTTGTTCCGGAACAGCACGTTCACGGGTGCGAACATCGTGACGATGCTGATCATGCTGACGATGCTCGGCATCCTCTTCTTCGTCTCGATCTACCTACAGAACGTGCTCGGATACTCGGCGATCCAGACTGGCGCGACATTTCTGCCCTTGACGCTGATCTTTCTGCTCGTCTCGCCGGTCGCCGGAATTCTCGGAGACCGTCTTGGCTTCCGTTGGCCCGTCTCGATCGGGATGGCGCTGCTCGCGGCCGGGCTCTATCTGTTCTCGCGTATAACGGTCCACACGACTTTCTGGGCCCTCTTGCCGGCGCTGATCGTCGGCGGCATCGGGATGGGGATCGCGACCGCGCCCGTGACCGCCGCGGCGATGGGCGCAACACCAGTCGACAAGTCGGGTGTCGGTGCCGGCATCCTCGTCACGTTTCGCCAGACCGGCGGCGCGCTCGGCGTCGCGATCATGGGCGCGATCATCGCCTCGAAGCTGGGTCACGCTGTGCCTGGGGCGAAGGCTTTCCCGGGGTTGTTCGTGGACGGCTTTCACGACTCGCTCCTCGTCGCCGCCGCGATCGCGGTCGCGGGGGCGGTCGTCGCCGCTGCGACTATCGGACCCGTTCGACACATCGGGCCGGCCCGGACGGGCGCGGAGCGTCTTGCCGGACGCCTCGCAGTCGGCACGCTCGGCGGCGTTCCGGCGCACACGGCGGTCAGGCGGGTGGTTTCGCGCGCAGTCTCGGCCTACGGCTCCGTCAATGCGCCGGCCCTGCTCATGAAGGATGGCCCGCTCGCCGGGCAGCGGTTCGCAGTCGAGTCGGAGCTCTCGCTCGGGCGGGCGGGGGCCGACATCATGCTGGAGGACCCCCAGGTCTCACGTCGGCACGCGCTTGTCCGCCCAGTCGACTCGACCTTCGAGATTGCCGACCTAGCCTCGATCAACGGCACGTTCGTCAACGGCGAGCGGATCACGACGCCGCGAAGGCTCGTGGACGGCGATCTTCTCCGCCTGGGGCACGTCTCGATCCAAGTGGAGTTGCCGCCGGCGGTCCTCGTCGCCCCGACGGTGGCCTCCCAGCCGTTGATCCCAGTCCTCGTTGTCAAGGACGGCCCGATGGCCGGCGAGCGCTTTCCGGTCGAGTCGGAGCTCTCGCTCGGCCGGGAGGAGGCGGACATCACGCTCGATGACGCAGAGGTCTCCCGTCGCCACGCGCTCGCCCGTCCGGTCGACGGCAGCGTCGAGTTGGCCG
>JBARRS010000190.1:0-1932 GCA_049644345.1 Gaiellaceae bacterium
GAAGTGGAGCGCGGCCGGGAACCCGAGGTTCCACCCGGCGAGTGAGTTCGAGCGTCCGCTGACGCCCTGGGAGCCCAGGCGCGACTGAGCGGCGCGCCGCCGGTCGCCACGGGTCGTGTCACCCACAACTGCGCGTTGGCGCTGAGCGGCGAGGTTGACACCTCCACGACTGCTACCGGAGCGAGCCCGCCTCGCCACCGACGGGCGTTCGGGGTGGGCTCCCGCGTGGCCAGAGTCGCGTCGTCCCTCGGCAGGCGGATCGAGTACGTGAACGAAGTGGTCGAGTACGCCGCGAAGAGCTCAGCCGATGTGTGGCTTTGGAGGTGGGGGCGGTGGAGGCGGTGTGATAGCGGGGGTGGTGGTAGTAGTAGTCGCGGGCGGCTTTGGCTTCGGCTGGGTCCTCTTGGTCATGGTGAACGCGACCGACGTACCCCGTACGACCGGCCGCGTCATGCTGACGAAAGCGCCGCGGTGCGTGCTCAATGTGACGAACGCACCGCCTGGAGTGCTCCGGATGCCCACCGTCAGTCCCTTGCCGCTCGTCGGGCGGCTCGTCCCCGAAGCGAGCACGAGGCCGCGATGCACGATCTTGAACGTCGCTCGGCCGGTCGAGATCGCGAGGCTGCCGACGATCAGGCTGCGCTGATCGAGTGCGCCTCCCCGGATCGGCAGGCTGACTTTGACGGTTCTGCCGGAGCCGGTGATGACCGGAGGCGAGACCCGGACGGACGCCACGGGCCGCTGCGGGTGGCGTGCGTTCGATCCACCGCCGCTGAGCAGTACCGCGGCAAGGACAACACCCGCGATCACGAGCGCGACTGGGATTCCAGCCAACCACAGCCTCTGCCGGCGCCCGGTGACCGTAGGGGTGGGAAGCTGGACGCCGGCTTCCGCAACAGCCGCAGCGCGAACGGTCGACGGCGCGGGCCTCAGCGCGGCCTTGACCGGGGTCGGCTCCGTGGCCGGCTTCGCCGCGTCGGCGTCCTGTCGTGGTTGGGCCGGGGTCGTCTGGGGGAAGACGGCCGGCTCCGGCGTGTCCGGCTGGGGAGCCGCGGGCGCGCGGCCGGCGAGCAGGCGTGAGTCGCGACGCCAGCGCGCCCCGAGGGTGCCGATGACGATCTCCTCGAGCGCGTCCCAGGCCTGGGACGGCGTGCGCGGCCTTTCGTCGGCGGTCTTCGCAAGCAACCACGTCACCCATTCCCCGAGCTGCGGATCGAGGTCGGGGTTGATCGACCCGATGTCCGGGACGGGCTCGTTGATGTGGCGATACATCAGCGCGAGCGTTTCTTCGTGGTCGAACGGCACGCGACCGGTCAGGAGCTCGAACGCGATCACCCCGGTCGAGTAGAGGTCGGTCGAGGTGGTCACTCCGGTCCCGAGCACCTGTTCCGGGGCCATGTATGCGGGCGTTCCGACTGCCGTTCCGGTCGCCGTCAGGTTCGCGGTCGCGGAGCTCGTCAGCGCCTTGGCGATGCCGAAGTCCGCGATCTTGATCGCCCCCTCGGCCGAGACCATCAGGTTCTCGGGCTTCAGGTCGCGGTGGACGATGCGTCGCTTGGCCGCGTGCGCGAGCCCGGCCAGAAGGCCCTCGAGCGCCCCTGCGGCCTGGGCGACGGTGAGCTTGCCGATCAGCGGGCGGAGCGAGCCTCGCTCGACGTACTCCATCGCGATGTAGGGCACGCCGTCGTGCTGGAAGAAGTCGTAGACCGTGACGATGTTGGGGTGGCTGAGCGAGCCTGCGACACGCGACTCGCGGACGAAGCGCTCGGCGAAGGACTCGTCTGAGACGTAGAAGGAGCCGAGCTCCTTCAGCGCAACGTCTCGGTCGAGGTCGGTCTGGCGGGCGAGATAGACCACCGCCATCCCGCCCCGGCCCACCTCCCGAACGATCTCGTAGCGCCCGACTTGGCGCAGGGTTTCAGGCACGCGACC
>JBARRS010000191.1:0-2454 GCA_049644345.1 Gaiellaceae bacterium
AACGAGCTCGGCACCGCCCTCGTCGGCCGTCGCAGCGGGCGCCGCTACCGGCTCGGCGATCCGATCGAGGTCCGCGTCCAGTCGATCGATCGCGCCGCCGGAAAGGTCGAGATCGGCCCCTAGAATCGGTTGCATGGCCGGAGAGAAGGTGATCGCCTACAACCGCCGCGCGCGGCACGACTACCACCTGCTCGAGCGCTTCGAGGCGGGGCTCGTGCTGACCGGGACTGAGGTCAAGGCGCTGCGCGAGCGGGGAGCGACGCTGCGACAAGCCTTCGGCGACATCCGCGACGGCGAGGTCTGGCTCGTGGGCGCGCACATCCCCGAGTACGGGGCCGGAAACATCCGGAACCACGATCCTGATCGCGACCGCAAGCTGCTGCTCCACCGCAAGGAGATCGCCTCGCTGATCGGGAAGGTGCAGGAGCGTGGCCTGACGCTCGTGCCCACGCGGCTCTATTTCAAGAACGGGCGCGCGAAGGTCGAGCTCGCCGTGGCACGCGGGAAGGAGCAGCGCGACAAGCGGCGCGACATCGCCAAGCGCGAAGCTCAGCGCGACATCGAGCGCGCGCTCAGGCGCCGGCGCTAGGGGCGAGCGGCCCGAGCAGGAACACGCGTCCCGGCTCCTCCCGGTAGCCCAGCCGGGCGTTGAGGCGGCGGATCGGCTCGTTTCGCAGCTCGTTCGCCGTGCGGAGTTGCTCGTAGCCCTGCTGCTTCGCCCAGGCGATCTGGGCGCGCTTCAGCGCGCCCGCGAGCCCCCGACTGCGCCAGGCCCGCTTGACGCCGGTGATGTCGTGATGGGCGAACTTCGGCTGGGCCGCGGTGAGGCTGAACTTCGCGTAGCCGACCACCTCGCCGGCAGCCAAAGCGACAAACGTTGCCTCCGGTAGGTCGCCGGAGCCTCGCATGTCGTGCTCGAGCCAGTCTTCGAACGGCTCCATCTGCTCCTGCTCCGAGCCCGGAATGTCGGGGTACGACTCGCAGGCGACCTCGTACATGCCGCGGTCGAGCTCCGGCCGCTCGGCCCAGGTGACGATCTCGATGCCGGGCGGCGGCTCGACTGCCGTTTCCTCGACGGACGCGAGATCGAGCACCATCCGGCCGTCGCGCTCGATCTCCACGAAGCCCCGGCGTTCGGCGAAGGCGACGCTCTCGGCGTCATCCTCTTCCACCCAGGTCTCGATCTGCTCGAGCCCGCGGTCGGCTGCCCAGGCCGAGATCGTCTCGTACAGAGTCGAGCCTGCACCGCGCCCGCGGTGTTCGCTAAGGACCGTGACGAGGGCGAAGACACGGTCGGGCCGCTGCGGCCTGATGCCGGCGAAGCCAGAGCCGATCGAGGTGCCGTCGTCCAGCGCGAGAGCGTCGACCCAGTCACTCATCGAGGATTTGAACGAATGCACCTCGTCGATCGTGATCGCGTCGTGCGGCCACACGATGTTGTAGATCTGGAGCGAGCGCAGCTCGTCGGCCTCGTTCGCGCAGACGTGAATCTCGATCACCGGGGCTACAATATGGCTACACATACGGGGGCGACCTGGTTTCGACGTGGTCGGTTCTCCGGCAGAGTTGCAAGCCGAGGTCCCCGGTCGGCCTCGTAAAACAACCGGGAACCAACGTAAGTGCGGAAGACAATCTCGCACTCGCTGCCTAGCCTCGGTTAGGTGACGTGTCGCTCCGAGCTCGGCCCGTGGCTCGGGCAGCGGCATCAACGAACGGGCTCGGCACCGAAGGAGAGCCAATCGCCGGAGGTGCGACACCGAAGGATGGCTAGCCCGGCGGTAGGTCGGCTGCACACCGGCCGTCGGGCGAAACGAAAGGGCAGCCTAAGCTTGTAGACGCTCGGCCGGTGCGGCCTCGGACGCGGGTTCGATTCCCGCCGCCTCCATTCGGCCAGTTCTGGAGCGAGTTCTGGAGTCGTCACGAAGACGGCTCTCGAGCTCGCTCCGAGCTCGTCTTGTGGCAGGTTCCTGCCAGTTGGAGTGGCGCTTAGGGCCACCAGCGACGCGCTACGGCGTCGAGGGCCTGGCTCTGGGCAGGAGCAAACGGCCCCCGTTGCCGGTGTCTACGGTTCAGCGGTTAGAAGGGTCGATCGCCCGAAGCAGCCGGCGGTGGTTGTCCTCGCGCGCGTGCGCGCGGGCGCGACCCTTTTCGATCGCTGCCGGTGCGACCAAGCTTCTTGCGCCGGCGCTCGACGCTCGCACGCATACCTCTCGGCCTGTGCGGATAGCCGGCGACCCGACGGCCGCCGCCCCCGACCCAACCCTGCCGCAGACAGATGCGAAGCCATTCGAGCAGCATCGCCGCACTCGAGCGCAGCTGCTGAACGCCGATGCCAATGCGCTTTGGTCGGATCGCAAGCTGGTCGGGTCCGACGAGGTAACGAACTCGCTCGAAGTGATGCACACGCTCGTACTCGCCGTGCGACTCGCGCATCGCCGCGTAGGACTCCATCGT
>JBARRS010000192.1:0-3865 GCA_049644345.1 Gaiellaceae bacterium
AGCACGCGGTCCCACAGCTCGCCCGCGTCCGCTGCGCCGACAAGCAGCTCGACGCCGACCTCGCCGGTGTAGCCGGTGCGGTTGACCATGCAATCGATCCCGTCGATCGCACCCTCGGCGAATGTGAAGGGCTGCGCCTCGGGCAGGTCGAGCCGCTCGAGGGAGCGCGGCCCTTGAACGGCGAGCAGCGCATAGTCGTCGGAAACGTCGCGCACGTCGGAGCCTTGGACTTCGCGCTCCTTGAGCCAATCGAAGTCGATCTCACTGTTCGCCGCGTTCACGATCAGCAGGAAGCGGAACGGATCGAGCTCGTACGCGATCAGGTCGTCGACGATCCCGCCGTGCTCGTTCGTCAACAGCGTGTACTGCGCCTTGCCCGGCTCGAGCCTCCCGAGGTCGTTCGAGAGCAGCGACTGGAGCAGCTCCTTCGCACGCGGCCCCTCGACCTCGAGCTCGCCCATGTGCGAGACGTCGAAGACTCCGCAGTCGATCCGAACGGCCTTGTGCTCCGGGATGACGCCTTCGTACTGCACCGGCATCTCCCAGCCGGCGAAGGGGACCATGCGCGCGCCGAGCGAGACGTGCCGGTCGTAGAGCGGCGTCCGAGCGAGGGTCTGGGCCATGCGCCGCTGATGCTAATGAACGGCCCCAAAAAGGTGCCGCTCCGGCTGCTGATCTAATCGGCAGCCGGAGCGGCGGACCGGGTCATCGTGGGCCGACCTCTACGGTCGACCCGAGAGGGCACCTGCATCAATACCAAATGGCCAGGATGTTAAACCTGGTCAACTGCGCCGAGGCTTGCTTAAGAGTCGCGCAGAAAAGAGGGGACTTCGAGCACATCCTCGGGAACCTCGAACGGCTCGCGCCTCGCCGGCTCCTCGCCAGGCTCCTCTTCGACGGGCTCCTCGGTCATGCGCCGCCGACGCTGACGATGGGGGCCAAAGCCGGTTGCGATCACCGTCACGCGCACTTCATCGCCGACCGCGTCGTCGATCACCGCGCCGAAGATCACGTTCGCGTTCTGGTCGGCCGCGCCCGTCACGACCTCCGCCGCCTCGTTGACCTCGAACAGCCCGATATCGGGACCGCCCGTGACGTTGAGCAGGATCCCCGTCGCGCCTTCGATCGACGACTCGAGCAGCGGCGACGAGACCGCCGCATGCGCCGCCTCCTTTGCCCGGTTCTGCCCCGAGGCGGCGCCGATCCCCATCAGCGCGGAGCCGGCCTCCTTCATGATCGTACGGACGTCGGCGAAGTCGAGGTTGACGAGGCCGGGAATCATGATCAGGTCGGTGATGCCCTGGACGCCCTGGCGCAGGACGTCGTCGGCCAGCCGGAACGCATCGATGATCGAGGTCGTCTTCTCGACCACCTGAAGCAGACGGTCGTTCTCGATCACGATGAGGGTGTCGACCTCGTCGCGGAGCTCGTCGACTCCGACCTCGGCCTGCCGGGCGCGGATTCGACCCTCGAACGAAAACGGGCGCGTGACGACGCCGACCGTCAACGCACCGAGCTCGCCCTTAGCCAAGTGGCCGATGATGGGCGCCCCACCGGTACCGGTGCCGCCCCCTTCGCCGGCGGTGATGAACACCATGTCTGCGCCTTTGATCGCGTCCTTCAGCTCGTCGCGGCTCTCGTGCGCGGCCGCCCGGCCGACCTCGGGATTCGCGCCGGCCCCAAGACCGCGGGTCTCTTCGGAGCCGATGTGGATCTTCACGTCGGCCTCGCACATCAGCAGCGCCTGCGCATCTGTATTCACCGCGATGAACTCGCAGCCGGTCAGGCCCGACTCGACCATCCGGGTAACGGCGTTCGTGCCCCCGCCGCCGATACCGACGACCTTGATCACTGCGAGGTAGTTGCCCGATTGATCTCTGACGCTCAAGTTCCCTCGATCTGAAGCTGTAGTGGAGCGTGCAACAGCGCGCACACCTCCGGCGCCGCAGGGTACGCCTCTTCGACCCGACTGTCAACGAGGGATCGAGCTCTGCAACACTCAACCTCTACCTTCGAGTTCAGGGTTAATGTCCGGCTACGGGCCGCTCCGGCACGCTCACGTCCAAGTACGCGTACGCGGGAGCAGCCCCGCGCAACGAGGGCAGGATCCGGCGCGCGATCGCGAGCTTGAGCGGAAGGTCGCGCTCGTTGCCGAGCCGAAGCTCGAGGCCGGAGCGCAATACGAGCGTCAACTCGCGGCCGTTGCCGCGAACGAGCCGGGCTCGAACGGGAAGGGAACGCATGAGCGCGAGCGCGCGCACCGCCTGCACGGCATCGGCGTCCGAGAGGACCCCACCGACGTCGACGTTCACCGCCGGACCGATCCAGATCCGCGGCAGGCTTGGAGCGCCGCCGCTGCCAACGGCCCGAATCACGCGCGCGCTCGCAGAGACGACCCACGACTGCGCCCCCTGGCGGACAACCGCCACCGGATGCTCGGGACGAACGACGACCCGCAGCGTGTTCGGAAACGAGCGGTCGTAGCTGGCGCCGGCGACATCGGGGAGCGCGGCGAGGCGCTGCTCGACGTCGCCCGATCCGAGCCCGAGCAGGCTCTTCCCTTGCAACGGCGCGAGCGCGCGCTCTACGTGCGCGGCCACACTGGGTGGGGCGCCCTGCACCTCGATCTTGCGGACGGCGAAGACGGAGGTCTCGCGTGCGCCGACATAGAGCAGCGCGACCGCCACGACCAGAGCGAAGCCGACGAGGAGCATCCGCGACGAGGGCAGTAGACGTCCCCAGTCGGGAGCGGCAAGGCCGCCGGAAAACGGCAGCACCTTCTGCCCCGCTCTCGGTTCCGCGGCCACCACAGCAGCTTCGCCGCGGCCGGTCCTCTTCCTACTCGACCGGGGGGAGATCGAGCGCGCCGAGGAAGACGACCTCGTGCTCGAGCTCGACACCGAAACGCGCGCGTGCGCGCCGCCGCGCCTCCATCATCAACGCGATCGCGTCCGCGGCCCGAGCATGGTCCGCGTTCTCGATGAAGTTCGCGTGCCGCGGCGAGATCTGCGCGCCGCCGATCCGGTGGCCCTTGAGCCCGCAGGCCTCGAGCATCCGGCCGGCGGTCAGCTCGTGCTCGGGGTTCTTGAAGACGCTTCCGAACGTGCGCTTGTTCGTCGGCTGCGCCGCCTTTCGCAGCCGCTGGAGCTCTGTCACGGTCCGCTTGATCCGCTCCGGCGGCTTCGGCTCGAGGCGGAACTCCGCCTGCGCGACGACCTGGCCCTCGCGAAGCGTCGAGCGCCGGTAAGAGAGCCCGAGCTCTTCCGGGACCAGCCAGCGTCGGCCCCCCTCATCGACGACGAGCGCTCGGAGCAGGATCTGCGCCCAGTCGCTGCCGTAGGCCCCGGCGTTCATCCGCACGCCGCCGCCGACCGTCCCGGGGATCGCGCACGCAAACTCGAAGCCGCCGAGACCCGACGCGCGGGCTCGGTGGAGGCAGACGGCGTTCGCCGCTCCTCCGCCGGCCCGCAGCAGCTCCCCGTCGACCGCGGCCCGCGCGAGCTCGCCGTCGAGCTTGACCACGAGCCCTTCAAACCCCTCGTCGGCGACAAGCAGATTCGAGCCGAGACCCACGGTGGCCACCGGAAGCTCCCGCTCCCGCGCCCACGTGAGCGCCTGCTCGAGCTCATCGGCGGTCGCCGGGCGGGCGAAGGCGCGAGCCGGACCGCCCGCGCCGAGAGTCGTGAAGCGCGCGAGCGAAACGCCCTCTTCCATGTTCACGGGACGGCCTCCAAGATCAGCGGCACCGCTCGGTCGACGTCACCAGCGCCGATCGTCAGCACGAGATCGCCGGGCCGCGCCCGCCGCGCGACGAAATGAGCGCCTTCCTCGACGGACGGTGTCCAGCCGATCGTCATCCCCGGCC
>JBARRS010000193.1:0-2192 GCA_049644345.1 Gaiellaceae bacterium
GGCCGGCGGCCACTCCCACGTCGTGCGGAGCCCGTCCTCGAGGGCGTGCTCGGCCTGCCAGCCGAGCTCCCGCACGGCCAGCGCGGGATCGAGGACGCTCCGCTGGAGCTCGCCGGGCCGTGCAGGCACGTGCTCGGGTTCGAGCTCGGAGCCTGTGACCCGCCGGCAGACGGCGTGCAGGTCGACGATCGAGGTCTCGACACCGGTGCCGACGTTGAAGACTCCCTCTCGGCCTGCCGCGGCGAGCAGCGCCTGCGCGACGTCACCGACGAAGACGAAGTCGCGCGTCTGGTGCCCGTCGCCGAAGATCTGCGTCGGCTCGCCCTTGCGCATCCGGTCGAGGAAGATCGCGACGACCCCGCCCTCGAGACTCGGAAGCTGCCGCGGCCCGTACACGTTTCCGAGCCGCAGCGAAGCGTTGCGCATCCCGTGCAGGCGCCCCCAGGTCGCGAGGTAGGCCTCGCCTGCGAGCTTCGCAGTTCCGTAGGGCGAGAGCGGCCGGAGCGAATCGTCCTCCTGTGCGGGCCGCTCGCACTCGCCGTAGATGGCGCCGCCCGTCGAGCTGAAGACGACGGCAGCTCCGTGCCGCCTTGCGGCCTCGAGCACGTGCACCGTCCCGAGAACGTTGACCTCCGCGTCGTAGTCCGGCCGCTCGACCGACGTGACGACGTCGGCCTGGGCGGCGAGGTGAAAGCAGACCTGAGGCCGAAGCTCGTCGAAGACGGAGTCCAGCGGCTCGCGGACGTCGGCGACGACGAGCTTGGCACCCTCGGCGACGTTCTCTCGGCTCCCCGTCGCCAGGTTGTCGAGCGCCGAGACCTCGTCTCCCCGTGCGAGTAGAGCGTCGACGACGTGCGACCCGACGAACCCGGCGCCCCCTGTCACGATCGCCCGCACCGCTTCTATCCTAGGCCGCTGATGTTCGTCACCTTCGAAGGTCTCGACGGGTCCGGCAAGTCGACGCAGGCTCGGCTGCTCGTCGAAGCGCTGGAGCACGAGGCACGAGACGTGGTCTTGACGCGCGAGCCGGGAGGCACTGAGCTCGGCGAACGGATCCGCGAGCTGCTGCTGAACGGGCCGGATCCCTCGCCGTGGGCGGAGGCGACGCTGTTCGCCGCGGCCCGCGCCGAGCTCGTCGACAGGGTGATCGCACCCGCGCTCGAGCGCGGCGCCGACGTCGTCTGCGACCGCTACCTCGACTCATCGCTCGCCTACCAAGGGATTGCCCGCGGCCTCGGAGTCGGCGAGGTGCTCGAGCTGAACCTCAGGGCGATCCGCGGCACGCTCCCCGATCGGACCTTTCTCCTCCTGCTCAGTCCGGAGGAGGCAGCTCACCGGGTCGGCGACGAAACCGACCGGATCGAGCGCGAGGACGGCGACTTCAGGGCCCGCGTCGCGGAGGCCTACCGCGAGCTGGCCGAGACATTCCCCCAACGGATCGAGCCGGTGGACGCGACGCGCCCGGCGGCCGAGATCGCGAGGCTGATCTTTGACCAGATTCGACCGAGTCTCTGAGCAGGCCGAAGCAAAGCGCCTGCTGACCGCGGCCCTGGACGAGGGCCCGGCGCACGCGTACCTCTTCCACGGGCCCCCGGGGGTGGGGAAGCACGCAACCGCGCTCGCCTTCGCCGCGGAGCTCCTCGGCGACGATCCTCGCGTCGAGCGCCGCTCGCATCCCGACCTCTACGTGCTCGAGCCGCTGGGCGACCAGATCCGCATCGACGCGATCCGGGAGCTGCGGCGCGACCTGCACATGCGTCCGTTCGAGGCGCAGCGCCGCGTCTACCTCGTCTTCTCGGCGCACCTGCTGAACGAGGAGGCGGCCGACGCTCTGCTCAAGGACCTGGAGGAGCCGCCGGAGTACGCAGTGATCGTCCTCGTGGCCGACGAGCTCGGGCCCTTGCCCGAGACGATCCGCTCGCGCTGCCAGCTAGTCTCGTTCCGGCGACTGTCGGAGCGCGCGGTGCGCGAGGCGGTGGCCGAGTCGTCTCCGGGGCTCTCGGTGGAAGAGCAGACCGCGATCGCCCGGGTAGCCGCCGGCAGGCTCGACCGGGTGGAGCGGCTGCTCGATCCGGAGGCGGCCGAGCGGCGGCGGACACTGCTCGCCGTAGCGCGGTCGGTCTACCTCGAGCCGGCGTTCGCCGCCGCCGCCGCCGCCGAGCAGCTCGTCGAGGCGGGGCGGGCGCGGGCGA
>JBARRS010000194.1:0-2229 GCA_049644345.1 Gaiellaceae bacterium
CTGCGGATCCTAGAGCCGATCGCGCAGTTGGGCCAGCGCCGCCCACCTGGAGTCGGGCTCAGGCTCGCCGTGATCGTGCGGCTCGGCGTTCAGATCGACGCCGCAGACAGGGCAGAGCCCCGCACAGTCAGCGCGACAGAGAATCTTGTTGGGTAGCGCGAGCGCGAGCGCATCGCGCGCCCACGCCGAGAGGTCGAGCCGGTCGTCGACAAGATAGGGCGTCCGCAGCTCGTCTGACTCGCCGGGACTCGCCGCCTGGTACTCGCTCGCGGAGATCGGCAGCTCGAGCACGGCGTCGGCCAGGCAGCGGTAGCAGGGGCCGTGGAGGCGGACGCTGTAGCTGAGCTCGAAGACGGTGCCCGTGCTCGCCCGACTGATCTCGAGCTCGGCGGGAACCTCCTCGGGCACAGGCAGGTAGCGCTGCCCGCCGAGCTCGAGCGGCTCGAGGCGAACGTCTTTCGTGTCGCCGAACTGCTCGCCGGAGCGAAGCTTGATCGTGCGTAGGTTGAGCGTGGTCACGAGCCCACCGTAGCAAGGCTCAGACTCGTCGCACGACCTCGCTCAGGGGCTTTCGATTCGCCTCGCGGCTCCATTCCTCGGCCGATTTCGACTCCGGGTCCAACGGCCGAGCGGGGTAGCCGAAAGAGAGCACGATCACGGGCTTGAGGCCGCCCCCGAGCCCGAGGATCTCGGCCATCCGGTCCGCCTCCGTCATCCCGTTTGGGCAAGAGACCACACCCTCGTTCCATGCGACGAGCAACATGTTCTGCATCGCGCGACCGACGTCGAGCGGCCTGCCGCCGCCCTCGGTTGCGATCGCAACGACGAGTGCGGCTCCCTCGATGTTCCCGGGCGCATAGACGGTCTCCGCGACCCGTTCGCGAACCTCCGGCGAGTCCACGACGAAGAACGTCCAGGGCTGGCGGTTCACCGCGCTGCCGGCCAACCGGCCGGCGTCGAGGATCCGCTCGACCACCTCGTCCGGGATCGGTCGGTCGGCGTAGCGCCGCCAGTCCCTCTTGCTCGAGACCGCGAGGTAGGTGTCCAACCGCCGCTGCGAGCTAGAGCGGCTGCTCGCCGTCGGTCGACGCGGCGACTCCGGCGACGACCGTCTCCTGCGAGCGCTCGTGGAGCCGCTCTCGTCCACGCCTGACCGCGCCGAGGAACTTGTCGAGGTTCACCTCGAGCGTCGACAGGATCCCGTCGGCCCAGTCCTCGATCTCGAGGCGCATCTCGCGCGCCTCGCGCCGGGCGTCGTCGATGATGTCTTGCGCCTGGCGCTCGGCGAGCTTCACGATCTCGGTCTGCGACGCCTCCCGCACGGCCTGCTCGCGTGCTTCGCCGAGGATCCGGTCGCATTCGCGCTTCGCCTCGGCGAGCATCTCCTGCCGCTCCTTGACGATCCAGCGAGCCTGCTTGATCTCCTCGGGGATCGTCGCGCGCATCTGGTCGAGGATGTCGTAGATCTCCTCGCGGTCGATCCGCACCTGGTCGGTCAGCGGCACGGCCTTCGCGTTGTGCACGAGGTCGTCCAGCTTGTCGATGAGCACAAGAACGTCCATGAGCAGGGAAGTCTAGCGTTCTCTACCGACGGCGCCATAGACGGACCCGCAGCCCGCGCTTCTGCTCCTCGACCCGCGGAGTCGGGCGCTCGAGCCGGCCAGTGCCGCCAACCCACGCCCGGCCGGACGCGCGCAGCTCGTCGAGGAGGGCCCGCGCCTCGTCGCGGCCGAGCGCGATCACTTGGGCGTCGTCTTCGAGTTTTTCCAGCAGGCGTGCGGCCGTCTCGGTGCCTCCGCGTGCGCGCAGCTTCTGTGCGAGCTCGTACGCTTCCGGCCGGTCCAGGCGCACGCGACGGCGGTTGAGCAGCTGGTCGAAGTCGGTCATTCCTGTGGGTTCTCCGGTGTCCCGGGGCGTGCATTCGGATAGAGCTCGCGAAAGCGCCGGGCGACCGGCTCCGGCACGAGCTCCTCCACGTTACCGCCGAAGGAGGCGATCTCCTTCACGCCGCTCGACGAGACGAAGCTGAACTGGGGACGCGCCATCACATAGAGGGTCTCGACGTCGGGCGCGAGCAGACGGTTGAGGTGGTTCATCTGGAACTCCCACTCGAAGTCCGAGATCACGCGTAGCCCTTTCACCATCGTCTTCGCTCCCCAGCGGCGCGCGAACTCGACGACGAGCTCGGAGAAGACGTCGACCTCGACGTTCACCTCGTCGGCCAGAGCC
>JBARRS010000195.1:0-9243 GCA_049644345.1 Gaiellaceae bacterium
CGTTGACGCTCACGCTCCTCTCGGCCGCGGTGCCGGCCGAGCGACGCGGCCTGGCTCTAGGCGCCTGGGGCGGCATCGGCGGCCTCGCCGTCGCGCTCGGGCCGCTCGTTGGTGGCGCGATCGTCCAGGGGATCTCATGGCAATGGATCTTCTGGATCAACGTGCCGATCGGCCTGGTCCTCGCGCCGCTCGCGCTGTTCAGGCTGGAGGAGTCGCGCGGGCCGTACGGCCGGCTCGACCTGCCCGGCCTCGGTCTCGCCAGCGCCGGGCTGTTCGGGATCGTCTGGGGGCTCGTCCGAGGGAACACGGTCGGCTGGGGCTCGCCCGAGATCGTGGGCTCGCTCGCGGGGGGCGCAATCGTGCTCGCGCTGTTCGTCCTCTGGGAGCTGCGCTCGCCGGCGCCGATGCTGCCGATGCGGTTCTTCCGCAACAGGGCGTTCGCGCTGACGAACGTCTCGTCGCTCTTCATGTTCTTCGGGATGTTCGGCTCGATCTTCCTGCTCGCGCAGTTCTTCCAGACCGTCCAGGGCTACTCGCCCCTCTCCGCAGGGCTGCGCATCCTGCCCTGGACGGCGATGCCGATCTTCGTTGCGCCCATCGCGGGTGCCCTCTCCGATCGGATCGGGGGTCAGCGCCTGATGGCGGCCGGGCTCGCGCTGCAGGCCGTCGGGATCGGCTGGATCGGGCTCGTCTCGACGCCGACGATCCCGTACGCGGATCTCGTCGCTCCGTTCACCCTCTCGGGGATCGGCATGGGGCTCTTCTTCGCGCCGGTCGCGAACGTCGTGCTGAGCTCGGTTCGGCCCCAGGAGGAAGGCCAAGCGTCCGGCGCCAACAACGCGATCCGCGAGCTCGGCGGCGTGTTCGGCGTCGCGGTCCTCGCGTCGGTGTTCAGCCGCTACGGCGGCTACGGGACCCCCCAGACGTTCGTCGACGGGTTGCAGCCGGCGGTCCTGATCGGCGCGGCGCTGGTAGGTGTCGGGGCGCTGGCTGCGCTGGCGATCCCACGCCGGCGGTTGCGGCAGCCCGGGCGCGAGGCCGAGCCGGAACTGAGCGCCGCGTAGCAGCAAGCGGCCGTGCCGGCCTTGCCGGTACGGCCGTCGCTACGCGCTGCTCAGCAGCGCGTAGCCCTCGCGCAGGAAGGGCGTGCGGTCGACGAGGGCGCCGATCTCCTCGGGGGGAAAGGCGCCCTCCTCGGTCACGATCTGTTCGATCAGATCCGGCGGCGTCAGGTCCCGGTCGGCGCGCAGCTCGCCCGCCTCGACGGCGGGGAAGGGCGCGAGCTTGATCAGCTCCGAGGCAACGACCGCCGGGATCCCGTCGGCGGCGGCGGCCTCGGCGAGCATCCGGGTGCCGAGCTTGTTGCAGAGCGTGCCGTCGCGATAGACGGTGTCGGCGCCGACGAGCAGGAGCGACGCCCACTCGAGCGCCTTCGGCGCCTCCTCGTCCTCGACGAGCTCGACCTCCAGGCCCGCGTCACGCAGGTCGTCGGCGAATGTGCGCCCTTCCTCTCCCGGGGCCGAAACCGTACACAGGACGCGGGCGGGCGGTGTCCGCAGCAGCGCCTCGCGTACCGTTGCCGAGGCGGAGTGCGTCAGCACGGTCGCGTCGTTGAGGCGGTCGGAGAGCTGGATCGCGATCGCCGCCGAGGCCCGGCGCCCACCCTCGACGAGTGCATCGGCTTCGTCTCTCACCAGCCGGCGGAGCTCAGCCGGCTCGAGGTGAGTCTGGAGCCGGGCGGTGGCGAGTAGGCGCCCCACGGCGCCGGCGACAGCGCCGACCGCCGGCGCGCTGGCCGCGAGCTCGCGCCCGGCGCTGCCGAGATGGGCGAGCAGTTCTTCCGAGTCCCTCGCCGCCTCGTCCGCCACCTCGACGAGTGCCTCGACCGCGCGGCGCGATAGCCAGCTGCCGCCGCGCATCCGCGCTCGGCGCAGCTCGTCCACTCGCTCGCTCAGCATCGTTCCCACGTTTGCATGATTATCTCGCCCGGTAGGCTCCCCCGCTAGCGATGGCGCAAACCGACGTCTTCGACCGCCCCGCGGTCGTCGGCGAGGCATTCGACGGTGGCGCGGACGTCTCGATCGTCGTTCCGCTTCACAACGAGGAGCGAACGCTGGACGAGCTGTACCGGCGCACGGTCGAGACGCTCGAGCCGACTGGGCGCCCCTTCGAGCTCGTCTTCGTCGACGACGGCTCCACCGACGGCAGCTTCGCCGAGCTCGCGCGCCTGCACGCGCGCGACGAGCGTGTCCGCGCCGTCCGGTTCAAGCGCAACTTCGGCCAGCACCCCGCGATGCACGCGGGCTTCGTGCGCGCGCGCGGCGCGATCGTCGTCACGATGGACGGCGACCTCCAGAACGAGCCCGAGGACATCCCGAAGCTGATCGAGGCCGTCGAGGCCGGCGCCGACGTGGCCAGCGGCCGCCGCGGCGCGAGGCACGACTCCTGGGGCCGGACACTTCCGTCCCGCCTCATCAACGGGATGCTTCGCCGCTTCACGGGCGTCCGGATCGACGACTTTGGCTGCGCCTTCAACGCCTACAGCCGCTCGGCCCTCGAGCCGATGCTCGGCGCGATCGGCCGGCAGAAGTTCACGAAGGCGCTCGTCCTCTCCGGAGGGGCGAGCGTGGTCGAGGTCGACGTCGGCCACGCGCCGCGGCGTGACCGGTCCCGGTACGGACCGCTGCGGCTGACCCGGACCGCGCTGCACGTGCTCGCGGGCTTCTGGCCGCAGCCGATCCAGTGGTTCGGGATCGCCCTCGGGCTCCTCTGCACGTTCGCCGCGACCGGTCTCGGAGCCTACGGCGCGTGGTGGTGGATCGACCACTCGAACTTCCCGGGCCCCCTCTTCGGAGGCGTGCTCGTCCTGTTCGTGCTCGGCATTCAGGGTTTCATCCTCGCGCTCGTGGGCGAGTACCTGGGACGGATTCACCGGGAGGTGGAGGGGCGACCTCTCTACACGATCGAGAAGGAGCTCGGGTGAGGCAGAAGCGCGTACTCGTCACCGGCGGCGCCGGGTTCATCTCCTCGAACTTCATCAGGCATCTGCTGGGCGCGACGCCGTACGAGGTCGTCTCCCTCGACGCGCTCACCTACGCCGGCAACATCGAGAACCTCGCCGACGTGATCTCACACGAGCGGCTCTCGTTCGTCCACGGCGACATTCGCGATGAGGACCTCGTCCGCGACGTCGTGGAGGGCGTCGACGTGATCGTCAACGCCGCGGCCGAGTCGCACGTCGAGAAGTCCATCCAGCAGGGCGGCGCCGACTTCGTGCAGACGAACGTCGAGGGGACGCGGATCCTGCTCGACGCCGTTCGCGAGCTTCCCGTCGAGCGTTTCGTCCTCGTCTCCTCGAGCGAGGTGTACGGAACGGCCGAGTACGCCCCGATGGACGAGGAGCATCCCCTCAATCCGCGGAGCCCGTACGCGGCGACGAAGGCAGGCGCGGATCGCCTCGCCTACAGCTACCAAGTCACCTACGGGCTGCCGATCGTGATCGTGCGGCCGTTCAACAACTACGGGCCGCGTCAGCACCCGGAGAAGGTGATCCCACGCTTCGTCACGCAGGCGCTCTCGGACGAGCCGCTGACCGTTCACGGCGACGGCCACGCGAGCCGGGATTGGCTCTACGTCGACGACCACGCCGAGGCGATCGAGGCCGTGATCGACGCGCCCCTGGGCTCCGTCGTCGGCGACGTGATCAATGTCGCAACGGGCGTTGATATCTCGATTTCGGAGATCGCCGATCTCGTTCTCGAGACGCTGGGAAAGCCGTCGTCGCTGAGAGAGAACGTGCCGGAGCGGCCGGGCCAAGTCGACCGCCACATCGGCTCGACCGAGAAGGCCGCGCGGCTGCTCGACTGGGAGGCCCGCACGTCCTTTGCCGACGGGCTCGAGCGCACCGTCGCGTGGTATCGCGAGAATGAGGCCTGGTGGAGGGCGATCCGGCAGACCGAAACCGTCTTCTCGTCCTAGGCGCCGGCCCGGCGCAGGTCGGGCTCCTTGCCGCCGCCCGTGACCGCGGGCTCTTCGTGATCGCAGTCGACCGTGATCCCGGCGCTCCGGGCTTCCGCTTCGCCGACCGGCGCGCGATTCTCTCCGCCGAGGACGAGCCGGGCATCGCGCGGCTCGCCGACGCGGAGCGCGTGGACGGGCTCATCGCGCCGGGGATCGACTGGCCGGTCGCGATCGCCGCGCGCGTGGCGGAACGGCTCGGACTACCGCACCCGATCTCTCCCGAGACGGCCGCGCTCTCGGTCTCGAAGCTCAGGCAGCGCGAGCGCTTCGCAGAAGCGGGCCTCGCGCAGCCGGCGTTCGCGTTCTGCCCGACGCTCGAGGACGCGCTCGGCGCGGCGGGGGCGCTCGGCTATCCCTGCGTCGTCAAACCTCCGGACCGCCAGGGTCAGAAGGGGCTCGGCGTCGCCGGGGACCCCGACTCGCTTGCGGTCGCGTTCGCGGCCGCCGTCGGCCTCTCGCGGGCGGGCGGGTGCCTCGTCGAGGAGCTGGTCGAAGGGCCCGAGGTGACGGTAAACGCGTTCTCGGTTGACGGCGAGTTCGTATCGGTTGCCGTCACCGACAGGCTGACCGCGGATCCGCCCGCCTTCGGTGTTGCCCTCGCGCATGTCTGGCCCGCCGACGCGGGAATCTCGGCGATCGAGGCCGCCCGCGCGGCTGCGGAGGCGCTCGGAGTCGAGAACGGCCCGACCTATACGCAGATCCGGCTTTCGCCGGACGGGCCGAAGGTCGGCGAGCTTGCGGCGCGGCTCGGCGGGGGTCACGACGCGGAGCTCTGTCACGCGGCGGTCGGCGTCGATTTGAACGGGCTCGCCCTATCCGCCGCGCTCGGCGAGCCCATCGAGCCGCCGGAGCCGGAGCCGCAGGTGGGCGGCGCCTGCACGCGCTTCCTCGTTGCGCCGCCTGGGGCGCTCGAAAGCGTCGACGGTCTGGAGGAGGCGGAGGCGGTGGAGGGGATCGTCGCCGTGAACGTCTACCGGGGTCCCGGCACGGTCTTTGTCCCCCTGCGGCGCGGAGCCGACCGCGCAGGAGCAGTGCTCGCCGTCGGCGACAGTCGCGACCAGGCTCTGGAACGGGCCGATTGGGCGGCGGCTCGCCTACGCTTCGTGACGGCCGATGCAGAAGCTCTCGTCTAGACGGGAAACGTTCCTCTCCTTCCAGCCGCCGGCGGTCGGGGAGGAGGAGATCGCCGCCGTCGCCGAGACGATCCGCTCCGGCTGGCTCACGAGCGGCCCTCGCGCCGCGGAGCTGGAGCGGCGCGTCGCCGAGTATCTGGGCGCGAAGCACGTGCTCGCCGTTGCCTCGGGAACTGCTGCGCTTCACCTGTCGCTCGCAGCGCTCGAGACCGGCCCTGGTGACGAGGTGATAACCAGCCCGATCACCTGGCCTGCCACCGCCAACGTGATCCTTCACTGCGGCGCGCGGCCGGTCTTCGCCGACGTCCGCGAATCGGACCTCAACCTCGATCCCGCGCGCGCGGCCGACCTCGTGACTCAGCAGACGAAGGCGATCGTCCCCGTTCACCTGGCCGGACAGCCCTGCGACATGGAACCGCTGCTCGCGCTCGGGCTCCCCGTGGTCGAAGACGCCGCACACGCGTTCGAGAGCGTGTATCGCGGTCGCAAGATCGGGACGCTCTCCGAAGCGACCTGCTTCTCGCTCTACGCCACGAAGAACCTCGCCGCGGGCGAGGGCGGGCTGATCGCGACCGACCGGGACGACGTCGCCCGGAAAGTCGACGACCTGCGCGTGATGCGGCGCGGCCACGGCGCGCTCTACGACCTGCCGGTGCCCGGATACAAGGCGAACCTCTCCGACATCCTCGCCTCGATCGCTCTCGTCCAGCTCGACAAGCTCGAGCGCCACGGGCTGATCCGCCGGCGGCACGTTGCGGCGTATGACGCGGCCGTCGCGGAGCTCGACGGAATCGAGCCGCTCGCCCGTGATCCGCGCGACACGCATGCGCTCCACCTCTACGTCGTCCGTGTCGACGCCGAGCGCGCGGGCGGGACGCGCGACGACTACCAGCGCCTGCTCGCCGAGGAGCGCATCGGCACCAGCATCCACTTCCTCCCGGTCCACCGACTGAGCGCCTACCGCAAGCGCTTCCCCGACAAGCCGCCGCTGCCGGTGGCGGAGCGGGCGGGCGCCGAGGTTCTGTCGCTCCCGCTCTCGCCGGCGCATACCGATGAGGATGTCGCGGACGCGATCGCCGCTCTCAGCGACGTGCACGCGCGCCTGAACGGATGAAGCGCCGGCTCCTTCGTGCCGGAGCGACGCTCGTCGTCACCGGCCTCTGCGCCGCCTACATCCTCTGGAAGATCGACGTGTCGCGGACGGTGCACATCCTCGTGCACGCCCGTTTCGGCTACTTCGCGGCGGCGCTCGCGATCATGATCGGCTCGGTGCTGCCGATGGCGTGGCGCTGGCAGCAACTGCTTCGAGCCAAGGGAATTCACGACTCGCTCGCCTGGCTGGTCCGCGCCTACTTCGTCGCCTACACCGCAGGCCAGGTTCTCCCCACGGCGGTAGGCGGCGACGCGGTCCGGATCTTCGAGACGGCTCGGCGGCACCCGGGGCGCGGCGGTCCGGTCGCAGGCTCGGTGCTGCTCGAGCGCGCCCTTGGCGGCGCGACGACCCTGACGCTCGCTGCAGCGGGGTTTGCCCTCGCGATCGGGCGCTACCACGTCGGCGCCTACCTCTGGATCGAGCTCTTCTTCGTGGTCGCGACGGTCGTCCTCGCGGTCGGGCTGTTCTCGGTTCGAGTGCGACCGCTGCTCGCGAAGACGGTGCCGCTCCTCCGGTTCATGCGAGTCGAGCGCCCACTGCGCGCCGTCTACGAGGGGCTGCACTCGTACCGGGAGAACGTCGGCCTCTTGCTCGGCGTCTTCGCGCTCACGCTCGTCGTGCAGTCGGTGCGGGTGCTCGCGATCTGGCTGACCGGCAAGGCCGTCGGCGTCTCGCTCTCGCCGCGGCCCTACTACGTGATGGGGCCGCTGCTCTTCCTCGTCATGCTCGTCCCGTTCACGATCAACGGGCTTGCGGTGCGGGAGTCGTTCTTCGTCAGCTTCCTCGGCAACCTCGGCGTCGGGGCGAATGCCGCCTTCGCGACGGGCTTCCTCTTCTTCGTCGTCAACCTCGGCCTCGCCCTCCCGGGCGCGCTCCTGCTGGCGTGGCAGAGCGCGCGCGGCTTCACTTCCGTGACGGGGTCTGACCCCGTAAAAGGCGCCGCAATCGGGGTTGCGGGGTCAGACCCCGCACCAAAAGCGTCTCGAAATACGCGCTGAACTGTGTCGGAGGTCTCCGCCGTCGTCGTCACGTACAACGCTATGCCCTGGGTCGAGCGCTGTCTGGAGAGCGTTCGCGGGTTCGACGTCATCGTCGTCGATCACGGCTCGACCGATGGGACCCTGGACCTCGTTCGCGAGCGCTTCCCCGAGGCCCGGCTCGTCGAGCAGGAGAACCGCGGGCTCGCGGCCGGCTGGAACACAGGGATTCGCGCGACGTCCGGCCGCTACGTCCTGATCCTGAACGCCGACGCGTGGGCGGTGGGGGATGCAGTCGAGCGGCTCACTCGGTTTGCCGACGACCACCCGGACGCCGCCGTGGTAGCGCCCAAGCTGCTGAACCCGGACGGCAGCCTTCAGCGCTCCGTACGAGGCTTCCCGACGCTGTGGCGCCTGGCGACGGAGTACCTTTTCCTGCGCAAGCTCGCGCCGCACTCGCGGCTGCTGAACGGCTTCTACGCCGGCGACTTCGACCACGATTCCGTCCGCGAGGCCGAGTTCGTGATGGGCGCGGCGCTGCTCGCGCGCCGCGAGGCGATCGACGCCGTCGGCCTGCTCGACGAGCACTTCTTCCTGTTCAGTGAGGAGACGGATTGGTGTTTCCGCTTCCACGCCGCCGGCTGGAAGGTGCTCTTCTTCCCCGGTGCCGAGGTCGTGCACGTCGGCGGCGCCTCGCACGGCGGGAGGATGTTCAAGGAGAACGTCCGCGGCAATCTCCGGTTCCTCGCCAAGCACCGTGGCCGCCGCGAGGCCGAGCGCGCGCGCCGCCTGCTGCTCTGGTCGTTGCGTCTGCGCGGTCTTCTCTTCCACGGGGAGCGCGGGCGTATGTACCGGGACGCCGCCCGCTGGCTCTCCTCGGGGTCGGTCGCCTCGCTGCTCGAATCCCCTCGATGAACCGAGTGCCGACGGCGATGCTCGCTCTCGCGGCGCTGGGCATCGCGCGCCTGCTGCCCGAGCACGGGGTCGGGCTCGCGGTCCGGCTCGCCGCGGCAACGGCTGTCGTGCTCCTGCCCGGGACGCTCGTGGCGCGGGCGCTAAAGCTGCGGGGACTCGCGCCGGTGATCGCGTGGACGCTCGGGCTGCTCTTCTTCGCGCTTGCCCTCACCTTTGCCGTCCACGGCTCGCTGACGCTGACGCTCGGGATCTTCTTCGGCGTCGGAGCTGCGGCACTCCCCTTCGGGCTCGTGCGCCGGCCACTGCGCCCGCCTGCCGGGCGATCGACCGCGATCGCGCTCGGAATCGCGATCGGGATCGCCGTCTGGTGGGTGGCAGGCTACGACGGCGACGCGTTCTTCCACATCGCCCGGGTGCGAAAGCTCGACGACTTCGGCGGCCTTTCGCTCCACGCGCTGGACGAGTTCCGCGACGGCGGGCTTCATCCGGGCTACGCGTTTCCGCTCTGGCACGGTTTCCTCGCCCTCGTCGCCCGGGTCGGGGGCGTCGATCCCGCGGCGGTCGTCCTGCACGAGCCGACGGTGCTCGTCCCACTTGCGTTCGCGCTCGTGTACGAGGCCTCGCTCGCGCTGTTCGCCTCCGCTTGGGCCGCGATCGCGGCGGTACTCGCGCAGGCGGCGCTCACCGGCCTTGCACCCGACGGCGGTGGTGCCTATCCGATCCTCGCGCTCCCGGCGACGGCCTCGCGCCAGCTGCTCGTTCCCGCTGTCCTCGCACTCTTCTTCGCCTTCGCCCGCGACCGTTCCCGGGCCCTGCTGGCAACGTTGGCTGTCGCGGCCGGCGGGCTCGCCCTCGTGCATCCCAGCGACGCCGTGTTCCGGGTCGTGCCGCTCGTCGGCTATCTCGGCGCACGCGCGCTCCTGGAGCGGGAAGACCTGCTCCGCGGCGCCGCCGGGCTCGCCGCAGTCGGCCTGCCGACGGTCGGCGTCCTGCTCTGGCTGCGGCCTATCGTCCACGAGACCCTCTCGCACGATCCCTCGCGCGT
>JBARRS010000196.1:0-30389 GCA_049644345.1 Gaiellaceae bacterium
TGAACGCGGCCTTCAGGTACGGCGCGTCGAACAGGGTGTAGCGGGTCGATGTCGTCGTGTCCGGCAACAGTGCGCACGCCTTGATCGACGCCGCGTGCTTGGCCGGTGCACTGGTACGGGCCGACGCGCCCGCCGCTATCAGCCCAATCAAAGCGAGCGCGACGGCGGCTGCGCCCGCCCTTCTCAACAGGTTTCGCCCTCCCACGGTTCCTCCTTGTCTGTTAGCCCCACAAGAGCTTGCGGACCCCGTTTCGTAACACTTCTTCGTTGCTCGATCAAGTATCGAGGCGCCCTCAGCAGGGTCTTGGTGACGGCTTTCCGAGGAACTAGAACGCCGGGCCGGCCGAAAAGTTAGTCCGACGTCGAGTCAGACACCATCAAAGCGCGTTTGCTAGTGTCGAGGGGTGAAGTGGACGAGAAGAAGCAAGGCGCCGGGACGGGTGCGGGCGTCCAACGACTTCACGCCGCAGGCTGTCGGCTCGGCGGAGGGCGGCCAGCCGCGGCTCGGGCACGCCTGAATCATCGCCCCCTTCGGCCTCGCCGTCGGAGCCTTTCTCATCCCGCTCGGCATCTTCGGCGCCCGCTGCTACCGCGATCGCCGGGCGATGCGGCGCTACGCCGCGAGCCGCTAGATCGCCTCGAGGAAGTGCCGCAGCCAGCCGGGCGCGGCGTCCGCGTACTCCTCGTCGAAGGGTGGCGGGAGGCCCTTGGCGATCCGCCGCCACGCGAGCGCCCGGCACGCCCTCCCGAGCACGAAAGCCGTTGCGGCCGCGGCCTCGAGCTCAGCGCGTGACCGAAACCGTGTCCACGGCTCGAGGTAAGCGTCCCGGAAACGGTCGAGCTCCGGCGCGCCCAGCTCGACGCCGAGCTTCAGGGCGAGGACTCGCAGCGTGACCGAGAGCGTGAAGAACGGATGCGAGACGCACGAATCGCCCCAGTCGATGAACCGGTAGCGGTCGTCGCGCACGAAAACCTGTCCGTCGTGGAAGTCGTCATGCTGGATCGTCTCGGGCAAGCCGACCGCGTCGAGCTCCTCGCTCAGCCGGGTCACGAGCGGCACCAGCAGCCGGACGCTCCTGACCTCCTCGTCGGAGAGGCCGTCTGGAAGCGCGGGTTGGAGCGCCTCGCCGTCGGCGACGAGCTGCTCGTACTGGGCCGGTAGGAAGCGCAGGCGCCGGTCGGGCGCACCGGCCCCGAGGAGCGCCTGCCAATCCGGCGCGGCTTCGATCTGAAGCTCCGCGTACAGCGGCAGGATCTGCTCCCAGCGCTCGACTCGTCCATCTTCGGCGAGCAGCTCGCGGAGCCGCGTGCCGGCGTCCGCTTGCAGCATCCACCCACGGTCCGGGTCGGCGGCGAGCAGCTCCGGCAGCAGCTCAGACCTCCGCGCGGCCAACAGTTGCACGACCGCCGACTCGTGCGAGAGCGCGGCCATGTTCGCCTTGAACCAGAGAGCACCGGCGTCGGTGGGTACCCGGAGCACCGTCGACCAGGGCGCGACGTGCGTCTGCTCGACCGTCCCGTCGAGCGAGAGCTCGAGCCGGGCGAGCTGTTCGTCGATCCAGGCGTGCGCCTGGTCGAGCCAGTGCCGATCCGTCCAGGGACTAGCTGCGTTCAGTCGCAAGGCGCAGCCCGAGCGCGACGAGCACGGTGCCGGTCAGGCCGTCGAGGACGCGGCGGATGCTCCGCCGGCGCAGGACGTCACCGGCCTTCGCGACGGCGATCGCGTAGCCGGTCAGCCACGCGAGCGTCATGGTGCAAAAGACGAGGCCGAGCACGAGGAGCGTGAGAAACGACGCCCCGAACTGCGGCAGGAGGCTCATGAAGAAGACGGCCATCTTGGGATTGCCGAGGTTGCTGATCACCCCCTGCCGCAACGCGACTGCCGGTCTGATCTTCCTCACGCCGCGCGAGCTCGTCGCTCCGTCGCCACGGCTGCGGAGTGCTCCGAAGATCGCCTGTGTCCCGAGCCACACGAGATACGCCGCGCCCACGAGCCGAACGGCCAGAAAGGCAGGTTCGGAGGCAGCGAGCAGCGCAGCGAGCCCGGCGCTCGTCGCGAGCGCCCAGAGCGCCTGTCCCAGGGAGACGCCGAACGCGGTGAACACGCCGCCGCGCCGTCCGCCGAGCAACGAGTTCCGGATCGTCAGCGCCGTGTCCTGTCCGGGCGTGACGATCACCAGCGCCGAGACGCCGAGAAACGCAGCGAGATGGGCGATCATGCGCGAAGTTTTACTGAAGCAGGAAGATTGCGATCGGCCGGGAAGTCAGGCATTGGACGCGATGTGGTGGCGAGGCCCGATCGGTCGGCGCGGAAGGGTGGAGCATCTTCCGCACGTGCCGCTTGTCTCGCGCGAAGAGCTTGGCGAGTCGCCTTTCTGGCCGACGTTGGCGGTCCTTACGGCCGCGAGCCTCTATGCGACGCTGCCGACCCGGTTCATTGCCGGCCCAACCAGCGCCGGCATCTACGGGACCGTCCGCTGGCTCGTGCCGGCGCTGACGGTGTTACTCCTCGCTCCGCTTGTCCTCAATGTTCCGCAAAGGCGGCTCCTACGCTCTGCCAGCGAGCGTGCGGCGGCGCTCAAGCTCAGCCGACGCATCGCATCCTTGGCGGTGATCGCGGTGATCACCGCTGCCAACGCGGCTTCGATCGTGCTGCTCGTGCATCTTCTGGTCGCCGGGGCGAAAACCGACGCGCGCCTGCTCCTTCGCGCCGGCATTCACCTGTGGTGCATGAACGTGCTCGTGTTCGGCCTCTGGTTCTGGCAGCTCGACGGCGGCGGTCCGATCGAACGGCGCCTGAATCCGGATCCCGGGACCACTCGCGATTTTCTGTTTCCGCAACAGACGTCGGAGGCCGAGGCCGATCGTCGCTGGCAGCCCACCTTCATCGACTACCTGTACGTCTCCTACACGAACGCAACCGCGTTTAGCCCGACGGATTCGATGCCGCTCAGCAAGTGGGCAAAGATGCTCATGCTTGTTCAGTCGGCGGCGAGCCTGCTGCTCGCGATCATGGTCGTCGCACGCGCCGTCAACATCCTCAAGTAGCGCTGATTTCAGTCTGAGTCCGTCTCCGCGGGGCGGGGCGTAGACTCGCTGAAGCACTAAGCGCGTAGGCAGGAAGGAAACGTGCCGCTTCGAGCCGTCTGCATCTCCCACACGACCGGCGCCGGCGGCGAGGGTGTCGCTCGTCGCGTGTCGGAGCGACTCGGCTTCCGGTATCTCGATGAGGAGATCGTCACGGCGGCGGCCGAGAAGGAGCAGCTCGATCCCGCTCTGATCGCCGATGTCGAGCGGCGCAAGTCCCTGATCGTGCGCGTCCTTGCGCAGCTGGGCGAAGCCGGTGTTCATGAGACATACCCTGGCTTGACCGGGCTCGCGATACCGACGAGCGAGAGCCAGTGCGCGTTAATCCGCGAGGTGATTCGCGATGCGGCCGACCAGGGAAGCGTCGTCATCGTGGCCCACGCCGCATCGTTCGCGCTCGAGGGCTCGAATGAGCTGCTGCGGGTGCTGGTAACGGCGTCGGCTGAGACGCGGAGTGGCCGCCTCTCCGCCGCCCAGCGGATTACCGAGCCGGAAGCAGCCAAGGCGATAAGGGAGGCAGACGCTGCGCGCGCCGACTATCTCAAGCGCTTCTATCGCGTCGACCGCGAGCTGCCGACCCATTACGACCTGGTCGTGAATACGGACAGCCTGACCGACGACGACGCAGCCGAGCTAGTGATTCACGCGGCCGGCTTCAGGGCGTGACCGTCGCAGGCGGCTCCTGGTAGAGGCCGATCACGTTTCCCGCCGGGTCGCGGAATCGCGCGGTGATCTCGGGTGCGTCCGCCCCGATCGGCTGCACGATCTCGCATCCGTTCTCGACGACCGCATCGGCGGCCGCGGCGACGCTGTCGACCATGATGTAGAGAAGGAGACCGGGCTCCTCAGCCGGCGGCCGCTCGAGTACCCACGCGCCGCTCACTTCGCCGGTGGTGTCGTCGAAGGCGGTATGACCGTCGCCGCGCTGCCTGATCCGCCAACCGAAGACCTGTTCGTAAAACGCGGCCGAGCGCCGGGCGTCGGTCGCAGGGATCTCGATGTAGCAGACCTTGCCGTTCGCCGGCGTGGGAGACATGCGCCTATGGAGCCGCGGTCCCGAGGGCCGCGGCGATTTCCTCGATGGCGGCGCGCTCGGCGGGACTGACGTTTTCTCCGCCTTCTCTGTGGGCGTTGGCGATCTTGTCCGCGAGGTTGAGGACGAAGCCCTTGTACTCCTCGACCTCCTCCGGTGCGGCCTTGCGCTCGAGCAGCGCGACAGCATCGCGAAGATGCTGCAACCCGTGTTCTTTCAGCTCGTCGAAAGAGTGGTATCGGGTGTGGTCGATCTCGGGCTTCGCCGACACGATCTCGTCGAGCAGCTCGCTCTCGCCATGGTGCTGGCGCGCCTCCGCGTACGCCTTCGCCATGGCGAGCGTCTCCCTGAAGGTTCCTCCGCGTTGTGCCGTAACGACGATCAAGCCGGCGCTCGGCGGGCCCTCGAGCACGAGCTGCCACTCCTCCTGTGTGAAGTCGGCCTTTCCAGCCATGAAACCTCTCTCCTCGCTCGCAGCAATTACGGATCGGGAGTGGAGCGTACCGGGATCGAACCGGTGACCTCCGGCTTGCAAAGCCGGCGCTCTCCCAGCTGAGCTAACGCCCCGAGTGCAAGGAAGTGTAGGGGTGGATCCGGCGGCTTGCGGGTTGCGGATTCATCGAATGCATCCGGACCGGCCCGGCGCCGATGCCGGCTTTGCCGGCGTCGGCTCGCAAGACCCCTCGTTGTCAAAGCTGAATCGAATCGAAGTCGTCATGGTTTCGGCGTAGCCGAAACCGGACTTCGATTCGAAACGAGCCGGCGGCCTCTCGGCCGCCGGCTTCACTGTCGGGGGGAGGGAGGAACTTAAGCCGCTCGGAGCAGCCGCTCTTCGTGGCGAGCGCGCCTGATGATCTCGTCGCGGTCGCCGAAGCGGGCCCTTGCGCGGAGGGCGCGGTCTTCGTCCCAGAGTCGCGTTAGACGCTTGTCGAGCTCGTGCAGCTCGGCCGAGAGGGCGGCATCGTGGCCCTCCGAGAGCCGCTGCCAGAGCTCGGCGCGCTGCTCGCTGAGCTGGTCGATCTCGGCGCGAACTTCAGACAAAGTTTTCATGCTTCGTAAAACGCTTTTCAGCGCTCCGCTATTCCGTCACCACGTCGGTCGTAACGGCCGTCTGACGGCCAACAGCCGGACGGTCGCGGCGCCGAAAACGAAGCCGCCGACGTGGGCGAAAAAGGCGACTCCGCCGCCCTGCTGAGGGTGGATGAGCGCGAAGCCGCCGTCGAGCAGCTGAAACCCGAACCAGATCACGAGGAAGAGCACGGCCGGCACCTCCTGGAGGAAGAAGAAGAAGCCGAGGAAGATCGCCGTCAGCACGCTCGCGGTCGGCAGGAGCACGAGGTAGGCGCCCAGCACGCCAGAGATCGCCCCGCTGGCGCCGACATTAGGGACGCTCGCCCCTGCGACGCCCGAGAACCTCAGCGTCACGAACGTCTGTAGCGCTGTCGCAGCAAGGCCGGAGGCCAGGTACCAGAGGAAGAACCTCGCGCGCCCCATCGCGTCCTCGACGTTGTTGCCGAAGATCCAGAGGAAGAGCATGTTGCCGCCGATGTGGACCCAGCTCCCGTGCATGAACATCGATGTGAACGCGCTCTCGTACCAGGGCAGCTTGTGGAAGTGCTGCGCGAAGGCATTGCACGGGCCCTCGACGGTGCAGGGATAGAACGAGTAGTGGGCGACGTCCTCATCGACCGGTGTCCCCGTCCACTCCCAGAGCCAGACGATCACGTTCGCGACGATCAGCCCGACGGTGACGACGGGGAACGCCCTCGTCGGGACGTTGTCCTTGAGCGGCAGCACCTATGCCTCTAGCGGACGATCAGCGCCATCAGCGCTTTCTGCGAGTGCAGGCGGTTCTCGGCCTGGTCCCAGATCGCCGAGTGCGGCCCGTACGCGACCTCCTCGTCGATCTCCTCGCCGTAGTGGGCCGGCAGGCAGTGGAGCACGATCGCGTCTTCGTCGGCGAGCCGAACCGCCTCAGCGTCGATCCCGAAGCCCGCGAGGTCGCGGAGGCGGCGCTCGCGCTCCTCGTCCTGGCCCATGCTCGTCCACACGTCCGTGTAGAGGACGTCCGCGCCTCGCGCGGCGTCGCGCGGGTCGGCGGTGAGCTCGACCGTCCCGCTGCCCCGGGCGAGCTCGACCGCCTCCTGGGCGGGCTCGTACCCCCGAGGCGTCGCCGCGACGAATTCCATCCCGAACCTCGTAGCCGCGACCATCAGGGAGGCGCAAACGTTGTTGCCGTCGCCGAGGTAGGCGAGCCGCAGTCCCTCGAGCCGCCCGAAGCGCTCCCGGATCGTCATCAGGTCGGCGAGCGCCTGGCAGGGGTGGGCGCTGTCGGTCAGACCGTTGATCACCGGGATCGTGGCGTGCTCGGCGAGCTCCTCGACGTCGGCCTGCGCGAAGGTGCGGATCATCAGGCAGTCGAGATAGCGCGAGAGCACGACGGCGGTGTCGCGAAGCGTCTCGCCGCGGCCGACCTGGAGGTCGCTCGCGGAGAGGTAGAGGCCGATGCCGCCGAGCTGGAAGATCCCGACCTCGAACGAGACGCGCGTTCGCGTCGAGGGCTTCTCGAAGATCATTCCGAGCGTTCGCCCGGGCAAAAGCCGGTGCTCCTGGCCCGCGTGCTGGAGGCGCTTCAGCTCGTCGGCGAGGTCGAGCACACGCTCGAGCTCGGGGCGTTCCCAGTCCGCGACGCGCGTGAAATGCCTCCCCTTGAGCTCCTGCGCGACCGCAACCACGGCCCGCCATGCTACTCGGGCGCGAGGGCCTCCCTCACGTCTGGAGGTCGACCTCGACGCCCGCCTGGGCCAGCAGCTCGCGCAGGCGTGCGAGGCCGGCGAACATCCGGCTCTTGACCGTGCCGAGGGGGGCGCCGACGAGCTCAGAGAGCTGCGACTGGGTGTAGCCGCCGTAGTAGGCGAGCTCGAGCGCCTCGCGCTGCTCGGCCGGCAGTCGCCGCAGCGCCTCGCGAACGATCTGGCGGCGGAACAGCACCGTCGTCTCCTCTTCCGGGGCGTCGACGGCGCGCGGCTCGGCCTGCTCGAGCGGCTCGGCGCGGCGGCGGTCCTCCCGGCGGACGACGTCGACCGCTCGCCTATGAACGAGCGTCAGGATCCAGGTGCTTGCCTTCGCGCGCTCGGCCAGGAAGCGGTCCGCCGAGCGCCAAACGCCGAGGAACGCCTCCTGGACAGCGTCCTGTGCGAGCACCGGGTCGCGCAAGATCCTGAGCGCGAGCCCGTAGGCCGTGCGGCCGAAGCGGTCGTAGAGCTCGCCCAGCGCCGCCTCGTCCGAGCGGGCGACGAGCGAGAGGAGCGCCTCGTCGCTCAGGCGTGCAAGCTCGCGCGTCGTAGGCCGGCTCTCCATCACGCAGCCTCCCCGTGGAGCAGCGGCCGTCGGGTCGGCTGCTCGACTCCGCCGGCGCGCTCGACGGTGACGGCGACAACGTCGCCCGTTCGCAACGCCTGCGGGACCAACACGAGCGAGCGTCCGCCTCCGCGGAAGAGCCCTGCCTTCGTGGCCTTCCCGGCGCGGATCAGCCAGGCCTCGTAGGTCTTGCCGCTCGGAGCGTGCCGGAGGCCCGTGACGAGCACGGCCTTGCCGTCGTGGGCGATAACGAGGGAGCCGGTCGCGCCCGAGAGCGGGATCCGGCGTGCGGCCGGGTCGGCGAGGACGGCGAGCGCCTCCTGCTTCCGGTCGAGCTTGTTCGAGAGCGTTTCCGCCCAGACTCCGAGACCGATCGCGGCGCAGGCCGCGGCGGCGGCGGCGGCGGCCGTATAGCCGGGGCGAAGCCAGCGCCGGGGCCGAAGCGGGACGACCTTCGGCCTCTCCGCGCGGGCCTGCGCGAGGATCCGGTCGCGGAGCTCCGCCGGCGGTGCAGGCGCGTCCGGCGCGTAGGCGAGTGCGCCAGCGGCCTCGCGCAGCGCCGCCAGCTCCTCGCGGCAGCGCTCGCACAGTGCGAGGTGGCGCTCGAATTCCGACTCCTCGTTGGCGTCGAGCGCGTCCAATGCGTAGGAAGCGGCGAGTGAGTGCACGTCTTCCATCAGAAGAAGTATGGGGCGAGGCTGAGGGCGCCGAGCGCGTACCAGACGCCGAAGGCGAGGCTTGCGCAGCCGAGCGCGGGTGCAAGCCGCTGGAACGATCGGCGGACAGGGCCGCGGGTGAGCGTGATGCCGAAGCCGGTCGAGAGCAGCGCCATCGAGACGGCGGTGAAGAACGCGAACACGGCGAGGGCTGCGACCGCGAGCGCGTGGTCGCGAATCGTCGCGAGCAGCAGGACGCCGACTCCCGCGCTTCCGCCCATGCCGTGCACCAGCCCGATCGTGTAGGCCTGGAGCGGCGTGCGCGCTCTGGCTGGCGTATGGACGTGTCCGTGGAAATGCCCACGGCGCCAGCGAACGAGCAGCCAGACCGCGAGGCCGATGATCAGAAGCCCGACGGTAGTCTCGGCTCCCCGCTGCACAGGCTCGGGCAGGTAGGCATGGAAGAGGACGATCGGCACGCCGAAGACGAAGAGCGTGGTCGCATGTCCGAGCCCCCAGACGAAGCCGAGGCGTCCGGCGGCACGCGCGGCCCGGTCGTCCCGTGAGGCGATCAGGGTCGTGACGGCGGCGAGATGGTCGGGGTCGCTCGCATGCCGTAGGCCGAGCACCGTCGCCACGAGGGCGACGACAGCGAGCGTCGTGCCGTTCGAGAGGTGCGCGATCGTCTCGTCTAGCCCGAACATCTAGCCGACCTTCGGGAGCGCCCGAACGGTCATCGCGAGACCGGCGGCGACGATCACGAGCGCGCTCACGGCAGGTAGGAGCCGGATCACCGGGCCGTCGAAGCTGACGCGCCGGAAGGCCTGCTTCGCGAGCACGGCCACGAGGCCGATCCCGCTGATCGAGAGGGCGAGTCCGGCGCTGAACGCGACGATCAGGAGCAGACCGTACGCGACCCGGTGCAGCGAGATCGCCGCGAGCAGCACGATGAGCGCTGAGGGACAGGGGAGCAGGCCGCCCGAGACGCCGACCGCGAGCAGCGAACGGCGGCTGGGCCCGTGCTCGTGGTCGTGATGGTGATGGTGCGCGCGCCCGTGCCGCCAGCGCGCGCGAAGCACCGAGGCGCCGATCGCGACAACGAGCAGGCCCGAGGTGAGGTTCAGCCACGGATAGAGGTGCTCGGGCACGACGAGCGCCGAGAGCGCGAGCGTGACGAGCCCGAGCGCGAAGACGCCGGCGGTGTGCGTCGCGGTGACGATCAGGCCGAGCAGTGCGGCATGCCATGGTGTCCCGCGCTGGCCGACGAGGTAGGCCGTCACGATCGTCTTGCCGTGCCCCGGCGAGAGCGCGTGCGCCATTCCCCAGAAGAGCGCGATGGCGAGCGAGGCGAGCACGACGAGCACGCTCAGGTGGTCCCGGCCGATCAGGGCGGTGAAGCCTGCGTCCGCGACCCGGTCGGGCGCCTCGAGCGCCTTCCCGCGAATGAGCGACGGCGGCGTGTCCGGCCCTGTGGTCGGGCTGAGCCGCGCCGAGGCGGAGGTGACGTCCAGCGGGCTCTGCAGCAGGTCTTTTGGATAGGCCCGGAGCTCATCGCTCTCGCTGCGCGCGTGCGCGCCGACGACGATCTCCTTCCAGCCGATCCGGTCGGCGTAGTTTGTGTCCCGGTAGCGGATCGAGCTGGGGCCGGCGAGCCGAGGTCCGCGGAGCAGGACCTCGAGGCGCATCGTGTGGAGGCCGCCGACGCCCTTTGGGAACGCCAGCGCATGCGCGACCGGCTCGAGCGCGATCGCCCGGCCGTCCACGCTTAGACGCGCGCCGGCCGCGAGTCGGCGTGCGTAGGCGGCGGGGTCGACGCCCTGCTGGCGCGCCTGATAGGTGGGGATCTCGGCCATGTCGAGCACATAGAGGACGTAGAGCCGGTGGCCCGAGACCTCGATCCGGCTGAAGCGGTTGATCGTGAAGTTGCCGAGAGGATGGGCGGATGCCGCTGCGGGAGCGGCCAGCGCCCCGAGCGTTGCGAGGAGAAGCAGTAGTCGCCTCACCGCAGGGCTCCTCGTGCCACCGGCGCCCACAGGAGGGAGAAGTGCGGGTTGAGCCCGAGTGCCCGCCGGAGCCAGCGCCGTCCTTCGGCGCGGTGGCCGAGGCAGCGCTCGATCATCCCGCGGTGGAAGTACTTGAGCGCGTCCCGCGTGCCGAGCCGGAGCGCGTTCCGGGAGTACGGCAGCGCCTCGCCGCAGCGGCCGTTCCGGTAGAGGGCCCAGGCGAGCACGTCGTTGCCGTCGATCGACGGCCGCTCGCGCTGGGCGAGACGCGCGAGGGCGAGAGAGTCGGAGAGACGAATGCCGTGGTCGACGTCGAAGAGCGCCGTCTCGAGGTCCGTCTTGACGCCGTTGGCGCGCAGGAGCCGCTCGATCGCGCCGATCAGCGCGTACTGGCGCTGCGCGAGCTGCTCCCGGCCGCTCACCCGATAGAGGTCGCCGAGCGGGCCCACGAACTGGGGCAGTGGGATCTGGTCGACCGCGCGCTGCTCGAGCTCGATCGCGTGGCCGATCTGTCCGCGCGCGGCCTTGACCTGGGCAAGCGCGTCGAGTGCATAGACGTAGCCGGGAAAGGCCGCGAGCGACGCCTCGTACTCGTGCTCGGCTTCGCCGATCCGGCCGATCGACCAGTAGAGCTTTCCGAGCTGCCAGTGCGTCCACGCGGTCGGCTCCTGCTCCGACGTGGCCGCGTCCCGTGCCATCTGCATCGCCTGGATCGCCCCAGCCGTCTCGCCGAGCAGCTCGCGGCCGTAGGAGACGCGGGAGTACGACGCGAGGCCCGGCCTCAGGCTTGCCATCTTGTCGAAGGCCCGGAATGCCGCCGCGTAGCGCCCGAGCTCGACGAGCGCGTCCCCGACGACGCCGTAGTTTCGTGTGGTGGTCGGCGAGAGGTGGAGCGCTTGGCGGCCTAGCTGGAGCGCTGCTCGAAAGCGGTGTCGGGAGAGCGCGAGCGAGCCGAGCCCGCTTGTGGCGAGCAGGTCGCCGGGCGCGAGAGCGAGGGCCCTGTGGAGGACGCCGTCCGACTTCGAGTAGTACGTGGGGTCCCCCGTCTCGCGGGCGCGCTGCTGGTAGGCGAGGCCGAGCAGCGCATACGAGTGGGGGTCGTTCGGATTCTGCCGTAGCTGCGCCTGCAACTGCTCGACCGTCTGCGCCGTCGAGCCGCCGAGGGCGAATCCGCTCGGGACTGCGCCGGCCGACGCCACTACCGCGCCGGCCGGTTGCGACGAACCGTGGAGCGCGCCGCCGAGCAGGAGGGCAGCGGCGGAGAGAGCCGCCGCTGCCCCGAGGGGGAAGAGTCGCCGCCGCATCGCGCTACGTGTGCGACTGGTAGCCCTGGTGTGGCGGTGCGACGTAGGGGAACGTGTTCAGAAACGGCTTGTCGTTTCCGTCGACCCCGTCGCCGATCTGGTCGTTCGGCGTGAGGTCGCAGAACCCGAGCGTCGCGAGGATCGGTCCGTAGCCGCACGCGATCGCACGGAGCTCGATGTCAATGACGTCGTCGGCGAGCCGCCGTCCGTTCGGGAAGCCTGCAAAGTCGCCCGCGAGCACCCCGAGCCGGTTCGGCACTGAAGCCGGCGGGATTGACGTGTTCAGCCGCAGCAGATCCGACTGGTGGGGGCCGGTGAAGTTGAGGCCGGGCACCCCGGTCAGCAGGACCTTGACTAGGTCTTGTCGGTTCGTAGTCGGCGGAGCGGGTAGCGATGGGTAGAGCACGTGGATCAGCCCCGCAAGCTCCGGGCTCAGGTAGTGGCCGACGAACTGGGAGTCGTCGGCGGGATCCTGGCGGTTCCAGTAGTCCTTCTGCCCGAGGGGGATCAGGACTTCGTTCACCAGCGGCTCGCCAAGGCGCGAGACCTGCGTGAACGGGCCCACGTTCTTGGTCTTGCCGGTGGGAGAGAGGATCCGGACCTGCGGGCGGCTGGCGCTCGCGTAGACGCCGATCGTCGGGCTCGTGTCGATGAGCTGGTTGATCGGCACCTGGATCACGATCGAGTGGACGTTGTAGCCGGCGAGTTGGTCAACCCCGGCTGCGGTCGGCAGCGGAAGCAGGTGGAGCGCGTTGAACGGACGCAGGCCGCCGAGGTCGAAGATCGACCCGATATCGGCGAAGAACGGGTCGTCGCGCTGTCCCGCGAAGACCTTGATTCCGCCGGGCAGCGTGTGCACGGCCGCTGCGGCGAGGTTGTCGTAGTTCGGGGTCGAGCGTGGGCCGATGTTGTTCGGCGGCGACGCTAGGTGCGACCCGAGCACGGGGCTGTGCTCGCTCCCGGAATCGAAGCTTGTCACCGAGTAGAACTGGCGAACGTTCCAGTTTGGGTCGTTCAGCGACGTGATCGGGCCCGTGTTGTAGAGGAATGTGTTCGGGTTCCGCGTCTCGGTCGTGAAGCGGAACTGGAAGGTGACGTCGTCTCTGCCGTCGCCGTTGTTGTCGATGTGGATCTCGTAGAGAGCGTTCGGGTCGAAGTTGAAGAAGTTGGGACCGCCGGCAGGCTCCTCGAACGGGATGTAGTTGGCGACGATCGTTACCGTGCTGGGCTTGTCTGGGCTTCTGAAGGCGTACAGGTCGGTGTTGTCTGCGGTCGGGTCCTGCGCGATCAGCGGCGCCTCGCGGTGGCTCGACGCCCCTGCCGGCTGCGGGCTCGGGCCGATCGTCAGCAGGAGCGCGATCGCCGCGCCCAGAAGCGCCGTTAGGGCAACACCCACACCGCCTTTGCTCAAAACTGCGGTTCTCATTTCTCCTCCCTTTTGACCTCGGTCGGATTCCGTCGTGATTCGCACGACCGGCCCAGCCGGTTCGGCTGTGGACAGCGCGCCACACTTTTTGCGCTGTGCCTGACACCGCCGGAGAGGCGCGGCGGTTGGCCGAAACGTCCCGTGTTGCAGGGAGAACGCTTGCGTCACCCGGCGTTGTGGAAGGTCCGTGACGCTTCCGTCACGGCGTCTGACACCCGAGGAGCTAGGCGATGACCCGGGTGCCGGCCTGCCCGGACAGGGCCTCTGCAAGCACGTCGGCGCTCGTGATCAGCGCCTCGCCGCCGGTGCGGCGGGCGAAGTCGGCCGCCGCTTCGACTTTCGGCCTGATCGAGCCCTCCGCCAGCTCCGGCAGCAGCGCATCGGCCTCTGCGGCCGAAAGCTCCCGGACCTCTTCCTGCTCGGGCGTCCCGTAGGCGCGGTAGACCCCGGGGACATCGGTCAGGAGCAGCAGGCGCTCCGCGCCGAGCTCTACGGCTAGCAGCGCGGAGGCCCGATCCTTGTCGATCACGGCGTCGATGCCGGCGAGCCGGCCGTTCTCCACCGCGACCGGGATACCGCCGCCGCCGCAAGCGACCGCGATCGCTCCGGCCGCGACGAGCGCCCGCACGGCGTCGATTTCGATCACCTCGAGCGGGAGAGGGGAGGGCACGACGCGGCGCCAGCCCCGGCCTGCGTCATGCGTGACGACCCAGCCTCGCTCACGCTCGAGCTCCTTTGCCCTCGCTTCGGAATAGAAGGGGCCGATCGGCTTCGTCGGGTGCCCGAACGCCGGATCGGCGCCGTCGACGCGGACGTGTGTGAGCAGACACGCAACCGCGCGTCCCGCCACCGGCGCGAGCTCGGCCTCGATCAGCGCGCCGATCTCCGCCTGCGTCTGCGCGACCGCAAGCCAGAGCGGAAGCGGCGGAACCTCCTCGGCCGCGCGTTCTTGGCGGAGAAGCTCGTTCCCGACCTGCGGGCCGTTCCCGTGGGTGACGACCAGCTCGCCCTCGGCGAGCAGCGGCCGCAGCGCCTCGGCTGTCCTGCGCAGGTTTGCACGCTGCTCGGCGGCCGTCCCGCGCTCGCCCGGCCGTGTCAGGGCGTTCCCGCCGAGCGCGATGACCGTGGTCGTCTCTCGGCCCTCGGGTGCCGGCGGCGTCAGGCGACCCCGGAGGCCGGCTTTGCCGGCCGGGAAGGGTCGCGTGAGAGGGACGCGAGGGGCTCGATGATTCCCCGCTCGGCGAGGATCTCCGCGAGCGTCGGCTCGCCGAGCTCCTGGAGCCGGTAGCGCACCCGCAGCGCCGGCTTGTCGAGCTCGATCAGGCGGCGCAGGTCGATCGGCGTGCCGATCAGGACGAGATCGGCGTCGGAGCGGGCGATCGTCTCCCGCAGCTCCTCCACCTGGCTGCGGCCGTACCCCATCGCCGGCAGGAGCTCGCCGACGTGTGGGTACGCCTCGAACGTCGCCGCGATCGAGCCGACCGCGAACGGCCGCGGATCGACCAAGGCGGCGGCACCGTTCTGCTTCGCGGCGAGGACGGCGGCGCCGTATGTCATCTCCCCGTGGGTCAGGGTCGGCCCGTCCTCGACCGCGAGCACACGCTTTCCCTCGATCTGTGACGCGTCGCCGTCGATCTCGAACGGCGAGGCGGCCAGCACGATCTTCGCGCCGGGGTTGTGTGCGCGAATCGAGTCGACGACCGCGTCGACACCGTCCTGCGGGGCCGAGTCGACTTTGTTGACGAGACAGACGTCTGCCATCCGCAGGTTCGTCTCGCCCGGGTGGTAGCGAAGTTCGTGCCCAGGCCGGTGCGGGTCGACGACGACAATGTGCAGATCCGGCTTGATGAACGGCGTGTCGTTGTTGCCGCCGTCCCAGAGGATCACGTCGGCCTCTTGCTCGGCTCGGTCGAGAATCGCCGCGTAGTCGATCCCGGCGAAGACGAGGTTCCCCTCGGCGATGTGCGGCTCGTACTCCTCGCGCTCCTCGATCGTCGCGTCGGCGGCGTCGAGGTCCTCGTAGCGTTCGAATCGTTGGGCGGCCTGCTTGATGAGGTCGCCGTAGGGCATCGGGTGGCGCAGGACCGCAACGCGCTTGCCGGCGTCCCGGAGCAGCGCGGCGACGTACCTCGTCGTCTGGCTCTTGCCCGCGCCGGTGCGGACGGCGCAGACCGCGACTACCGGCTTCGACGAAGTGAGCATCGTCTCGCGCGGCGAGAGCAGGACGTACCTGGCGCCGGCTGCGAGCGCGCGCGAGCCGACGTGCATCACGTGCTCGTGCGTGACATCGGAGTAGGCGAAGACGACGGAGTCGATCTCGCGTTCGTGGACGAGCTCCTCGAGGTCGTCCTCGGGCACGATCGGGATGCCACCCGGGTAGAGCTCGCCGGCCAGCTCATGCGGATAGACACGCCCGTCGATGTTCGGGATCTGCGTCGCGGTGAACGCGACGACCTCGTACTCCTCACGGCCCCGGAAGAAGACGTTGAAGTTGTGGAAATCGCGCCCGGCCGCGCCCACGATCACGACCCTTGTTCTGATCATGGATAAAGCATATGCAGGTATACAGACGACGCGATGTGCTCCAGGACCTACTCTCGGCTCTGGGGCGCGGCCGCCGGGTTGCTCGTCCACGGCTGAGCAAGGTAAGCCGGAGCCTCCCCTGCCCCGGCCGCGTAGGCTCCCCGCGTAACTTCGAGAGGAGGACTACACGTGCACAGCTTGCTTGCGACCTTCAGCTACCAAGGCTCGAGGCGACTGACCGAGGTCGGGCTGCTGATTGCCGTGATCGGAGGAGTCGCGATCGCGGTCAGTAGTCCGCGGTTCCGCTCACCTGCGATCACAGGCGCTATCGGCGGATTGCTGATCGCGATCGGACTCGGGATCACGATCATCGCCGTCCACTTCGGCCTTTCTCCCTACCGCCGCTGAAGCCCTAGATCTCTTCGCCCACGCGGTCGGCCACGGACGCCATCTCGAGTTCGGTGCCGGTTACTTCCTTCAGGAGCTCGTCCGCGGTGTAGCGCTGCCCCTCGCCCCAGAGCTCGCGGAGCAGCGAGCCGGCGTCGCGTTTCGAGAACCAGCCGTTGCCGAACCGCTCGCGCAGGTGCGAGCGGAGCTGCGCCTCGAAGGCCCACGAGCGCAGGTACTCCGTGACGTAGAAGCCCGCATCGATGTCGGCGAGGTAGTCGGTCGGGCTCGGCTCGATCTTCAGTGCGCCGGCGAGCAACTCGACGTAGCGCGGTTGCATTTTCTCGGGGTCCTCGTTCGCGTGGAACTCGATCTCGTAGAGGAGCTTGGCGCAGTAGCGGCGGACGAAGTAGAGGAGCCCGGTCGCGCCCTCCCGTGAGAACTCCTCCGGCCGGGGTACATCGAGCCGTCGCGAGAGCCAGGCCGTGTCGTCCGTCAGATGCTGGAGCAGCATCGCCCAGCCCTCGGTGACGGCGTTGTCGCCAAGACGCTTCTCCTCCATCGAAAGCTCGGCGCGGGTGTGAGCGAAGTGCTCGGTGTGGCCGGCCTCGTGGAAGAGCGCGCGCCAGTCGTCGGCGCCGCCGATCGGCTGGATCACGAGCATCACCTTCTCCGGGACCTCGATCGGCGCGCAGAAGGCGCGCGGCGTCTTCGAGGGCCGCTGCTCGAGGTCCAGGTGGACGTTTTGCTGTGAGCGCAGGTCGATTCCGAGGTCGGCGAGCGTCGCCTCGAGCGCGGGCAGCATCCTGTCCGCGGGGAAGAACGCATCCCAGCTCTCAGCACGGAACACGCGCGGGACGTCGAAGCGCTGCGCCTCGTCGAGACCGACGCCGACGCGGTCGCGGAAGAGCCTGTCCGCAGCGTGCTCGTACATGCGCTCGGTGTCCGCGAGCACGGCCCTGCACTGTTCGGCGAGGTTGTCGAGCCGGAAACCGAAGCGCTTGTACAGCTCGAGATACGTCGGCGCGCCGAGCTCGCCGACCGTCCGCTGGGTGATCCGAACAGCGTCGAGGTAGATCGGGTTCAGGTGCTCGTCGGTGAGCAGGTTGCGCGCCTCTTCGAGGCGCCGCCGCTTCTCGCGGTCGGCCTGGTTCGCGATCGTCGGGCGCAGCATCCTGTAGCCGACCTTCTCGCCGTCGACTTCTGCCTCGAGCTGGGCCTCGAGCTCGGCGACCTTCTCGCTTTGCTCGCGCGTCAGCTCGCCGAGATGGCCCTCGCACGAGAACCGCCAGAGCTCGCGGACGCGCCGGTCGCCGTCGACGGCGACCCCGAGCCGCTGCGCCTGCTCGAGCTTCGTGAGCTCCTTGTGGCGCCTGTAGATCGGCTCGAGCTCGAGCCGGTCCTTGAGGCCGGCGAAGTGGAGGTAGTACTCCTCGTCGAGCTCGGCGATGAAACGGTCGGCCTCATCGCGGTATGCGTCGATCTCCTGCGCGCTGGGCGGGGCGGGGCCCACGGTTTTCGTAGGATAACCGGGTGCAAGAGATCAGCATCCGCACCGAGCGGCGGACGCAGCTTCTGAACATCACGCCGGAGGTGCAGGAGGCGCTGAACGGGGCGAACGGCGCGGCGGCGGCGCTCGTCTACGTCCCGCATACGACCGCCGGGGTGACGATCAACGAAGGCGCCGATCCGGAGCTCGCGCGCGACATCGAGGCTGCGATGGAGAAGATCGTCGAGGACGGCTGGCCCTGGCGTCACGAGGATGCCGACGGGCCGAACGCACCTTCGCACATGCGGGCTTCGTTGATCAGTCCGCAGGTTCTGGTGCCTCTCGACGACGGGCACCTGGTGCTCGGCCGGTGGCAGGGGATCTTCTTCTGTGAGTTCGACGGCCCACGCGAGCGCAAGGTCTACGTCACGCCGCTGACCTAGCGTCGCTGCCGGTGCAGGCTACGCTGCGGGCCGATGGCCGCGCCGGTCTCCAAGGACCAGGAACTCGAGCTCCGCGTCGACTCGCTCGCCTACGGCGGTAACGGAGTCGCGCGCCTGAACGGGTTCGTCGTCTTCGTCCGCCGAGGGCTGCCAGGCGACCGAGTACGCGCGCGGGTTACGAAGGTGAAGCGGAATCACGCGGAGGCGCTCGCCGTCGAGTTGCTCGAGCCGGGGCCGCAGCGCGTCGAGGCGCCGTGCTCCCACTACCCCGCTTGCGGTGGCTGCCGCTTCCAGGATCTCGCGTACGAAGCGCAAGTCGCGGCGAAGGAGGCGCAGGTGCGCGACGCGCTCGTTCGCATCGCCGGAATCGCGGAGCCGCGGCTCGAGCCGATCGTCCCCGCAGAGTCGCCGTTCCACTACCGGAACAAGCTCGAGTACTCGTTCACACGAACGCCGGAGGGGCCCGCCCTAGGCTTCCACAAGGCGGGGCGCTGGGACCAGGTGCTCGAGATCGAGCACTGCTGGCTCACGACCGAGCTCGGGAACGAGGTACGCGAGACGGTGCGGGGGTGGGCGCACGACCAGGGTCTCGAGGCCTACGACCAGGCCGAGCAGCGCGGATTCCTCCGCCACCTCGTGATCCGCGAGGGCCGCAACACCTCCCAGGCGCTCGTGCAGCTCGTCACGGCTCCGGGCGAGCTCATCGGTCGCGGGCGTTTCGTCGAGGCGCTGCGGCGCTTCCCGGAGGTGCGCTCGATCCACTGGGCGGTCAACGACACCCCCGCCGAGGTGACCAACCTGCCGACGAGGCTGCTCTGGGGCGACGAGGCGATCGAGGAGGAGATCGGCGGCCTCCGCTTCCGCGTGCGTCCGAATGCGTTCCTGCAGACGAACACCGCGATGGCCGAGCGGTTGTACACGCTCGCCGCCGAGGCGGCTGCGCTGACAGGCGAGGAGACGGTCTACGACCTCTACTGCGGGATCGGCACGATCGGCCTCTCGCTCGCTGCCCGGGCGCTGACGGTGTGGGGTGTCGAGGTCTCCGAGGAGTCGGTCGCCTGCGCGATCGAGAACGCCGAGTTGAACGGGATCACGAACGCCGCGTTCTTCGCCGGTGAGGTTGGCGACTCCCTCGCCGAGCTCGCCGGCCGAGCAGGCCAGCCGGACGTCGTCGTCGTCGACCCGCCTCGAGCGGGGCTCTCGGGCAAGGCGGTGCGCCGCCTGGGCCGGCTCGCGCCGCCGCGACTCGTCTACGTGTCCTGTAACCCGACCACGCTTGCCGCGAACGTGAAGCAGCTCCGGGACGACTTCGGCTATCGCCTCGATCGCGCGCGGCCGGTCGACATGTTCCCCCATACGCCTCACGTCGAGACGGTCGCGCTGCTGACGCGAGGCTGATTCGCTGCTACAACCGGGGCGAATGCGCCACGGGCTCTTCGTTCTCGTCCCGCTTGTCCTTGTGCTCGCATCGCCGGCCGCCGCCGCGCCGGTTCCGCGAACCGAGACCGCCGACTCGGGGCCGCTGCACGCAGAGCTCTCGTACCTCTTCGACGACGGCGCCGGGACGAACACGCGTTTCCAGGACGTCCGCTTACGAATCACCCGGGCGGGCGTGACGCTCGTCGACACAGGAATACAGCCGCGGTGCGCGTACTGCTCAGCCTGGCCCGCGGGGGACGCAAGCTCCCCGTCGATCCGCGCGGTCGACCTCGACGGCGACCGCGAGCCGGAGGTCGTCCTCGACCTGTACACGGGCGGCGCGCACTGCTGCTTCTACTCGCGTGTGTACCGCTACGCGGGCTCGGCCTACTCGTTCGTGACGCATGTGTGGGGAGATCCCTCGTACTCGCTGCGTGACCTGAACCACGATGGGCGGCCGGAGTGGATCACGGCCGACGACCGCTTCGCGTACGCGTTCAGCTGCTTCGCCTGCTCGGCGCTGCCCGTGCAGGTGCTGAGCTACAAGGCGGGTCTCTTCACGAACGTGACGAGGCGGTTCCCGCCACTCGTACGCAAGGACGCTGCGGCGAACTGGCGGTTCTACCTCGAGAATCGCCGCCGCCACTTCGACACGAGCGGTGTCCTCCCGGCCTATCTCGCCGACGAGGAGCTGCTCGGACACGGTGCCGTGGGCTGGAAGCGCGTGCGCACGGCTGTCGCCGGCCCGGCCTTCACCCGCGATGCCCAAGATGCGCGGTGGAAGAACCGAAGCCGTTACCTGAGCGCGCTCCGCCGTTTCCTCGTCCGGGCCGGTTACGTCCGCTCGGGGCGAAGCCGCCGGTAGAGCAGGTCGGCGTTTGTGACCAGGAACCCGAGCGAGAGCAGCGGGAGCGCCGGCAGTCCCGGCTGATCCCAGGCGACCGCGATCGCAATCGTTCCGCCGAACGAGAGCGTGAGCGCAAGCCACGTCAGCCGCGTTCGCAGAGCGAAGCGCGCAGTCGAGGCGAGGAAGAGGGCGAAGAAAAGCAGATCGGGCACGCCGAGCTGGGCGTCGTTGTTCTCGCCGGGCAGCGGAAAGGCGAACGAGAGCCAGTTGAACACGTGTCCGTGGTGGTGGACGATGTTGCTGGTCGGGCCGCGCCAGACCGAGTACGCATCAACCCACGGGACGATCAGCGCGACGATCACCACCCAGCTCATCGCTTCGAAGAAGTTCAGGAACCAGAAGGCGATCGCGGTCGTGGCGCCGAGCTTCGCAAAATCCGATGCGGTGTCGAGCCCAGCCAGGCCCAGCACGACCGCGAGCACGATAAGCGCGCCCCCGACCAGGAAGAGCTGGAGCACCGGCGCCCGCCAGAACGGCAGGACGAGATAGACGAGCGCGAAGACCGCCGGTATCAATCCGAGCGAGATCACGGCGACGTCGCCCCAGTTCGAAACGTCGGGCAGCGACTCGTGGGTTGCGTAGTAGACGCCGAGCCCCGTCCCGATCGCCGCGGCCGCCGCTAACCGCGCGACTAGTACGGAGGGAGTTCGGCCCACCACGGGCCGAGCTGCTTGAAGGCGTTCCAAAAGCGGGTCTTTGCGGGTTGCTCGTCGAGCGATGTGTCGATGTCCGGAACGTATAGCGCTTGGATCGTCGGCGTCAGCCGCTGGATCCCGCCGACGCCGGCCTCGAGCGGCTCCGCGAGCGGAAACTCGAGCTCGTTCAGGAACCGCAGCGTCTCCTCGCCCATAACGACCACCAGCTTGGGCTGGACGATGTGTAGCTCGCGGGTCAGCCACGGCCTCGATTCTTCCTCGGCGCTGTCTGCGAACTTGAGGCAGTTCGTCCCGTAGATCGCCATCGGATCGACGTTCAAGCGCTGGAGCGACTTGAGGACCGCCTGGCCGGCGCGTCCGTAGAAGGCGACGCCTTCCTGCACTTCCGCCGCCTGCGGCTGGTACTTGAGCAGCAGGATGTCGCCGAGCGGATGGCCCGAGCCGAGCACGGGCGTGCGCTCGCCCGCGGCAGCCTCGCCGATCTCGTGTCCGAGCTCGTTGATCTCGGCAATGGCCTTTTGCAGGTACTTCTCGTAGATCTCGTCGGTGGGCACGGAAGACACGGAGGGCACGAGTCAGGTTCTCCGCTAGCGGACGCGTTCCTTGGCCTGCGCCGCCCACTTGAGCGATTGCAGGTAGAGGAGCGACTTGGGCCGGCGCAGCACCTCCGCCGTCCGCAGGCTGATCAGGAACTCCTCCGGATCGTGGAAGGCCCGCATCCGCAGCGCGCCGGTCCCGACACCCTGGAGCACGTGCGCGTCCGAGCCCGCGCCCATCGTCAGGTTGTACTTGCGAGCGAAACGCAGCGCCTCGTCGTTGTAGCCCTCGAACAGGAGGCGCGCGTTGTAGACCTCGAAGACGTCGATGTCGGCAAGGTTGCGGTGCAGCGTCGCCGCGTCCGGGATCGCGTGCATCCGGTCGAACGGGTGAGGAAGGTAGACCAGTCCGCCCTGCCCGCGGATCGCTGCGATCGTCTCCCCGAAGGACATGCCGCGGGGGATCTCCTCGCGAAGGAAGAGGCCGATCACTTCACCCTGACCGTCGGTCTTGATCTCCTCGCCCGGGATGACGACGAGCTCGCGCCCTCGCCCGAGCTCGACCGCCTCGAGCGCGCCGCCGAAGACGTTGTGGTCCGTGACGGCGATCGCGCCGAGCCCTTCGTCCTCGGCGTGGGTCAGCAGGTCGGCTGCCTCGACCCCGCAGTCGTGCGACCACGAGGTGTGCATGTGCAGGTCGCACAGGATCCATTCCCGGTCGGCGAGCGGCTCTGCTTCGCGGCGCGTCTGCCGTTTGCGGCCCGCGAGCCCTCTGTAGAGCTCGTCCAGCTCGCTCGCGAGCGCGGCGAAGCTCTGGCCTTCCGCCGAGGCGCGCGCCTCCGCGCCCCGCCGCTTCCGCAGCTCTTCGTCCTCACACAGGCGCGCCACGGCCGCGCCTGCGAGCTCCGGCTGTGCCTGTACCTCCGGCGGCGAGGCAATCGCGCAGCCGGCTGCGGCAGCCTCGAGCGCGGCGCGTTGGAGGCCGTCGAGCGCCGGGACGAAGATCGCCGTCTCGTTCAGCACCGTCGCCCGCGCCGCGCCGTCCCGCCCCGTCCAGATCGTCACCCGATCGCGCAGCGCCCGCGGGATCGTCGGCCGCCCCTGGAGCTGTTTCGTCCGCAGGACGACGAGCTCCCAGTCCGGGAACTCGGCGAGCGCTCGCAGAACCGCCCGCGCAAGCGGCCGCTCGGCAGGCTTCCACTCGATCACGATCCGTCGCCGCTTCCGCGCAGGGCGGAGGAGCTCGACGTCGACTCCGGGCGACACCACCCGGTAGTCCCCGGGCAGCCGCGCGCCGGCCGCCGCAGCCACCTCTGGAGAGGTCGCGACGAGAGCGTCGATGCGCGCAAGCAGGCGCTCCCGCTGGGCTCGGCCGGGGGGATAGCCGAGCCGATCCGCCGAGAGGAAGCTCGCCACCGTCAGGCCGAGCGCGTCACGCAGGGCGAGGTAGGAGATGCTCGGAAGTCCCGGCTCGAACCCGTGGACGACGTCGAACCCACTGCGCGCGAGGGCGAGCGAGAGGTTCGCGCGCACCCCGACCGGAACGCCCATCGAGCTCCGGCGCGAGATCGGCACCGCGGGCCCGACGGCGATCACCTCGGGCGGCGTGGCCCCGTCGAGATCGGTGAGGATCGCGCGACCGGCGACGAGGTCAGCCGCCCGGCTCGACGGCGCGAGCACCGTGACCGTGTGGCCGAGGTCGCGCAGCTCGGCGGCCGCCCCGGCGACGTGCTCGTTCACGTCGTGAGGTTGCGACCACGCGAACGGCGTCACCAGGCAAACTCGGAGGCCCATCGTGGGCTTCCGAGTCTAGCCCGGCAGGGTTTCAGCCGGACGTACGGGCAAAGCCCGCACGTCCTCTGCTGGTCGGCGCCGCCGAGTCGGCGCCTTAGCCGGCTTGGGCCTTCGCTTTCTCCCGGTCGCGCGACGAGGTCTTCACCCGCGCGTGCTTGCGGATGAACTCCTCGGTGAGATCGCGCGCCTCGTCGTCCGGGTGCTGCTCTGGCGGCGACTTCATCAGATAGGAGGACGGGGCCTTGAGCGTGCCGGCGACACCCTTGTTCAGCGCCAGCTTCGCCATCCGGACGGCGTCGATGACGATCCCGGCCGAGTTCGGCGAGTCCCAGACCTCGATCTTGAGCTCCGCGTTCAGCGGCACGTCTCCAAAGGACGTCCCCTCGAGACGGATGTACGCCCACTTGCGGTCCTCGAGCCAGGGCACGTAGTCGGACGGGCCGACGTGGATGTTCTCCGCGCCCATGTCGTACGGGAGCGTCGAGGCGACCGAGTAGGTCTTCGAGATCTTCTTCGACTCGAGCCGCTCACGCTCGAGCATGTTCAGGAAGTCGGCGTTGCCCCCGAAATTCAGCTGGTACGTGCGATCGACGCGTACACCGCGGTCGCGGAAGATGCTCATCAGCACCCGGTGGGTGATCGTGGCCCCGACCTGCGACTTGATGTCGTCGCCGATGATCGGCACGCCCGCCTTCTTGAACCGGTCGCTCCAGTACTGCTCGCGGGCGATGAAGACGGGCATGCAGTTCACCATCGCGCAGCCGGCGTTGAGGATCTGCTCCGTGTACCACTTCGTCGCCTCCTCCGAGCCGACCGGGAGATAGTTGACGACGACGTCCGTGCCGGTCTCCTTCAGGATCCCGACCACGTCGTCGGTCGAGCCCTTCGCCTTCTTCACCTTCGCGCCGAGGTACTTGCCGAGCCCGTCGTGGGTCATCCCGCGCCCGACCGTGATGCCCGTCTTCGGCACCTCGGCGAACTTGATCGTGTTGTTCGGGTAGGCCCAGATCGCCTCGGCCAGATCTTTGCCGACCTTGTCCTGCGTGACGTCGAACGCGGCCGTGAACTCGACGTCATGGACGTGGTAGCCGCCGAGGTCGACGTGCATCAGGCCGGGGACGAACTGGTCGGTCGGCGCATCCTTGTAGTACTCGACGCCCTGCACCAGCGAGTTGGCGCAGTTGCCGACGCCGATGATCGCGACGCGGACCTTCTCCTCAGACCGCGTTGCCCTACCGTTTCTCGAAGCCATCCGTTCCTCCCGGGTTCAGAAGTTGCTTGCGGGTGTGAAGCGTTCGGTGCAGGACGGTGATCCACGCCGCCGCACATAGGAAGTAGATCGCCCACTGGAGCGCTCCCCAGGGCGCCAGGATCAGCCCGGCGGAGATCACGACGACGCGCTCGGCGCGGCCGCCGATGCCAACGTCCCCGCGCAGGCCGAGCAGCTCCGCCTTGGCCCGGGCGTATGGGACGAGGAAGGAGCCCGCGATCGCGGCGAAAGTGAAGGCCAGTGCGACGGTGTTCCCTTGGCGCGCGAAGACGAGGCCGATCGCTCCGAGCACGAAGCCCTCGCCGACGCGGTCGGAGATCGAGTCCACGTAGGCCCCGAACGGCGTCGCCTTCCCGCTCTCGCGGGCAAGGGCGCCGTCGAGGATGTCAAGGACCGAGCCCACGATGAAGAGCCCGGCGGCGAGCCAGTAGAAGAGATGGTGGTTGCGGTTCTCGAAGTAGACGGCGACCGCCGCCGCCGCACCTAGCGCGACCCCGCCGGCGGTCAGCGCGTTGGGGGAGACACGCGTGCGCGCGAGGCCGGTGATCCAGCGTGCGGCGAGCCTGCGCGTCCCCTGGGTGTAGCCGGACTTGATCGAGCCCAGCGTCGCCGTTCTTTGCACGGCTCGGACCGTAGCAGGGTCGTTTTTCGGGGGCCGCGACATCTTCGGCAGGCGGCCGGTCTGCGCCGCTAAGCGGCGGCCGGCGCCGCCCGGCGCCGCGCGCGTGGCCGGTAGACGATCGCGAGCGCGATCGCTCCGAGCACGATCCCGGCGACGACGTCGAGCCAGAAGTGGTTGCCGGTCGCGAGCACCGTGAACCACACCCAGGCGGGCCAGAGCAGCCAGAGCGCCTTGGAGATCCGGCGACGGCAGAGCGAGGCGAGCACGATCCCGACGATGAGCGCGTCGGCGGCGTGCAGGCTCGGCATGGCCGCGTACGGGTTCGCGGCGAGCTGGACCAGACCGCTGCCGGTGTTCAGTCCGTGCATCGAGGCGAGCGAGTCGCGGAAGCCGAAGTCGGGGAACATCCGTGGCGGCGCCGTCGGCAGCAGGACATAGCCGAACAGGCCGATCACGTTCGCGAGCAGAATCGTGTTGCGGAAGCGATAGAACGCGTCGTGGCGGCGCAGATAGACCCAGAGCAACGCGAGCCCGACGACGGAGAACTCCGAGTTCCAGTACGTCCAGCCGGCGACCATCTCGACGACGTGTGACGAGGCGACGAAGTTCTGGAGGCTGAGCTCGATCAGCCCGTGGACGCGCTGTTCGACCTGGATCACGTCGAGCCCGTTCTGAAACGCCCGGGCGGGATTGCGGTCCGCGAGCCCACGCGCGAGCTGGTAGGCGAACAGGAACCCGAACCAGATCCCGAGCTGGCGCGCGAAGTGACCCCAACCCCGGGGAAGAACGCGGCGTCCCGCCGCGACCTTGTTCAGGCAAGCGGAGCTCACGAGGACTTCGGAAGTCTAACGAGGTCCGCCGCGGTTTCGAAACAAGATCTAGCCCCCGATTTGGGACATCGTCCTCGACGCTCGGACGAATCCAGGATCGCTGATCCGGTGCTTCAACTCCTTGTGCTGCACGGCGTGGCGGATCAGCGTCGTGAGCTCGGCGTCGGAGGCGCCCTCGCGCATCGCCGTCTTCAGATCCCATTCCCGCCGGGAGAAGAGACAGGTGCGCAGCTGGCCGTCGGCGGTCAGCCGGATCCGGTCGCAGCTCGAGCAGAACGGCTCCGAGACCGGATTGACGAAGCCGATCTCGCCCGCGCCGTCTGCGAAGCGGAAACGCCGGGCCGTCGAGGAAGCCTTCGCCGGGATCTCCTCCAGCGGCCAGCGCTCCTCGATCAGCGCGCGGATCTCCGCGCCGGTGAGGACATCGTCGCCGCGCCAGGCCTCGTCGGCGTCGAGCGGCATGAACTCGATAAAGCGAACGACGTAGGGCTTCCGCCTGGCCAGCTCGGCGAGCGCGGGCACTTCCTCTTCAGTGAAGCCTCGGATCGCGACGCAGTTGACCTTGATCGGGCGCAGCTCGGGGTAGCGCTCCGCCTCGGCGAGACCCGCGAGCACGCGATCGAGCGCGTCGCGCCGGGTGATCTCGGCGAAGCGGACGTGTGAGAGCGAGTCGAGCGAGACATTCAGGCGCGTGAGCCCGGCCTCGACGAGCGGCCGGGCGAGGCGGTCGAGCAGGACGCCGTTGGTCGTCAGTGACAGGTCGTCGACGCCGGGCGTCGCGGCGAGCATCTGCACGAGCACGGGCAAGTCCCGCCGCACGAGCGGCTCGCCCCCTGTGAGCCGTACCTCTCCGACGCCCATCACGGCGAGGATGCCGGCGAGCCGCGCGATCTCCTCGAACGAGAGCACCTCGTCGCGCGGCAGCCACTCGAGCCCCTCCGCCGGCATGCAGTAGCGGCAGCGGAAGTTGCACTTGTCCGTGACCGAGACGCGCAAGCTCTTGATCTCGCGGCCCCACGAGTCGACAAGCGGTTCCACACGGCCAGCGTACCCGACCATTCGGGGGATAGACCTCGTACCGTCGTATGACGAAAATCTGGAGTGAAAGGAGAAAGCATGGCCGAGACACAGCTCGGCCGTGCGGCCCGGCCGGTCAGGTATGAGGTGCACGAGGTCCTCGGCGTCGACCCGATGGTCGACCTCGGGGCGCGCTTCACGGGCTCGACTTACGACGTGGCGCTCGAGTTCGCGTTCGACTACCTCCAGGTGGAGGACCCGCTCCGAAGCGGGGAGGTAGACGGGCTCGAGATCGTGCGCGTCGAGGGCACATCCCGTGAGAAGATCTGGTCCTACAGCCATCGGGACGCGGGTTCCGTGGCTGTCGACCTGGTCAGCCTTTGGGGTTTCGACCCCACCTGTCACTGGCACGGGCCGCCGGCCTACACCCGCACGCCTTAGCCGAGCGTTCGCCTACAGACGGCGGAGGTACGCCGTCGGGCGAGCGGTAGGGCTCGACACCGAGCGGACGACCTTCGTCACGCGGAAGCGGCTCTCGGGATCCTCGGGCAGGTCCAACTCGGTGCCGACAGGGGGCGCCGCGCCGGACCGCTCCAGGAGCATAAAGCCGCTCGCGTTCGGTATGCAGAGAAGGTAGCTCGACGCGTCGCCGTTCCCGCCGTTCGTGGCGGGCTCGGGGGTCGCGGGGGCCGGGGTCGGGAGCGCGCGCTCCTGGACAACGACCGGCTCGGGCACCTGCGCCTCTTTCAGCTCCTCGAGCTCCCGACCCATCTCTTCGAGACGGGCCCGGGCGGACGCGAGCTCCACGCCCTGCGCCTCGAGTCTCTCGCGCAGCTCCTCGACGTACGCGTCGCGTTGCGCGAGCGCGTTGACGAGATCCTCCAGTCGCTGGACGTCCCTCGAAGGCTCGGGCTCGGGCTCGGGTTCGGGCTCCGGCTCGAGCGGGGGCGGGGAGTATCCGAGCCCGGCCGCCGGCTCAGGCTCCCCGGCAGGCTCGGGAGTAGCCGGAGGGCGCGCCTCAGTGGGACCGCGAAGCAAAGGCGGAGGGTCTGTGGCCGGCTGCTGGTCGGGGGGCTGTGCCTGCGGGGGTGCGGGAGACGGAATCGCCGCCGGAGCGGTCTCGCCCGCCGCCGACCGGCGGCGCCGGTCGATCAGGCTGCGAAGGCCGGTGCCGAACCCGTACTCGGTCTTGAGCACGTGGCCATGCTGCTCCGCGAGCGCGTTCGCGATCGCAGCGCTCGAGACGAACCCTCTGTCGACGATGATCTCGCCGAGCTTGCGCCCGGTCCGCTGCTGGTCGTCGAGCGCCGAGGCGAGCTGCGACTCGGTCAGGAGGCCCGCATCGACGAGGACGGTGCCGAGCTGGCGCCAGGGTTGGCTTGCCGAATCCACGCCGTTCTTATCGGCGGTGGTCGCACGCGGCTCAAGCCGTCACATCGATCGGTGCGCGTGGCGGTTGTCGGTCGATTCGTCGGTCCTTGTCGGGCGCACTCGGGTGCTCTTGCTTGATACACTGAGGCTTAGATTTTCTCAGCCTGATACCCAAGAACAAAGGAGAGAACCGTATGGCAAAGACAATCGGCATCGACCTCGGCACGACCAACTCCTGTATGGCCGTGCTCGAGGGCGGCGAGCCGACCGTGATCCCGAACGCCGAGGGCGGCCGCACGACGCCGTCGGTCGTCGCGTTCACGAAGGACGGTCAGCGGCTCGTCGGGGCGCCCGCGAAGCGCCAGCAGGTGACGAACCCTCAGAACACGATCTTTTCGATCAAGCGCTTCATGGGCCGCAAGTACGGCGAGGTCTCGGAGGAGATGAAGATCGTCCCCTACGAGGTCGTCGAGGGCCCGAACGGCGACGTGCGCGTCAAGGCGGAGGGCAAGGAGTACGCCCCGCCGGAGATCAGCGCGATGATCCTCCAGAAGCTGAAGGCCGACGCCGAGGCCTACCTCGGCGAGACGGTCGCGGACGCCGTCGTCACCGTCCCGGCCTACTTCAACAACGCCCAGCGGGAGGCGACGAAGGACGCTGGCAAGATCGCCGGCCTCAACGTCCTCCGGATCATCAACGAGCCGACCGCGGCCTCGCTCGCGTATGGCCTCGACAAGGAGGGCGAGGATCAGACGATCCTCGTCTTCGACCTCGGCGGCGGCACCTTCGACGTCTCGATTCTCGAGCTCGGCGAGGGCGTCTTCGAGGTGAAGTCGACGAACGGGGACAACCACCTCGGCGGCGACAACTTCGACAAGGCGATCGTCGACTGGATGGTCGCCGAGTTCAAGCGCGACCAGGGGATCGACCTCTCGCAGGACCGGATGGCGCTCCAGCGTCTCTACGAGGCCGCTGAGAAGGCGAAGATCGAGCTGTCGTCGACGATGACGACGCAGATCAACCTGCCGTTCGTGACGGCGACGCCCGAGGGGCCGAAGCACCTCGACCTCCAGCTCACGCGCGCGAAGCTGAACGAGCTCACGCAGGAGCTGCTCGAGCGGACGGTCGGTCCGACGAAGCAGGCGCTCGCCGACGCCGGCATCGATCCGAAGGCGATCGACCACGTCGTCCTCGTCGGCGGCATGACGCGCATGCCTGCCGTCGTCGAGAAGGTCAAGGAGCTGATCGGCAAGGACCCGCACAAGGGTGTCAACCCGGACGAGGTCGTCGCCGTCGGCGCCGCCATCCAGGCCGGCGTGCTCAAGGGCGAGGTCAAGGACATCCTCCTGCTCGACGTCACGCCCCTCTCGCTCGGAATCGAGACCAAGGGCGGTGTCTTCACGAAGCTGATCGAGCGGAACACGACCATCCCGACGAAGAAGTCGGAGGTCTTCACCACGGCAGACGACAACCAGCCGTCCGTCGAGGTGCACGTCCTCCAGGGCGAGTCGGAGATGGCTGCGTTCAACAAGACCCTCGGCAAGTTCCAGCTCGTCGGGATCCCTCCGGCGCCGCGCGGGTTGCCGCAGATCGAGGTCACCTTCGACATCGACGCGGACGGGATCATCCACGTTTCGGCCAAGGATCTCGGCACGGGCAACGAGCAGAAGATCAAGATCGAGGGTGGCTCGGGCCTGAAGCAGGACGAGGTCGAGCGGATGATCCGCGACGCCGAGTCGCATGCGGACGAGGCGCGGAAGCTGCGCGAGCTCGCCGACGCGCGCAACCTCGGAGAGAACCTCGCCTACCAGACCGAGCGCACGCTCAAGGAGCACCGCGACAAGCTCGACGAGTCCGACGCCTCGACGATCGAGGGTCGGATCATGGAGCTCCGCGGCGTGCTCGAGAGCCAGGATGTCGGAGAGATCCGCGCCAAGACCGACGCGCTCCAGGAGGCCGCTCAGAAGCTCGCCGAGGCCGTCTACGCCCAGGCGACGGCTTCGCAGGCCGCCGGCGGTGAGGGCGGGAACGGCGCTGCCTCGGACGACGAGGTCGTCGAAGAAGGCGAGATCGTCGACGAAGAGGCGAAGACGTCGTGACGGACGACGTCCGTCAGGAGCAACGGGTCGAGGAGCCGCTCGAAGAGCGGCTCGCGGCCGCGGAGGCGAAGGCCGAGGAGCACCTCGACGACCTGAAGCGCCTCGCCGCCGAGTTCGACAACTACCGCAAGCGGGCGGCGCGCGACCAGGAGAGCCT
>JBARRS010000197.1:0-5820 GCA_049644345.1 Gaiellaceae bacterium
GCCGAGAGGAGCGTGAGCGTCAACGGAGTCACGATCGCGCCGCCGACGCCTTGCGCCGCGCGGGCAACGTCGAGGGCGATGATGCTCGGAGCAAGCGCCGCCGCGGCGGACGCCACGGTGAAGATCACCAGGCCCGACGCGAACAGCAGCCGGCGTCCGAAGCGGTCGCCGAGCGCCGCGCCGGTGAGGAGGAGCACGGCGAAGGTCAGGGTGTATGCGTTGACCGTCCACTCGAGCTGCGAGAGCGTCGCGTGCAAGTTGCGTCGGATCACCGGTAGCGCCGTCGTGACGACGAGGTTGTCGAGCGTGACCATCACGAGCGCGACCGAGGTGATCGCGAACGTCCACAGTGTCTGGGTCCTAGCCTTCATCTTCCCTCCTTGTTCTTGAGTAATCACTTACTTGGAACGCAAAAAAACTCATCCGCTTTTCAAGAAGCCGCCGACGAGCCGCTTGGCCCAGGGCTCGCTCAGGTCGTCGAGCCCCATGGACGCGATCACGTTCAGCAGCATTCCGGTTGCGAAGAACTGCGAGACAGCCGCCGGCGGCAGGCCGGTAACGCGCTCGACGTAGGCGACCAGATCGCCGTAGCCGTCCCGGACGACCGCGCGGATCTCTTCGTCGTCGCACGCGGCATACGCCTGCATCTGGGCGCGCAGCCTCATGCGCTCGGTCCGGAGCCGCTCCGTGTAGGCCTCGCCCATCGCGTGGAGCGCCTGCTCTCCGCGCTTTCCCTCGGCCGCCCGCTGGAACATCTCGAGCGTCTCGCGGAAGCAGCGGCTGACGACGGCCTTGAACAGCTCCTTCTTCGTCCCGAACAGCCGGAAGACGTACGGCTGCGAGATGCCGGCGCGAGCGGCAATCGTCTCGGTGGAGCCCCCTTCGAGCCCGTGCTCCGCGAATTCCTCGAACGCCGCGTCGAGCACCGACTCCCGCCTCTCTTCCGCCGACTTCCGTCCCGTGGTTACTGCCATGCGTAGTAAGTTATCCCTTACTTACTACCGCTGTCAAGCGCTCGGCGACTCGATCCATGTCCTGTTCGCTCAACCGCGTGTGGAACGGCAGCGCGAGGGCGCGCTCGTAGGAGGCGTCGGCTCCGGGGAAGGGCCCCTGGTCGGCGTAGGGCCGCAACCGATGTAGGGCGTAGGTGCCGATCTGCGCCTCGATCCCGGCATCGCGCAGGGCCGCGAGCGCCTCGTCACGTCGATCGAGCCGGACGACATACGCCTGCCACCCGTGCACGTCGCCCTCGTCGGCCGAGGGCGTCTCGACCTCACCCCCCAGGCGCTCCGCATATGCGGCGGCGAGGCGCGTCCTTGCTGCGAGCAGCTCGTCGAGCCTGCGCAGCTGCGGCAGACCAACAGCGCAGAGGATGTCGGAGAGCCGGTAGTTGAAGCCCGGCGTCTCGAACTCGCCGTCGGAGCGCTGGCCGTGGTGACGGAGCATCCGCAAGCGGTCGGCGAGCTCCTCGTCCGCGCAGACCACGGCGCCGCCCTCGCCGGTCGTGACGATCTTGCGTGGGTGGAAAGAGAGGCAGGCGAGCTCGCCCAGCCCCCCGCACGGGGCGTCCCCACGCCGGGCCCCGAGCGCGCCTGCGGCATCCTCGATCAGATTGACGCCCTCGGGCACCACGCCGCGGACCTGGTCCCAGCGTGCCGGCCTTCCGAACAGATGCACGACCATCACCGCACGCGTGCGCGGGGTCAGCGCCTCGGCGACTCGCACCGGGTCGAGGTTCATCGTCGCGGGATCGACGTCGACGAGCACCGGCCGGGCACCCGCGAGTGCGACGACGCTCGCGGTCGCCGGGAACGTGTAGGCGGGCACGATCACCTCGTCGCCCTCGCCGATCCCGAGCGCGAGCAGCGCGAGGTGGAGCGCCGCCGTTCCCGACGAGACTGCGACCGCCTGATCTCGCCGACAGATCCGGGCGAGCTCGGCCTCGAACTCCGCCACCTTCGGCCCCATTGTCAAGCGCCCGCTCTCGAGCACCGTGGCGACCGCCTCGGTCTCTTCCCGCCCGAGGTCGGGCCAGGCAAGCCGAATCAAGTCAAGGCCGGTCTTCGCGCCTTGTACCAAGCGATCGTCCGCTGGAGGCCTTCGTCGAGGTCGACCCGCGCCTCGAACCCAAGCACCTCGCGCGCTTTGTCGACATTCGGGATCCGCAGCTCGACGTCGGCGTAGTGAAGCGGCTGGAAGACGATCTCGCCCGCGCAGCCCGTCAACCGCTTCACGCGCTGGGCGAGATCGAAGATCGTGACCGCGGAGCGGGCGTTGCCGATGTTGATGCTGTGGCCGACCGCGGCCGGCTTCTCGAGGCACAGCAACGTACCCTCTACCATGTCGTCGACGTAGCACCAGGCGCGGATCTGCGAGCCGTCGCCGTGGATGACGAGGTCTTCCCCCGCGAGCGCCGTCTCGATGAACGCTCGGATCGCGCCGCCTCCGATCTGGCCGGGGCCGTAGACGTTGAACGGGCGCACAGTCGCGGTCGGGAGCCCGAGCTCGTCGTGGTAGGCGCGCGCCATGTGCTCACCCGCGAGCTTCGACACGGCGTACGTCCAGCGCGCTTCTCCCACCGAGCCGACGGTCGTGACCTGCCCCTCGTCGACGTTGTACGCATGCGTCCCGAAGACCTCGCTCGTCGAGAAATCGACGATCCGCTCGAGCGTGTCGCGTGTCGCCTGCGCCGCTTCGAGCACGCTGTAGGTACCGATCAGATTAACCCGCATCGTCCGCACTGGGCTCTCCCGGACCGTGTCGACGCCCGCGATCGCCGCACAGTGGACGATGTGTGTCGCGCCCGCTGCGAGCTCGCGCACGACCTCCGCATCGAGGACGTCGCCCTGATGGAACGTGAAGTTCGGGTGCTCGGCGAGGTCGCCGCCGGTGAGGGCGTCCCGGTGAAGATTGTCCAGCGCGACGATCTCGTTGTCGTCGACGAGCCGCGCCGCGAGGCTCGTGCCGATGAACCCGGCGCCGCCGGTGATCAGGATCCGCTTGCTCCTCAGCGCCACGCGGCGAGTCTATCCACGCCTGCGCGGATAGCATCGCCCGCCGAATGGATGGAACCGTACTGTTCGTCGGCGCCGGCCGGCACCAGATGCGCGCGATTCAGCGGGCCCGTGAGCTCGGCCTCCGCGTCGTCGCCGTCGACCGGAATTCGGAGGCGACCGGGCTTGTCGAGGCCGACATGGCGGAGGTGCTCGACTTCCAGGACGTCCCGGCCGTCGTCGAGATCGGGCGTCGCGAGCATGTGGACGGCGTCCTCACCGTCTCCGCCGATCGCGCAGTGCCGATCGTCGCCGCGGTCGCAGAGAAGCTCGGACTGCCGGGAATCGGGCCGGAGACCGCACACCTGATGACGCACAAGGTGGCGATGCGGCGGCGGTTCGCCGAATCAGGCGTGCGGCAGCCGAGGTTCGCCGCCGCGCGGAGCCTGCAGGAGGGACGGGCGGCGCTCGGAACCGTCCGCCTCCCCGCGGTCTTGAAGCCCGCCGATTCCGGGGGCCAGCGTGGCCTCTTCCACCTGATCGCGCCGGACGACCTCGCCGCGCATCTTCATGCGGCCCTGTCCGAGTCGCCGACGAGCGAGGCGATCGTCGAGGAGTTCGTCGACGGGATCGAGCTGAACGGCCTGGCAGTCGCCCGTGACGGCGAGGTGACGCTGTTGACGCTGTCCGATCGTTTGCGGCCGCCGGGGATCGGGTTCGGCGTCGGCTGGATCCACGTCTATCCCTCGACGCTGTTCGCGGACGCGCTCGCCGAGTGCGAGAGCGTCGCGGTCGAGTCGGTTCACGCGCTCGGGCTCCGTGACGGGATCGCATTCCCGCAGCTGATCGCGAGCGAGGACGGTGTGCGGATCGTCGAGTGCGCTGCGCGCGTCCCCGGCGGGCAGATGGCCGACCTGGCGCATTACGCCGTTGGGGTCGACCTGGTCGAGATCGCGCTCCGGCAGGCGCTCGGCCTCGCCGTGCCGGACGAGCTCGTCGCGCCGAAGTTCAGCCAGCCGCTCGCGATCCGGTTCCTGACCGCGTCACCCGGGCCGCTACCGATCGGGCGCGTGCGGAGCGTCGGCCCGCTCGACAAGGTGCTCGCGTTTCCCGGCGTCGTCCAGGCGGACCTGTTCATCCAGGAGGGAGAGACGATCCGGCCGGTAAGGCTGGACGGCGACCGCCGCGGCTACGTGATCGCGGTCGGAGAGACGAACGTCGAGGCACTCGAGCGCGCCGAGGCAGCGGCGACGCTGGTCAGCATCGACGTCGAGCCTGTCGAGGTGCGAGCGTGAAGGCGGGGACGGCCGAGCCGCGTCACTTTGGGACGTGTCCCGGGCTCGGTGTACCCAGCCTCCTCCCCACGGCGAGCGTAACGCTTGACGGCGTGCGTGTCTGTCACGCACCGCGTCGAAGGTGTGGCGAATGAGCTGCGCGTTCGATCTCGATCACTACCGGGAGCTGCTGGACGCGGCGAAGGCGGGCGGCTACCGATTCGCGTTCTTCGACGCCGAGCCGCGGGCCGGCGACCTGCTGCTTCGCCACGACGTCGACCTTTCGCTCGAGGCTGCGCTGGAGGTGGCCGAGCTCGAGGCCGGGCTCGGCGTGCGCGCGACGTACTTCCTGATGACCCAGAGCGTCTTCTACAACCTCGCCTCGCTCGAGGGCGAACAGGCGCTGGAGCGACTTCGACGGCTAGGCCATCGAGTCGGCCTGCACGCGGTCTGGCCGCGCGCCGAGCTCGACGACAGGTTCGACGCCTTCGTCGCCTGGCACAACCCGGATCCGGAGCACATGTCCGCTCCGGTCGACGGCGCTGTCAACGTGATGCAACCGCCCTTCTTCGACCCCGAGCACTACCGCTCCGACTCGAACCAGCGCTGGCGACACAGCTGTCCACACGAGGAGCTGGTGACGCGGAGTCTCGACTGGCTTCAGCTGCTGACGCACCCTGAGATCTGGACTTACCCAGGCGGCACGATGCGCGAGACGATGCTCTCGATGCTGGACGCGGAGCGCGAGCGACGGCTCGTGCAGCTCCAAGAGGACCGCATCGACTTGTCGTGAAGGAGCTGACCGTGCTCCTGACCGCGTCGGGCGTGCCGGGTACGGCAGCGCTCGTCCGCGCGCTGCGCGAGAACGGCGAGCGGCGGCTCCGCTTGGTCGGAACGGACATGTCGGAGCTGGCGATCGGCCGCCACCTCTGCGATTCGTTCCACGTCGTCCCGGGCGGCGAGGATCAAGGCTTCGTCGAAGCGCTGCTGGAGCTCTGCGAGCGCGAACGGATCGACGCGGTGCTGCCGCAGTCGTCGTTCGAGCTGCTCGCGCTCGCCGAGGCGAAGCAGCGCTTCGGCGAGACCGTCGTGCTCGTCTCCTCGCCGGAGGCCGTTGGCGTCGGCAACGACAAGGCGGAGACGTACCGGCGGCTGCCGCAGACGCCGAAGTTCGTCGTCGCCGCAGGAGCGGAGGGAATCGCCGCGGCCGCCGAGGAGCTCGGCTACCCGGGCGAAGAGGTCGCGGTCAAGCCACGCTCGTCGTCCGGCTCGCGCGGCTTCCGCATCGTGTCAGCGTGGGCGGACCGGCGGCGGCAACTGCTCGAGAACCGGCCCGGAGTGGCGGAGGCGCTCCGGCTCGAAGAGCTGGTCGAGCTGCTCGGCGAGGAGGAAGTGCTCGTGATGGAGCTGGCGAAGGGACCGGAGCGGACGATCGACGGCATCGCCAGCGAGGGCAGGATCGTGCTCGGGCACCCGAAGACCCGTGAGGCTATGCGGGCCGGGCTGGCGATGTACTTCCAGACGCTCGACGACCCATGGCTGATGGACGTCGC